>CAYVVB010000259.1:0-3395 GCA_964454955.1 uncultured Bradyrhizobium sp. | reverse complement strand
ATGGCGGCTGTCGAGAAAGTCGCGAACACCGATCTCCGAGCATCCAGTCGCGTCGGCGATAGCCCCAACCGCAATCGGCCAGGCTTCGGCGGGATCGGCATGGTGGCGGATGGTGCCAAAGAAGCCCCAGGCTTCATTGTTGCTGGGCAATGTGGCGATCCTGGTCATGAGGGCCTCCGTCATTCGATGACGTCATAAACGCGCTGCTTCGCCCGGGAGCCAAGCAGATAATCGGGTCATATGATTGCTTTGTGCACGCCTGAAGGATCATGGGATTATCAATCCGCGCCTACGCCCGCCGGCGCGGGGTAAGCCACGTCGCGGTCCTCCGCGCCATCAAGCAGGGGCGCGTGCCTTTGGAGCCGGACGGCACCGTCGATCCGGCAAAAGCGGACGCGTCATGGGAGCGCTCGACCGATCCGGGGCGCACGAGATCGAAACCAAAAGCCTCCGCAGAGAAGCTGCGCCCGGTCGGCGAGGCCGCGCTCGGCTCTGTCCGCGAGACGCTGAAGGAGCAAGGGCTACCTGCGGGCGGCAACGTCACCTTCGTCCAGGCGCGCACCGCCCACGAGATCGCGAAGGCGCATCTCGCGCGGCTGCGCCTGCAGCGCATGAAGGGCGAACTCGTCGATCGCGCTCGCGCGACCGCGCTAGTGTTCCGGTTGGCGCGCGAGGAACGGGATTCCTGGCTCAACTGGCCGGCGCGGGTCTCGGCCCTGATTGCGGCTGACCTCGGCGTGGAAGCGCACTTGGTCCAGAAGCTGATTGAGACGCATGTCCGAGGCCACCTCGCCGAGCTCGCCGAGATTCGAGCCGAGCTTCGGTGATCTGTTCACGTTTGAAGGCGCGGATGAACTCAGCCAGGCGTGGCGCGACGGACTGACCCCCGACCCGGCGCTGACAGTCTCGGAATGGGCCGACCGCCATCGGGTGCTAAGCCCTCGCGCGTCCGCCGAGCCCGGGCGCTACCGCACCGATCGCACGCCCTACATGCGGGCGATCATCGATGCGCTGTCACCAACACATCCGGCGCGCCGCATCGTGGTGATGAAGTCGGCGCAGGTCGGCTTCACCGAGGGCGGCAACAACTGGATCGGATACGTCATCCATCATGCGCCTGGGCCGATGCTCGCGGTGCAGCCGACTGTCGAGCTTGCGAAACGCTTCTCGCGCCAACGCATCGATCCGCTGGTCAGCGAGAGTCCAGCGCTGCGGGAGCGCGTCAAGCCGGCGCGTTCGCGCGACGCCGGCAACACGGTGTTGTCGAAGGAGTTTCCAGCGGGGCTGCTCGTCATCACCGGGGCGAACAGCGCGGTGGGCCTGCGGTCCATGCCGGCGCGCTACCTGTTCCTCGATGAAGTCGACGCATATCCACCCTCCGCGGATGAAGAGGGCGATCCGGTTGCGTTGGCCGAGGCGCGGACGCGCACATTCTCGTGGCGCTCCAAGATCCTGCTCGGCTCAACGCCGACCATCCACGGCCTGTCGCGGATAGAGCGCGAGTACGAGGCGTCCGATCAGCGGCGCTATTTCGTGCCGTGTCCGCATTGCGGCGAGATGCAGTGGCTCAAATTCGAGAGGCTGCGATGGGAGAAAGGGCAACCCGAGAGTGCACATTATGAGTGCGTGGCCTGTGACGGCCGGATCGAAGAGCATCACAAGACGGCCATGCTCGAGGCCGGGCAGTGGCGCCCGACCGCGGAAGCCCACGATCCCGGCACGATCGGGTTTCATATCTCGGCGCTTTATTCGCCGGTCGGTTGGTTCTCCTGGGAGAACATCGCCCGGCTGTGGGAGTCGGCGACCACCGACGAGGCCAAGCGCAGCTTCAAGAACAGCGTCCTCGGCGAGACGTGGATCGAGACCGGCGAAGCGCCGGACTGGCAGCGGCTCTATGAGCGCCGCGAGTCCTGGCAGATTGGCACAGTGCCAGGCGGAGGCCTGTTCCTGACGGCGGGCGCTGACGTCCAGAAGGATCGCATTGAGGTCGACGTCTGGGCCTGGGGCCGTGGTCTCGAAAGCTGGCTCGTCGATCACATCGTGGTCGAAGGCGGACCCGAGCAGACCGGGACCTGGGAAGAGCTCGCGGGCCTGCTCAATCGGACCTGGCTGCACGCCCACGGCACGCGAATCGGTATCGCGAAGTTTGCAATCGATACCGGCTACGAGGCGCCTGCCGTCTACGCCTGGGCTCGCCGGGTTGGCCACGCCCAGGTCGCGCCGATCAAGGGCGTCGAGGGATTCAATCGCGCGGCGCCGGTGATCGGTCCGACGCACGTCGACGTCACCGAAGGCGGCAAGAAGCTTCGCCGCGGCGCACGACTGTGGACGATCGCGGTCGCGACGTTCAAGAGCGAGACGTATCGCTACCTGCGTTTGTCGACGCCGACCGATGAGGAGATCACAGCAGGCGCGAAGTTTCCCGCGGGCTACGTTCACCTGCCGCGCGGCACCGAGGCTGAGTGGATCAAACAGCTCGTTGCCGAGCAGCTCGTCACGGTGAAGACGAAGCGCGGCTTCACGCGGCTCGAATGGCAAAAACTGCGCGAGCGCAACGAAGCACTCGACTGCCGGGTTTACGCGCGCGCTGCGGCCTGGATCGCCGGCGCCGACCGCTGGACCGAAGCCATGTGGCGCGACTTGGAGAGCCAGGTCGGCCTCCCGGAGGAGGTCGAGAATGACCAATCGCCCGATCCGCAATCGGTAGCCGACAGCATCGCCGGGGTCATCCGGCGTCGGCCGGAGCGCCGTGCCCGGCGCGTGTTTCGATCGAGCTACCTGAGCTGAATCCATGACCCTCGAAGAGATGACGGCGCAGCGCGATTTGCTGCTCGCTGCGCGCTTCCGCGGCGTGCGCACGGTCGAGATCGACGGCCGGCGGATTACCTACGCTTCCGATGCCGAGATGGCGACCGCCATCACGGATCTCGAACGTCGGATCGCGGCCGCCCAGGAGGGCGGCCGCAAACGACGAATCCTGACGTCTGCCTCCAAGGGACTTTGAATGCTCGCGTCGCTGACAGCATTCCGGCGCCGGGTCGGAGCGTTTATCGGAGGCTTCGAGGCGGGGCTCGCAAATCGGCGATTAAAGGGATTCCAGCCGAGCCGGGCGCATCTCAACACGCTGATCGCCGCGGCTGGTCCCGACATCACAGCGCGCGCCCGCTGGCTCATTCGCAACAACGGCTATGCGGCGAACGCAATCGAGAGCTGGGCTGGTAACGTGGTCGGCGCCGGCATCAAGCCGTCTTCGCTGATCTCCGAGCCCGAGATCAAGGCGCAGGTACAAAAGCTCTGGCTCGACTGGACCGACGAGGCCGATGCCGAGGGTTTCACCGATCTCTACGGCTTGCAGCGGCGCGCCGCGCGGGAGGTGTTCATCGCCGGCGAGGTGT
>CAYVVB010000258.1:0-3379 GCA_964454955.1 uncultured Bradyrhizobium sp. | reverse complement strand
GTTTTTGAAAAGCCGCGGACTTTCACCCGACGCGGTAAGCTCGCCGAACTTTTTCACCACCATGGTCGACGCCGTTCAATCGCCCTCGCCCACCGGGCTCACCTGGTGCAACGATACCCCGCACAAGATCATGGCGGCGGTCGCGACCGACGACGGCAAGTCCGTGGTGAGCCGCGGCTGGTACCGCATCGATCCCGGCAAATGCCTGCATCCCGACGTCACCGGCCAGCCCAGGCAGGTGTATAGTTTTGCCGAGGCCGTCGATGCCGACAGCAGTACCATCAAGATCAAGGACAGGCCTTTGAACTGGGGCGGCCCGAAACAGCTTTGCACCCGCGAGAGCAAGTTCGAAACCACCGAGCAGGCCGACTGCGGCAGCCGGGGCTTTTCGGCCACCGGCTTCGCGGTGGTCGATATGTCCGGCGGCGGCAAGACGCTCCGCTTTGCGATGCCGTGATGAGACATCCAAGAGAGCGATGACGAACATCCCCCGCACCTTCGCCCACGTCGACACCTGGGTCTTCGACCTCGACAACACGCTCTATCCGCATCACGTCAATCTGTGGCAGCAGGTCGACAAGCGCATCGGAGAGTTCGTAAGCCGCTGGCTGAGCGTATCGCCGGAGGAGGCGCGGCGCATTCAGAAGGACTATTACCGCCGCTTCGGTACCACCATGCGCGGAATGATGACCCTGCACGGCGTGCACGCGGACGATTTCCTCGCCTATGTGCACCAGATCGACCACTCGCCGCTCGAGCCCAATCCGGCGATGGGGACCGCGATTGCCACGCTTCCCGGCCGCAAGCTGATCCTGACCAATGGTTCAGTCGATCACGTCGATAAGGTCTTGGAGCGACTTGGGCTGTCAGGCCATTTCGATGCGGTGTTCGACATCATTGCCGCAGAGCTCGAGCCAAAGCCGGCGTCCCAGACCTATCAGCGCTTCCTTAAACTCCACGACGTCGATCCCGCAAAGGCGGCGATGTTCGAGGATCTCGCCCGCAACCTCGTCATCCCGCATGAGCTCGGCATGACCACCGTGCTGGTCGTGCCCGACGGCTCCCGGGAGGTGGTGCGCGAGGATTGGGAGCTGGAAGGCCGCGAGGCCTCCCATGTCGATCATGTCACCGACGACCTCACGGGATTTTTGCGGGAGCTGGCGACACAAGCTATGCGGCGCCCCGGCGAAAGCCGCGGCCCATAACCCCCGGCTGCCGTGTGGGAGCGCCTTGACTCTCCCTCGCCAAATCCCGAAAAAGCGCTTCCCGCCGCCAAATCAGCCAGGGAAGCTTCGATGTCTGTGTCCGCTCTCGAATCCACCATCAACGCCGCCTTTGAGGCACGCGACGGCGTTTCGACCGCGACCAAGGGCGAGGTGCGCGACGCCGTCGAGAGCTCGCTCGAACTGCTCGACAAGGGTGAGGCGCGTGTTGCGGAGCGCGAGCAGAGCGGCAAGTGGAAGGTCAACCAGTGGCTGAAAAAGGCAGTGCTGTTGTCGTTCCGCCTCAACGACATGAGCGTCATCCCGGGCGGCCCCGGCAAGGCGTCGTGGTGGGACAAGGTGCCCTCGAAATTCGAGGGCTGGGGCGAGAACCGTTTTCGTGATGCCGGCTTTCGCGCCGTGCCCGGCGCGATCGTGCGTCGCTCGGCCTTCATTGCGAGAAACGTCGTGCTGATGCCGTCCTTCGTCAATCTCGGCGCCTATGTCGATGAAGCCACCATGGTCGACACCTGGGCAACCGTCGGCTCCTGCGCCCAGATCGGCAAGCGCGTGCACATCTCCGGCGGCGTCGGCATCGGCGGCGTCCTGGAGCCGCTGCAGGCCGAGCCCGTGATCGTCGAGGACGATTGCTTTATCGGCGCGCGCTCCGAGGTCGCGGAGGGCGTGATCGTGCGCAAGGGGGCGGTGCTCTCGATGGGAGTGTTCCTGGGCGCCTCCACCAAGATCGTCGATCGCGAGACAGGCGAGATCTTTGTCGGCGAGGTTCCTGAATATGCTGTGGTGGTGCCGGGCGCCCTGCCGGGAAAACCGTTGAAGAACGGGCAGCCGGGCCCCTCAACCGCCTGCGCGGTCATCGTCAAGCGGGTCGACGAGCGCACCCGCGCCAAGACCAGCATCAACGAGCTGCTGCGGGACTAACTCAATCTCGCCGTCAAACCGGTCGGCCCGGGAAGCGCGCGACAGCGCGCTTCTCCAGGCTAGCCCGTCGTCGGGCATGCATGTTATGCGGTGGGCATGACCGATGCCCTTGCCATTGCCCGCGATCTCATCCGCTGCCCTTCGGTGACCCCGGCTGACGCCGGTGCGCTCGGCGTCCTCGAAAGCGTCCTCAAAGGAGCCGGCTTCGAGCTGCATCGCGTCACCTTCGGTGAGCCAGGCACCGCCGATATCGACAATCTCTATGCGCGGATTGGCAACACGGCGCCGCATATCACCTTCGCCGGTCACACCGATGTGGTGCCGGCGGGCGATGAGACCGCTTGGAGCCACGGGGCCTTCTCGGGCGATGTAAGGGACGGCTACCTCTATGGCCGCGGCGCGGTGGACATGAAGGGCGGCATCGCCTGCAGCGTTGCCGCGGTGCTCGGCCATCTCGCTGCCAACGGCGGCAAGCCGCGCCAGGATGGCAAAGGCTCGATCTCCTTCCTGATCACGGGCGATGAGGAAGACCTCTCCGTCAACGGCACGGTCAAGCTCTTGCAATGGGCCGCGGCGCGCGGCGAGATGTTCGACCATTGCGTGCTGGGCGAACCGAGCAATCAGGAGGCGATGGGCGATTGCATCAAGATCGGCCGGCGCGGCTCGCAATCCGGGACGCTTTATGTCGAGGGACGGCAGGGTCATGTCGCCTATCCGCACCGCGCCCAGAACCCGGTGCCGGATATTTCGCGGTTGATCGTGGCGCTCTGCGACGAGCCGCTCGACCACGGCAGCGCGCAGTTTCAGCCTTCCAATCTGGAATTCACCTCCGTGGATGTCGGCAATGCCGCAAGCAACGTGATCCCTGCCCAGGCCCGCGCCAAATTCAACATCCGCTATAACGACCTGCACACGCGGGAATCCCTGCGCAAGCTGGTCGAGGAGCGTGTCGCAAAAGCTGCGGGCAACCGCATCCGCGCACGCATCGAGTGGCAGCCGTCCAACTCCAAGGTGTTCCTGACCAAGCCCGGCCCATTCACCGATCTTGCTGTCGAAGCGATCGAGCACGTTACCGGCCGCAAGCCGGAGCTCTCGACGACCGGCGGCACGTCCGACGCGCGCTTTATCGCAAGTTACTGCCCTGTCATCGAGTTCGGACTAGTCGGACAGACCATGCACCAGATCGACGAACGCGCGGCTGTCTCGGACATTGAGAAGCTGACGAATATCTATCGCGG
>CAYVVB010000257.1:0-1526 GCA_964454955.1 uncultured Bradyrhizobium sp. | reverse complement strand
TCGCTGTTCAAGCTGATCGTCGATCCAGCCGCGTTCCAGAATACGCGCGTCGTCGCGCTCGCGACCGACTGGTTCGGCGTCGCCACCGGAACCGGGCTTGACGCCTTGTTCTGCGTGTTGCTGTTCGGGATGTTCGTCGTCAAGTCCGTCCTTCTGCTCGCTTCGCAGTGGATTCGCGCCGACATGGAATGGACGATTCGCGGCAATGTCTCGACGCTGCTGTTCGACGGCTACATGCGGAGCCCGTACCTGCTGCACCTGCGTCGGCAATCGAGCGATCTCTACAACAACGTCCACACTTCCGTCGGACAGCTCTGCCAGAGCGTCGTCAAGCTCAGCGAGCTGGCGAGCGACGTGCTTCTGCTGCTTGGCCTGCTGGCAATGATGCTGTACCTGAGCCCGGAGGCCACCCTTGTCGCGGCTGCGGCCTTTGGCGTCATTGGATCGGCCTATCTCCTGATCGCCAACCGGCATTTCCGGCATTGGGGCCAAGTTCAGAAGGATACCGCGCAGCGCCTCTTCCAGATCGTCGCGGAAGCGTTGGTCGGCATCAAGCAGATCAAGACTCTCGGCGCCGAATCGGTGTTTTCCGACGCCTATGGCGAGAGGATGCGGCTGGCCAAATGGGCCGGGGTGCGCAATACGTTCTATGGGCAGATCCTGAAGCCGGTCCTGGAAGTGGTGGTCGTCGGCGCCCTTCTCGGTGCGATCGGATACATGCTGGTGACCGATCAGTCGCCGGCGCAGATCGTCCCGGTTCTGGCGTTGCTGGGCGCGGCGGCCTATCGGGTAATGCCGGCGACATCGCGAATCGTATCCGCGGTCCAAGGATTGCAGTTCGGGCAATCCGCCATTGACGCGATATATCGGGATGTGGTCGCCTTCCGGCAGGGCCACCTGCCGTTGCTCGCCCCGCCGAAGCCGGATCGCTACCGCCTCCGGGATTCGATTCGCCTGGAGGACGTCAGCGCGCAGTACGAAGCGACGCGAGAACCGGCTCTTCGCGATATCACATTGACCATCCGGAAGAACGAAGCTGTCGGCCTGATCGGGCCTTCGGGCGCAGGCAAGACAACGCTGGCCGACATCATCCTCGGATTGCTTCCGCCATCGCAGGGTTCGGTCTGGATCGATGACGAGCAGGTACGCCACGACGAGCCGGTGCGGTGCGGCCTGTTCGGCTATGTACCGCAGGAAACGTTTCTGATCGATGCATCGGTGCGACGGAATATCGTGCTGGGAGAGACCGAGGCCGAGTTCGATCCGGTGCGGATGAAGATAGCGCTGGAGGCGGCATCGCTCGACGCGCTGGTCGCCACGTTGCCGAAGGGGTTGGACACGCTGATCGGCGAGCGCGGCCTGCGCCTCTCGGGCGGGCAACGCCAGCGGCTGGCGATCGCCCGTGCGCTGTACCATGACCCCGACATATTGCTGTTCGACGAGGCGACGTCATCACTCGACGCCATCACAGAAGCTGAAATCTCGGACGCGATCGCCCGACTCCAGGGCCGCAAGACGCTGATCAT
>CAYVVB010000256.1:0-2541 GCA_964454955.1 uncultured Bradyrhizobium sp. | reverse complement strand
GCGGTGACCACCGACGCTGCGGGCAATATCGCTCAGTCGAGCGCATTGTCCGTGACGATCGACACGACGGCGCCGTCGGTTGCGAAGACCACCTACAGCAGCAACTCTCACACTCTCTCTGGCACCGACTCTGATACCGGGTCAGGCGTTGCGTCCGTGCAGATCACCGACTCGAACCATTCGAACGCGAGTGGTTCCGCAACGCTAAACAGCAACGGAACTTGGACTTACACGAACTCCAACATCCATAGCGGCGACAGTTTGACTATTGTCGCCACTGACAAAGCGGGAAATACCTATCAGATTATCTCTACCGCCCCCGCCGGCACCTCCGGCGAAGCGATCAACCTCGCATTGGCTGATATCGCGCCTGCCGATCATGTCGGGACGGTGTCGCTGACGGTCTCCGGTCTTCCATCCGGCTGGACTTTGAGCGAAGGCACGCACAATGCCGACGGCTCCTGGTCGGTGATGACCAGCGATATCGGGTTGCTGTCGGTCACCTCGCCGGACGGCGTCACCGGGGCGCTGGTGCTCAACGTCACCGAGACCTGGACCAACGCCGACGGCAGTGTCGGCACGGCCTATGTCGCGGACAACGTCGAAGCCTACGCCAAGGGCGCGCCGATCTTCGCCTGGTCGGGCGACGACACGCTCACGGCATCGAGCGGCAACGACACGCTGGTGTTCGCCAACAAGATCGGGGCCGACGTGGTGCACAACTTCGATGTCGCCCACGACAAGATCGATCTCGTCGGTTTTGACGGTTTCTCGAGTTTTGCCGACGTGCAGACCCATCTGTCGACCGACGCGGCCGGCAATGCGGTTCTCACCCTCGGCAACGGCGAAACCATTACGCTGACCGGCGTGAACGCGGGCGCGCTCACTGCAGATGACTTCGTCTTCAACCAGACGCCCGTGACCCATAACACCGGCGATTTGGTGCTGGGCGACGGGGCGTTGCTGCCGCTGAGCGGCGTCGTCGACAACTCCGGCGCGATCAAGTTGAACTCGTCAGGGTCCGAAACCGATCTGGAGATCGTCCAGCATGGCGTCACGCTCCAGGGCGGCGGCTCGGTCGCGTTGTCCGACAGTTCGCAGAACGTGATCTTCGGCAGCGATGCCTCCGTCACACTGACGAACGTGGATAATACTATCACCGGCGCCGGTCAGCTCGGTGACGGCCAGCTCACGCTCGTAAACGAGGGTACGATCATCGCGACGGGCGATAATGCTCTCGTGATCGACACCGGCGCGAACGCCGTGACCAATTCCGGCAC
This sequence comes from uncultured Bradyrhizobium sp., assembly GCA_964454955.1. Lineage (GTDB taxonomy): Bacteria > Pseudomonadota > Alphaproteobacteria > Rhizobiales > Xanthobacteraceae > Bradyrhizobium. The sequence goes on along the minus strand of CAYVVB010000256.1, from coordinate 1,261 downwards.
GCTGGAAGCGGTCGGCGCGGGTGGTCTGTCGGTGCAGAGCGACATCGTCAATGATGGCCAGCTGTGGGCCGACGGCAGCAGCCTTTCACTCAATGGCAATGTGAGTGGCGATGGATCGGCACGGATCTCCGGCAACGGGAGTCTTGAGATCGGCGGCGAATTTGGCGAGCAGATTCTGTTCGACAACACGGCCTCCGGCACGCTGATCCTGGATCATGCTGCAGATTTCAAGGGCATCCTGGTCGGGTTCGACAGCAACGACACCCTGGACATCAACGGCCTGAATGCCAGCAGCGCGACCCTCAAATACACCGAGAACGCGCAGGGGACCGGCGGCACGTTGACTGTAACCGACGGCACGAACACCGCTGCGATCGCCTTCAATGGTCAGTACGCGGCATCGGATTTCCATCTGGACGCGGGCAGCGTCGCCAACGAGGTGCTCATCCATATGGAAACCCAGGCTCATGCCGCCAAGGCGGCTGCATAAAGACAGAACCCGCCGGAGCAATCCGGCGGATACAGCCTTTTGGAGATCAAGAAAAACCCGTGGGATTCGTTTCCCGCGGGTTTTTCACTTGGTGCGCAACGGTTGCAATAAACGGATCAACGAGGCGGCGGCCCTGACCTCTTGACCCTCAACCGATCCGGGATCAGCGAAATCGGCGTCTCGATGACCTTGACGCCTGTGCCCGGCGCATCACTGAAGCGGGAGGTGAAGTGATTGAGGCCGACATGGGTGATCGGATGTGAGACGTTGGCCCAGATCTCTCCCCCGCAGATTCCGCGCCAGCGGTAGCAGAACGAGTAATCCTCCGACAGCCTCGTGCCGTCCACGGTCAGGAATTCGAACGCGCGGATGAGGCGATCGGACTTGCGACCCAGATGGAGGGTTTGCGGTGGGCGATGATCCACGATCTCCGGCAACTTCTTCATCATGGTCTCGATGCAGGATCTTTCGACCAGGAGAATTCCCGTCCCGCAGCTTTCTACCTTCATGAAGCCCTTGTGGGCCGTCGCCCGGGCCGGTTTCTGGACGACATAGTCGTAGGCCGAGGCGATCGCCTTGTCGATCGAGCGGCCCGCGGTGATTGCGCTCGCAAAGCGGTTCAGATCGATCTGCCGCTTGGGATAGATCGCGCCGACAAGCGGTTTGTCGAACTCGATCATGTCGAATATGAGCTGCGGCTCAAATCCCATGTCCGCGTCGATGAAGAGCAGATGCGATGCGTCGGTCTTGTCGAACCAGTGTGTCAGCAGC
>CAYVVB010000255.1:0-6868 GCA_964454955.1 uncultured Bradyrhizobium sp. | reverse complement strand
ATTCTCGCGGTCGGCACCAGCGAGGAGCGTCCGGTGGTGCGCGCCGGCAAGATCGAGATCGCCAACATGATGAGCGTGACGCTGTCCTGCGACCATCGTGCTATCGATGGCGCGCTTGGGGCCGAACTGATCGGCGTGTTCAAGCAGCTGATCGAAAACCCCGTCATGATGATGGTGTGACGACGAGAGAGTTGCGGCTCGTCATTGCGAGCGTAGCGATGCAATCCAGGAAGCCAGCACCAGACCGGATCGCTTCGTCGCTCACGCTCCTTGCAATGACGGTGTCAAGCAGTGAAGCCGGTTGAACGACGGGAACGAGTAGATTGCCATGGCCGACACCTCCTTCGACATCATCATCATCGGCTCCGGACCCGGCGGCTACGTCACCGCGATCCGCGCGGCTCAGCTCGGGTTCAAGACCGCCATCATCGAGAAGTCCTATCTCGGCGGCATTTGCCTGAACTGGGGTTGCATCCCGACGAAGGCGCTCTTGCGTTCGGCGGAAATCTTTCACTACATGCAGCACGCTAAGGATTACGGGCTGTCGGCAGAGAGGATCGGCTATGATCCAAAGGCCGTGGTGCAGCGCTCGCGCGGGGTGTCGAAGCGCCTCAACGACGGCGTCGGCTTCTTGATGAAGAAGAACAAGGTGCCGGTGATCTGGGGCGAGGCGACGATCGACGCGCCCGGCAAGGTCACCGTGAAGAAGTCGGCCGTGGAGGCGCCGAAGGGCGCGCTGGGCGAGGGGGCCTATCAGGCCAAGCACATCATCGTCGGGACCGGTGCGCGGCCGCGCGTGCTTCCGGGGCTCGAGCCCGACAAGAAGCTGGTCTGGACCTATTTCGAGGCGATGGTTCCGGACCGGATTCCGAAGTCGCTCCTGGTGGTGGGCTCCGGCGCCATCGGCATCGAGTTCGCCTCGTTCTTCCACACCATGGGCAGCGATGTCACCGTGGTCGAGGTGCTGCCGCAGATTCTCCCCGTCGAGGACGGGGAGATCGCGGGGCTGGCGCGCAAGCGGTTCGAGATGCTGGGGATCAAGATCCTCACCAGCACGAATGTCGCAAAGCTCGAGAAGAAGAGCGACAGCGTCGTGGCCACCATCGACGACGGCAAGGGCGCGCCGCGAACGGCCGAATTCGAGCGCGTGATTTCCGCGGTCGGTGTTGTCGGCAACATCGAAAATCTCGGGCTGGAAAAGCTCGGCGTCAAGACCGACCGCGGCACGATCGTCATCGACGGCCATTGCAGGACGAACGTGCCGGGCATCTACGCCATCGGTGACGTCGCAGGACCACCGATGCTGGCGCACAAGGCCGAGCATGAGGGCGTGATCTGCGTCGAGGCGATCAAGGGCCTCAACCCGCATCCGATGGACAAGAACCTCATCCCCGGCTGCACCTATTGCAATCCGCAGATCGCCTCCGTCGGGCTCACGGAAGCGAAGGCGAAAGAGGGCGGTCGCGAAATCCGCGTCGGCCGTTTCCCGTTTGTTGGCAACGGCAAGGCGATTGCGCTCGGCGAGGACCAGGGACTGGTGAAGGTGATCTTCGACAAGAAGACCGGGCAATTGCTGGGAGCGCATATGATCGGCGCCGAAGTCACCGAGCTGATCCAGGGCTACGTCGTCGCCATGAACCTCGAGACGACGGAAGAAGAGCTGATGCACACCGTATTCCCGCACCCGACGCTATCGGAAATGATGAAGGAAGCGGTGCTCGACGCCTACGGGCGGGTTCTCAACATCTGAGGCTGGCGTCATTGCGAGCGAAGCGAAGCAATCCAGAAATGCATCCGCGGAAATAGCCTGGATTGCTTCGTCGCTCACGCTCCTCGCAATGACGGGAAAACAAACGCCGTCGATGAGCAAGGGAAGAAACGAACAGTGCGCGACAACGACAATCTGACCATCGAACGCCCGACATTCGTGACCCATCTCGAATGCGCAATGGAAGGCGACCACTATCCCGCCGATCAGGTCCACAACCTGTCCAAGGCCGGCAAGCCGCTTCTGGTGCGCTATGATCTTGCCGGCGTCAGGAAGGCGCTGAGCAAGGAGGCGCTCGCAGAACGCCCCGCCGACCTGTGGCGCTATCGCGAGCTGCTGCCGGTGCGCAAATGCGCCGACATCGTCAGCCTGGGCGAGGTGACGACGCCGCTGATCCGGCTGCCGAAGCTGTCCAGGAAGCTCGGCGGCGGCGAGATCATCGTCAAGGACGAAGGGCGCCTGCCGACCGGCTCGTTCAAGGCGCGTGGACTGGTGATGGCGGTGTCGATGGGCAAGGCGCTCGGCGTCAGGCACATGGCGATGCCGACCAACGGCAATGCGGGCGCGGCGCTTGCCGCCTATGCCACGGCTTGCGGGATCAAGACCACGATCTTCTGTCCCGCCGATACGCCCGAGGTGAATGTCAGCGAGATCGAATTGCAGGGCGCGACCGTCTATCGCGTCAACGGCCTGATCGACGATTGCGGCAAGATCGTCGGCGAGGGCAAGGCGAAGGTCGGCTGGTTCGATACCTCCACCTTGAAGGAGCCGTACCGGATCGAAGGCAAGAAGACGATGGGGCTCGAGCTTGCCGAGCAGCTCGGCTGGGACGTGCCCGACGTGATCTTCTATCCGACCGGGGGCGGTACGGGCCTGATCGGGATGTGGAAGGCGTTCGCCGAATTGGAGGCGATCGGCTTCATCGGCGCGAAGCGGCCGCGCATGGTCGCAGTGCAGGCGGCCGGCTGCGCACCGATGGTCCGCGCCTTCGAAAATGGCACCGAACACGCGGCGCGCTGGGAGGATGCCCACACGATCGCTTCGGGAATCCGCGTGCCGCAGGCTATCGGAGATTTTCTTATCCTGCGTGCGGTGCGCGAGAGCAAAGGTTTCGCGATTGCTGTGACGGATGAGAAGATTTCTGCCGCGCTGAACGACGTCGCGCGCGAAGAGGGCCTCTTGTTGTGTCCGGAGGGCGCGGCGACCTACGCTGCGTATCAGCAGAGCCTTGCCGATGGCCGCGTCGGCAAGAATGATCGCGTGATGCTGTTCAATTGCGCCACAGGCCTTAAATATCCGCTGCCGCCGGTGACGCGTACGCTCGATCGATTGAAGCCGATCGACTACGCGATGTTCTAGAAAGAGATTGTTCGGCGGCATCACCATGGGGAGGCGTGATGCAAAGAACGGTTCTGCTCGCACTGGTCGGATTGCTTGCGCTCTGCGGCACGGCCTTCGCCGACGATTTTCCCTCGCGGCCCATCACCATCGTGGTGCCGTTTTCAGCGGGCGGTCCGTCGGATGCGATGGCGCGGATTCTGGGCGAGCGCATGAAGATGGCGCTCGGCCAGCCCATCCTGGTCGAGAACGTGACGGGCGCAGCCGGCTCGATCGGCGTCGGCCGCGTGGTGCATGCGGCGCCTGACGGCTACACCGTCGGCATCGGCCATCTCGGCACCCACGTCGCCAACGGCGCGATCTACAAGCTGAACTACGATCTGGTGAGCGATCTCGAGCCGGTGGTGTTGCTGCCGAGCAATCCGATGGTGATCGTCAGCAGGAACGGGCTGCCGGCCAAGACGCTGAAGGAGTTGATCGCGTGGCTGAAAGCGCGGCCTGCGCCGGCCACGGCGGGCACCGCCGGCGCGGGCTCGGGCAGTCACATCGCCGGCCTTTATTTCGAGAGTGCCGCCGGCGTCCAGCTTCAATATGTCCCGTACCGCGGCACGGGGCCAGCGATGAACGATCTGGTCGCGGGCCAGATCGACCTGATTCTCGATCAGACCTCAAACTCCATCAATCAAGTGCGCGCCGGCACGATTCGCGCCTACGCCGTCACCGACGACAAGCGCGTCCAGTCAGCGCCCGACATCCCGACCACCGACGAGGCCGGCCTTCCCGGGTTTCATATGACCCTGTGGTCGGGGCTATGGGTGCCGAAAGGGACGCCAAGGGAGATCGTCGCCAAGCTCAATGCCGCAGCGGTCGAGGCGCTGAACGATCCGGGCGTGCGCAAGCAGTTCGAAAATCTGGGGCTGCAGATGCCGCCGTCCGACAGGCTGACTCCCGAGGCGCTGGGCGACTGGCAGAAGGCGGAAATCGCCAAGTGGTGGCCCATGATCAAGGCCGCCAACGTTAAGGTCGATTAGCTCCCTCTATCAAAGTTTGCCTAAAACTGGTTGCTGCGGCGCAACGATTGTTGCCACCTCGCAACAGGGAGGGGAACATTTCGCTGACGTCCTGGTCAGCTCTTGTCATCGCCGCTTTTTGGCCACACCCCTCACGGAAAGGAACTTTGTAGGCTGATGGCCACGACGTCTACAAAGGCGAAGGAAAGTCCTCATCTAAGAGGTCTGCTTTTTCCGGGTCTGACAGGGTTTGGCCGGTGAAACGGACTTCGCGATGGACGCCAGGACCGACATCAAGAAGAGGCTGCCGAGCCGTCATGTGACGGAGGGGCCTGAGCGCGCGCCGCACCGATCGTATCTCTATGCGATGGGGCTGACCACCGCGCAGATTCATCAGCCCTTCGTCGGTGTCGCGACCTGCTGGAATGAGGCTGCACCCTGCAATATCGCGCTGATGCGCCAGGCTCAGGCGGTCAAGAAGGGCGTTGCGCATGCGGGCGGCACGCCGCGCGAGTTCTGCACCATCACCGTCACCGATGGAATCGCGATGGGCCATGACGGCATGCGCTCGTCGCTGCCGTCGCGCGAATGCATCGCCGACTCGGTTGAACTGACCATCCGTGGCCACGCCTATGACGCGCTGGTCGGCCTTGCCGGCTGCGACAAGTCGCTGCCCGGCATGATGATGGCGATGCTCCGGCTCAATGTGCCGTCGATCTTCATCTATGGCGGCTCGATCCTGCCGGGCAATTTCCGTGGCCAGCAGGTCACGGTGCAGGACATGTTCGAGGCGGTCGGCAAGCACTCGGTCGGTGCAATGTCGGATGCCGACCTCGATGAGATCGAGCGGGTGGCGTGCCCGTCGGCCGGCGCCTGTGGCGCGCAGTTCACCGCCAACACCATGGCCACCGTCTCCGAAGCGATCGGGCTGGCGCTGCCCTATTCGGCCGGTGCGCCTGCGCCTTACGAAATCCGCGATTCCTTCTGCATGACCGCCGGCGAGAAGATCATGGATCTGGTCGCGGCCAATATCCGCCCGCGCGACATCGTCACTCTCAAGTCGCTGGAAAACGCTGCGGCGGTCGTCGCAGCAAGCGGCGGCTCGACCAACGCCGCGTTGCATCTGCCCGCCATCGCGCACGAGGCCGGCATCAAGTTCGACCTGTTCGACGTGGCCGAAATCTTCAAAAAGACTCCTTATGTCGCGGATTTGAAACCCGCCGGTCGTTATGTCGCCAAAGACATGTTTGAGGCTGGTGGCATACCGCTTCTGATGAAAACGTTGCTCGATCACGGCTATCTGCACGGTGATTGCTTGACCGTGACCGGCCGTACGATGGCCGAAAATCTCAAAAGCGTGAAATGGAATCCGCACCAGGACGTCGTGCGGCCGGCCGACAAGCCGATCACCGTCACCGGCGGGGTGGTCGGGTTGAAGGGTAACCTCGCGCCGGAGGGTGCGATCGTGAAGGTCGCGGGAATGTCGAATTTGCGTTTCACCGGGCCGGCCCGCTGCTTCGATCGCGAGGAGGATGCCTTCGAGGCCGTCCAGAAGCGGACCTACAAAGAAGGTGAGGTCATCGTCATCCGCTACGAGGGGCCGCGCGGCGGCCCCGGTATGCGCGAGATGCTGCAGACCACGGCGGCGCTGACGGGGCAGGGCACGGGCGGCAAGATTGCATTGATCACCGATGGCCGTTTCTCGGGCGCGACCCGCGGCTTCTGCATCGGCCATGTGGGGCCGGAGGCGGCGGTCGGCGGCCCGATCGGTCTGTTGCAGGACGGCGACATCATCGAGATCGACGCGGTTGCCGGCACACTTAACGTAAAATTGACCGACGCGGAACTTGCGGAACGCAGAACCAAGTGGAAGCCGCGCGAGACGAATCACACGTCGGGCGTGCTCTGGAAATATGCCCAGCAGGTTGGGCCGGCGGTGGCTGGAGCCGTGACCCATCCGGGCGGGGCGCATGAGAAGCAGTGCTATGCAGACATTTGAGCGTATCATTGTTGCGTTGATGTTTGGAGCGTCATGGATCGCCACCCCCGCGCTCGCCTTCGATGGCGCGCCGGTCAACCAGGATGCCGCGATACAGGTCGCCTCGCCGCAATCGGGGTCGGCTGCCGCCTTGAAGAAAGGGGCGCCGGGATCGGGCGCACGCGATGCATCGTTTACGGCCCTGGAATATGCGGCCGAGGGCGGTCATCCTGTGGCGCAATGGAAGCTGGGTCACATGTACGCCATTGGCGACGGTGTTGCCCAGGACGACGTGCGCGCGTTCGAATATTTCAACCTCATCGCCAATGCGCATGCGGAGGACAGTCCCTCGTCGCCGCAGGCCCAGATCGTCGCCAACGCCTTTGTGGCGCTCGGGCGCTACTATCTCAACGGCATCCCGAATTCCAAGGTCAAGGCCGATCCGGACCGCGCGCGGGAGATGTTCTCTTACGCGGCCTCCTATTTCGGCAACGCGGACGCGCAATACGATCTGGCGCGGCTCTATCTGAAGGCGCCGGACGCCTCGCCGGACAATTTCCGCTATGGCGCCCGCTGGCTTGGGCTGGCGGCGCAGAAGGGCCAGCACGAGGCTCAGGCTTTGCTGGGGCAGATGCTGTTCAACGGCGACCGGCTGCCGCGGCAGGCGGCACGCGGTTTGATGTGGCTGACGCTGGCGCGCGACAGCGCCGGTCCGGATGAGACCTGGATCAAGGAAAGCTACAACCGCGCCTTCTCCAAGGCCTCCGACGACGA
>CAYVVB010000254.1:0-24266 GCA_964454955.1 uncultured Bradyrhizobium sp. | reverse complement strand
GAGACCGAGGTCGACATCGTCGAGGGCATGAAATTCGACCGCGGCTATCTCTCGCCCTATTTCGTCACCAACGCCGAGAAGATGACCACCGAGCTCGAGGACGCTTACGTGCTGCTGCACGAGAAGAAGCTCTCCGGCCTGCAGGCGATGCTGCCGGTGCTGGAAGCGGTGGTGCAGTCGGGCCGGCCGCTTCTGATCGTCGCCGAAGACGTCGAAGGCGAGGCGCTGGCGACCCTGGTCGTCAATCGCCTGCGTGCGGGCCTGAAGGTCGCGGCCGTCAAGGCGCCGGGCTTCGGCGACCGCCGCAAGGCGATGCTGGAAGACATCGCGATCCTGACCGGCGGCCAGCTCATCTCCGATGAACTCGGCATGAAGCTCGAGAACGTCACCATCAACATGCTGGGCCGCGCGCGCAAGGTCGTGATCGACAAGGAAAACACCACAGTCGTCGACGGCGCCGGCAAGAAGAAGGACATCGAGGCCCGCGTCGCCCAGATCAAGGCGCAGATCGAGGAAACCACCTCCGACTACGACCGCGAGAAGCTGCAGGAGCGGCTGGCCAAACTCGCCGGCGGCGTGGCGGTGATCCGCGTTGGCGGTGCGACCGAGGTCGAGGTCAAGGAGAAGAAGGACCGCGTCGAGGATGCGCTCAACGCGACCCGCGCCGCGGTGCAGGAAGGCATCGTGCCGGGCGGCGGCGTGGCGCTGCTGCGCGCCAAGAAGGCGGTCGGCCGCATCCACAACGAGAATGCGGACGTGCAGGCCGGCATCAACATCGTGCTGAAGGCGCTCGAAGCGCCGGTCCGGCAGATCGCCGAGAACGCCGGCCTTGAAGGTTCGATCGTGGTCGGCAAGATCCTGGAGGACAAGTCGGAAACCTTCGGTTTCGACGCCCAGAGCGAACAATATGTCGACTTGGTCACCAAGGGCATCATCGACCCGGCCAAGGTGGTGCGCACCGCGCTGCAGGACGCCTCCTCCGTCGCCGGCCTTCTGGTGACGACGGAAGCCATGGTGGCCGAGTTGCCGAAGGAACCGGCGCCCGCCATGCCCGCTGGCGGCGGCATGGGCGGAATGGGAGGCATGGGCTTCTGAGCCCGCCCTGCCCGACAATGAACGCGAAGGCCGCCTCCGGGCGGCCTTCTTTTTTGGTCATGCCGCTCTTAAAAGGTGGGCGTCTGGGATTCGGATGGAACAGGACACTGACATGCGCGCACTGCTGCTTGGCTTCGGCGGCCTCTTGGCCGGTTTGCTGATCACGTCTTCCGATATCGCCCTCGCGGACACCAAACTGCTCTTGAAGACCGGAGCCGGGGCGAGTGAAACTAGGTATTTCACCTCCATCGATGGATTGATGGAAGGCAATGCCGACGCGATCCTCAAGGAGACGCGGCAGGGCAAGGCGGTCACCGCTGCGGTGCTCGACGTGTGCTATCCGGCCGACAGGAATTCCGACCGCAAGGACCGTTTCGTCGTCAACCTTTCCGTCAATGGCCAGACGTTGTCGGGCTCGACGCAGAGTGTCGTCGACAAGGCACCGGTCAATGTGAAACTCACGCGCAAGCCGACCGGCGATACCTTCGAGTTCCGCGGCCAGATCGCGATCGGCCAGGCGGTGACGGAGGTCGCCTCGACCGACAATTCCGACATCAGCGAAGCGGAATTCCAGGACAGTCAATCCACCGACGATGGCATCACGCCGCAACCGAAAGACTTCAGCGAGGTGTCGCCGGAATCGATCGGGGTACGGGTCAAGCTTGATGCGGCGGCGGATTTCCTGAAAAGCTTCAAAGGCCAGGATGTCGAGGTTACGGTCAGCAGCCTCGCCGTCACCTGCGACGCGATGCGCGCCGGCGAGCAGACCATCAACATGTCGGTCGATCCGGAGCGCGCTGCGGCACTGATCGCGAAGTCGAAATCGATGCCCGGCGTAACGGCGGCGGGATGGACCACCGGCATCGTCGAGATGGATCGTGCGATCCGCATCTCCGCCGCCGACTGGCGCGAGGGGGAGAAGCTCAACAAGGAGAAGCTGGCCACGGCGATCAGCAATGTGCTGGCCAGGACGCTTGCCGCCCAACCCGTCGCGACCGGCTGGAACAGCACCACCGGCAAGCTGAAATTGACCTTCAAGCGGCCGAGCCGGCTCTTCCCTGCGCTCGCGCTGACCGAAACCGTCGACGTGACCGGGCTGGTGGCGCCGGACACGCCCCGCGGATCGGACCACCTGATACTCTGTATCCGCACGCCCGAGGTCTCGACCAGCGTCGCAACCACATGTGCCAAGCTGATCCTGTCAGACGATTCGTCCGGCGATGAGGAAGGCGACCAGAAGGACGATTCAGGCTCGATCGAAGCGCTGGCCAAAGAGTTCAAAGGCCAGCGCTGGGACGCCGACAAGTCGGCGTGGAAGTGAACGGCGCCGCGCTTCCGATCTTCAGTTCGTGTTGAGCCGGAAGTGCAGCGTCTTCGGCCCGATGAAGGACACCGAATCACCCTGTCGCTTCCAGGTGGTGGCTTCGCCGAGCGCCGCGATCAGTTCGTCGTCGGCCTGAGCGCGATCAGGCGAGCACGCGCGGTCCTGCATCGGGCCCGCGACGAAGATCACGGTGTTGCCGGCTACCGAAAACTGGCCCTTGCCGCTCTTGCACCACAATTCGAGAACGGTTTCGCCGTTGTCGCCGATGTCGAGGTCAGGAATCCGCTTCGATCCGGGCTTCGGCAGCGCATCCAGCGTCATTTCCATGCCAAAGGGAAAGGCGCTATCGGCGCGCGCCGGGACGAAACCTGCAGTGGACGCGAGCAAGATCAACGCCGCGCTCGTTGGGAGAAAAGCAGACCTGACTGGACGCATACGACCTCTCGAATCTTTCGACGTGCGCGCCGTTCTATTGGAGGTCTGCGACATTGAACAGGTTGGCGGGATCAAGAGAGGCATGCCGCACAAACAAACCCCGCGGGCCCATAGGCCCGCGGGGATTTCTTGTCACGGATACTGTGACCTATTTCAGCACCATCTCCGTAAACGGGAACACATAGGCCTGCAGCGTGACGAAAATGCCGACCAGGCACGCCAGCACGATCGAGTGCTTGAACACGTAGCGCAGGATCGAGCCTTCATGGCCGTACCAGTTGGTCGCGGTGGAGGCGACCACGATGGACTGGGCATCGATCATCTTGCCCATCACGCCGCCGGAGGAATTCGCGGCAGCCATCAGTATCGGCGACAGGCCAAGCTGCTGGGAGGTGATCTTCTGCAAATTGCCGAACAGGATGTTGGATGCGGTGTCCGATCCGGTCAGCGCCACACCCAACCAGCCGAGCAGCGTGCCGAAGAAGGGATAGAGCACTCCGGTTGCGGCAAAGGCGAGACCGAGCGTCGCATCGACCCCTCCGAGCCGGGTCAGCGTGCCGATCGCCAGCATCGCCGAGATCGTGATCAGCGATATGCCGCACAGCCTGATCGTACGGCCATACTCACTGATCAGCTTGCCTGGTGAGAGACCCATCATGAAGCCGGAAATGATCGCTGCGATCAGCATGCCCGTACCGGTGAAGGTCAGATAGGTGAAGGAAAACACCGCACCCTCCGGAGTCGGCTTCGGCACCACCGGCGGCATCTTGTTGATCATGTTGTGCAGGTCGGGGACGGCATAGTTCCAGGTGAAGATCGAGTTCGCCCAGGTCTTGAACGCGCCGTTGCCCCAGATCAGCATCACGATGCAGACGATGATCCACGGCAGGAGCGCGGTCCAGAGTTCGCTCTGCGTCAGGGGCGTCTTGTCGAGCGGCTTTGCGGCCGTCATGGTCGCAGCCGATTCATCGCGCCCGCGCAGGGCTGGCGACAACCAGAGCTGCCTCGGCTGCCAGACTCGCAGGAATAGGATGAGACAGCCCATCGAGATCAGCGAAGCGCCGATATCGACGATCCAGGGATTGACGAAGTTCGAAATGACGAATTGCGGGATCGCAAACGAGACGCCGGTAACCAGAATGGCCGGCCAGACATCCTTCATGCCTCTCCAGCCCGCAAACGCCCACACCACCCAGAACGGAACGATCAGCGAAAACGGCGGCAATTGGCGTCCGACCATCGCACCGAGAACATAGGGATCGAGGCCGGTGACCGAGGCAAGGCCCTGGATCGGTGTGCCGAGCGCGCCGTAGGCGACCGGCGCCGTGTTCGCTATCAGCGAGAGACCGGACGCGGCAAGCGGGGAGAAACCGAGGCCGATCAGGATCGAGCCGGTGATCGCGACAGGCGTGCCGAAGCCCGAAGCGCCTTCAAAGAAGGCGCCGAACGAGAACGCCACCAGCAGCAACTGCAGGCGACGGTCTTCCGTGACGCCGCCGACGGCCCGCTTCAACAGCTCGAATTTTCCGGTCGTGACCGTGATCTGGTAGAGGAAGATCACGTTGAGCACGATCCAGCCGATCGGAAAAAAGCCGGTCACGATGCCGAGCAGGGAGGCGCGGATCGACATGCCCGCGGGCATGGTGAAGATGAAGATCGCGATCAGATTGGTCACGATCACCGCGATGATCGCGGCGATATGTGCTTTCACCCGGCCGCTCGCGATCAGGACCAGCAGGGTCACGACCGGAACGGCTGCGGCGATGGTCGAGAGCGCCGCATTTCCCAACGGATTATAGATCTGGTTCCACATTCAAGGTTCCTCCCCCACGACAATTATGGGCGCCCGGCCGGCGTGGACGGACCGGGCAGCCTTGGCGCGGTTGTGGAGGACCCCGGCAGGACGCGAGACGAGTTTCAGAATTTGGCTATTGCCGAACCCTGCTCAAAACCTCGCGACATGTGAAGGCGCGCCACCCCTCGCCGTTGTGCCCATGCTAGGGTTGAGTGAGAGCTGCGGACAAGCCGGCCCGGACCCGGGAACTTGCGACTTTAGTCTAGCCCGTCCGCGCGAGCCGGATTAGCCCGGTTTTTCAGGCCTTTAAACTCACCCCCAGGAGACGCTGATCTGTGAAAAAAATCCGCGCGACGCTCGTCATCGTATGGCGGATCGCCATCCCCTATTTCCGCTCAGAGGATCGATTCGCCGGTCGCTGGCTGCTCGCCTCGGTGATTGCGATCGAGCTCTCGCTGGTGGCGATCGATGTGGTGCTGAACCAGTGGTACAATCGATTTTACAACAGTCTGCAGGACAGAAACTGGGAAGGCTTCGTCTGGAACATCGGATTTTTCATTGCGATCGCTTCGCTCGCCGTCGCCCTTTCGATCTACCAGCTCTACCTCAATCAATGGCTTCAGATCCGCTGGCGGCGCTGGATGACCAGCCGCTATCTCGGGCAATGGCTGCACGAGGCCAATCACTACCGCATGCAGCTCACCGGCGATGCCGCCGACAACCCCGACCAGCGTATCGCCGATGACGTCCGGCAGTTCATCGAACAAACCATCGGCATCGGGGTCGGCCTGCTCAGCGCGATCGTGTCGCTCGCCTCTTTCGTCGTCATCCTCTGGGGCCTGTCGAACGCGGCGCCGTTGTTTTTGTTCGGCCTCGATTGGTCAATTCCCGGCTATCTGGTTTGGGCCGCACTGATCTATGCGGTGTTCGGCACGGCGCTGACACAATGGGTCGGCTCGCCGCTGGTGAACCTGTCTTTCGAACAGCAGCGCTATGAAGCCGACTTCCGCTTCAACCTGGTCCGGGTGCGCGAGAACTCCGAGCAGATCGCGTTGTTACGCGGTGAGCCGGCCGAGCGCGAACGGCTCGCCGAGCGCTTCGGTCGCGTCGTCGAGAACTGGTATCAGATCATGAGCCGCACCAAGCGGCTCACCGCCTTTACCACGAGCTACACTCAGGCCGCGGTGATCTTCCCATTTGTGCTGGCCGCGCCGGCTTACTTCGCCGGGAAGATTCAACTGGGCGGCCTGATGCAGACCGCCCAAGCCTTCGGCCAGGTGCAAAAGGCCTTGTCCTTCTTCGTTTCGATCTATCGCTCGCTGGCCGAATGGCGCGCCGTGGTCGCCCGCCTCGACGGCTTCGAGATGTCGATCGAAAGCGCAGCACACCTCGCCGCGAGGCCGCCCGCGATCGACGTCGTCGCCGCGAACGGGGGCGACAAGATCGATCTCGAGCAGCTCATGGTACGCCTGCCGAGCGGCGTGCCGCTGATCTCAGCCGAGAGCTTTTCGATCAATCCCAACGAACGTACCCTGGTGACCGGTCCCTCCGGCGCCGGCAAGTCGACCTTGTTCCGCGCCATCGCAGGCGTGTGGCCCTTCGGCAGCGGGTCGATTGCGATTCCAGCGCATGCCAGCCTGATGATGCTGCCGCAGCGGCCGTATTTCCCGATCGGCACGCTCAAGGCTGCGATCGTCTATCCGGCACAGGTCGACGACTTCGGCACGGAACGGGTCAAAGACGTTTTGGCCGCCGTCGGGCTCTCCAGGCTCGAGCCGCAGCTCGACGAGGAGGCGCACTGGAATCGAATGCTGTCGCTGGGAGAGCAGCAGCGGCTGGGGCTTGCGCGCGCGCTGTTGCATGCTCCGCAATACCTGTTTCTCGACGAAGCCACCGCATCGCTCGACGAGCCCGCCGAGGCAAAGCTCTACCGCCTGCTCGAGGAACGCTTGCCGGCAACCACGATCGTCTCGATCGACCATCGCTCGACACTCGAGGCCTTCCACGACCGCAATGTGGTGCTGACCCACGATGGCGACCAGTTTGCGTTGCAGAACCGCAGCAAGGAAGAAGAGGTGCAATCCCCCGCGCAGTGACGATGGGAGCCGGCGTCGCCGCCAAGTCGCTGGTTCTCCACATGTGACCGAATACGTGAACCCAGCGGACCTCGAACAAAGCAAAAGGGCGGCAGAGTGATCTGCCGCCCTCGCGTCTCCGCAGTTCGGTGCGGAAAGCTTACTTCAAGTTGGAGATCGCCGTCAGGTCGAACGAGAGCTTGGCGATGCCAGCCGCGCCGCACCAGTTGGAGCTGTATCCAGCCGGATTGATCGCCGTCACGGCAGTGCCCGGTCCAGTCGCGCTAAACGAGCTGGTGAAGGCGTTGCAATCGCCCTTCGACATATCGGTGTCGGAGTAGCGCAGATCCAGCGTGAACACCTTGTAGGTGAAGCCGATGCCGATGTTCCAGGTGTCATAGCTGGGAAGGGGGATACCGGCGGCAAAGGCCGTTCCGGGAATCCCATAGAAGGAGTCGGTGGTGCCCAGCCACTGACGGCCGAATTCACCGGACACATACATGCCCACGCCGCTCGAGCCGAAGAGTGTGCTCGGCGCGGTGAACTTGGCAGTGACCGAAGCATAGTCGCCCCAGGCACCGAAATTCAGGAAGTTCGGCGAGTAGTACTCGTTGACGCCGACTGCCCAGTTGTCGTTGATGGTGTAGGTCAGCTTGCCGTAGACTTCGAAGAAGCTGACATCCTTCTTCAGCACGTTGCCGTTGACAAGGTAGATGTTGTTGTCGCCCGCGGGGCAAACGCCGGCGTTGAGCGGCGGAAAGGTACCGTCAACACAGCTGCCACCCGGATACAGATAGCCCCAGACACCGAAGTCGAACGCGGCCGGACCGAACGTCGGGCGGATACCGCCGTAGACGTCGACTTCAGCGGCTGCACGGTTGGCAAAGGAGATGCTTTCCGCCGACGTGCCGATGTAGAGCTGCAGATCCTTGTTGACGTTGTAGCGGGGCTCGAAATAGGCCGTCACCGACGGCTGATGGTTCGACTGGGTGATGCCGCGGAAGACGTAGTCGCTCATCAGTGCGCCACCGAAGGCAACGTCCCAAGGCTCGAAGGCCGGAGGCGGCGGCGCCTTGAGTGCCTTGGTCGGCAGATCGGCCGCGAAGGCCGAACCGGATACCAGTGCTAGCGCCGTTGCTAACAAAGTCACTTTTTTCATAACGATCCCCATCGCACTTCAAGTTCAGCCCGATCCATGAACGCCCCCAGGGCAAGCGGTATCGGGCTGTGGCTAAATCTCAGTACTCAGACAATCTGGATTGTTGTTCCCGCGCCGGGAAGCAAAAAAGTCAAGCATCTGCCGCCTTTTTAGGCGTTTCGAAGGGTTCGCGATAAGGTTGCTCTCCATGTGTGACATTCGAACAACAATTTTGATGGGGGCCTGGGGACATCATGGCTCGATGGCAACAACCACCCACCACGCCGCTGAGAAGCCGCTTGCGAATCGACAAGCGCAGCCGGCGCAGCGCGACCGCAGACGTAGAGGACTTTGGCGCTGACTTCGCGCTGCGTCATGGCCGGGCTTGTCCCGGCCATCCGCGAGCTGCTTGACGAGAAGCCAAGGCGTGGATGCTCGGCACAAGGCCGGGCATGACGAGCTTGTGGAGCGACCGCCCGTATCAGAAATACCGAACCAGCAGCGTGATCCGCATATGGGATTGCCCTCCCAAGGCAGGACCGCACTGGGCAAGCCTCAACACCTTAGGCGCTCCTCGTGTTCGGTAGCCATCACGCACGCAAAAAGGGCCGCGGCGAAGATGCCACGGCCCTGTTGATGTCCGCCACGAATGAAGGAAACGAGGGAATCGGACAGCCCGACTCTCGTCCGGCGCAGTCCGCTACTGGTTGTGCTCCTCGCTGCTGCTCGGCGCGTCCGACTGCTCCCATGACGGTTCGGGGCTCGGCGTCGGCGTGGCCCAGCTCGGTGCCGGCGCTTCCGGTTCGGGGGCGGGCGCCGGCTTCGGAGCGGCCGGCTTCCTTTTCACCGCGCTCTTCTTCGGGGCGGCAGCCTTCTTGGCAGCTTTCTTTGCTGGTCCCTTTGCCGCCTTCTTGGCGGATTTCTTGGGCGCCTTGGCGACCTTCTTCGCCGATTTTTTCGCTTTCTTTGCCGACTTCTTCGAGGCCTTTTTCGCCGCTTTCTTTTTCGCCGCTACGACCTTCTTCTTTTTCGCTTTCTTGCCCTTCTTGGCCTTTTTCCCTTTAGCCATCGTGGTCCTCCATGTTGCCGCCGATCAATGTCCATCGGGCGCTTGAAGTCGTCCGCGCATTTCCCGGGGGGGCCGACCGATCAATTCGATCCTGGCCGGGGACCGCCCGTCGCCCAATCGAGAAGCTCAATGGTGTGGACGACAGGGACTGACGTGCCGCCGGCAATCTGCACCATGCACCCAATATTGCCCGCCGCAATCATATCCGGCTTGACGCTTGCGATATTGGCGACCTTTCGATCGCGCAATTGGATCGCAATGTCAGGCTGGAGAATGTTGTATGTCCCCGCCGAGCCGCAACACAAATGGCTCTCAGGCACATCTTTCACCACGAATCCCTTCTTGGAAAGCAAATCTTTCGGAAGAGCTGTGATTTTCTGTCCATGCTGGAGCGAACAGGCCGAGTGATAGGCGACGACGATGCCGCTTTGTTGCTGCGCGTCCTTCAGTTCGATGCCGGCAAGATACTCGGTGATGTCTTTGGTGAGCGCCGAAACGTTCGCCGCGGGCCCGGCAAAATCAGGCTCGGCGCGCAGCATATAGCCGTAGTCCTTGATCACGGTCCCGCAGCCGGAGGTCGTGACCACGATCGCGTCGAGGCCGCCTCGCGCAGCCTCCGCGGTCCAGGCTGTGACATTGGCGCGCGCCCGCGCCAATGCATCGTCGTCACGGCCCATGTGGTGGGTCAGCGCGCCGCAGCATTGTTCGTCCTTCACCAGCACCACTTCGATGCCATGGCGGGTCAGAACATTGATGGCGGCCTGGTTGATTCGCGGCGCCAGGACCTGCTGGGCGCACCCCTGCAGGAGCGCCACGCGACCACGCCGTTCGCCTTGGGCCGGAAAGATGCTGCCCGCTGCGGGCGGCGCCGCCGGCAACCGGTCCGGCGAGAGCGCCAGCATTGCCTTGACGCGACGCAGCAACGTTGCCGTCGCCGACGGTCCCTTGGGCGTAGGCAGCAGGGCCAATAGCGGGCGGACCAAGCGGCTGAGCTTGATGGCGACGCGGAACGCGGCAGGCCGCGGCAGCACCAGGGCGAGCACCGAGCGCTGCAGCCGGTCGACCAGCGGCCTCTTGTACTGCTTCTCGATTCGCACCCGCGCCTGATCGACCAGGTGCATATAGTGCACGCCGGACGGACAGGTGGTCATGCAGGACAGACAGGACAGGCAGCGGTCGATGTGCTTGACCACCTCGGGCGTCGGCGGCCGGTCCTTTTCCAGCATCTCCCGTATCAGGTAGATCCGCCCGCGCGGACTGTCGAGCTCGTCGCCAAGCAGCACATAGGTCGGACAGGTCGCGGTGCAGAACCCGCAATGCACGCAGGCGCGCAGGATCTTGTCGGCTTCCGCAAT
Organism: uncultured Bradyrhizobium sp.; assembly: GCA_964454955.1. Lineage (GTDB taxonomy): Bacteria > Pseudomonadota > Alphaproteobacteria > Rhizobiales > Xanthobacteraceae > Bradyrhizobium. Next base: position 13,980 of record CAYVVB010000254.1, on the reverse strand, counting down.
GTCGGGATCGGCGAGCTGGGCGAGGCTGAATTCGGTCTTCATGCGCCCTCCCGTATGAGGCGCCCGCGGTTGAGGATGCGCTTGGGATCGAAGCTGTTGCGGACCCGCTCGCTCAAGCTTGCGAGGCCGGCTGGCTGCGGATGGAAGACGTCGATATCGCGACGCACCTGTTCGGAGCCGCGGATCAGCGTCGCGTGGCCGCCGCCGGCCGTCGCGCGCTGGCGGACCAGCGTGGCGCCCCCGTCGGGCCTGGGCGGCAGCGACGCCCAGATCAGTCCACCGCCCCAGTCATAGATCACTTCGCCGCCGCTCTCGCGGGCGAGCGTCTGGCCGAGCGCGCCGCCTGAGGCCGGCGGGCACACGATCCGCCACACCGGCCACGCCGCGAGCGTCCCATCGGCCGCGAACGGCCGCACGTCGCGGACGGAACTCCAGGCCCCGCTCGAGACCACGTCCTCCACAATCTGGATCGCCCCGAACGGCTTCAACGCATCGGCGAGCGCCGCGGCGCGGTGGCGCACCGAGGCCGGGATGCCTTCCAGCCGCAGCAAGGTCAGCCCCTGCGCGGGCGAGCCGAGCTGGTCGAGCCCGGGTAAAGGCCCGCGCAGCGCCGAGGGTGGCACATGGGCGGCTGCGGAGACATCGAAGGGCGAGCCCAGCGCCACTGTCATGGCCCGATTCGCGGCAAGATCGTCGAGGCCGCGCAGCAGCAGCGTGCTCTCGACCTCCGGCCGCGGCATCACTTTCAAGGTCACCTCGGTCATCACCGCGAGCGTGCCCCATGAGCCCGCCAGCAGCTTGCAGAGGTCGTAGCCGGTGACGTTCTTGACCACCTTTCCGCCGGTCTTGAAGCTGTCGCCGAAACCGGACACCGCATGCGCGCCCAGGAGATGGTCGCGCACGCCGCCTGCCCTGATTCGCCGCGGACCGGCAAGGCCGGCGCCGATCATTCCCCCGATGGTTCCACGTTCGGGCGTTCCCAGGAGATGCGCGGTATCGACCGGCTCGAAAGCGAATTGCTGGTTCTTGGAGTCGAGCAGCGACATGACGTCCGCCAGCGGCGCGCCGGCCTGCACCGTGATGATCAGCTCGTTCGGCTCATAGGCGGTCACGGCGTTCAACGGCGACAGGTCGAGCACGGCGTTGGTCGCCATCACCTGGCCGATCAGCCGCTTCGATCCATGGCCAATGATCTCAAGCGGCTGCTCGCCGGCGATGGCCGACCGAACCGCCTCTTCGACGTCCTTGGCGTCTCTTATTCTCGAATTGTCCACGGCTTCAGCGCCTAGCCAAATTCTCGTCCGAAATCAAATCGAACCCGCGGGCACTCCTCGTCCTTCATTGCCGTCGCGCCGTGCCTCGTGCCGCCGGGCGGCCCTTTCGGCAATCTCACTTCGATCATTATCGAAGCATCTGCGACAACAATTCGGATTACATCGAATTGTATCCGTCGACCGCGGGCGCGGTTGCACGAGAACCGCAAAGGAGAGATCAGCATGAACCGATATGCCGTCGAGCAAAGAACCATCAGCGAGGCCGTAAGCGGCGGCGGGCTCCTGGTGGTCGCGCAATGGGAAGCGAGCGAAGGACAGGCCGACCAGGTTGCCGCCATCCTGGACCGGTTTCTCCCGCAGGCACAGGCCGAGCCCGGCGCCAAACTGTTCCTGATCGGCCGGAGCAAGGACAACCCCGCGCAATTCCTGTTCTACGAGCTGTTCCGTGACGAAGCCGCCTACAAGGCACACCAGGAAAGCGCGCATTTCAAGGACTACGTCGCTGGCCAGGCCCTGCCGCTGCTCAAAAGGCGCGAGCGCGCGCAGTACGCGCTGCTGTAAGGCCTTTGCGCCATCGAACCCTGCCGTCGCTTCGACCGCCGTCGAAGCAACGGCAGGAAACGCCGCCCGACGTCGGGAGTTGCCCCGCCGGCGCCCTTCATCAAAGCAGCAAGGACCGCACATGACGGACTTATCGGCCGTGCCGAAACTCGATCCGCGCGAACAGCATTTTCGCCTCCCGGGCCCCCGCGAGGGATTGTCGCTGTTCCTGCGGTCTCTGCCCGCGCCGGACGACCGGCTTCGGCCGCGGCGGGCGGTGCTCTATGTCCATGGCGCGACCTTTCCCTCCGCGCTTTCGATCGCCCACCGGTTCGACGGCAAGTCCTGGCGCGACGCGCTTGGCGAGGCCGGGTTCGACGTATGGGCACTGGACTTCTACGGCTTCGGTCATTCCGACCGATATCCGGAGATGGACCGGCCGGCGGCCGACAGCCCTCCGCTTTGCGTAGCGGAAGACGCCGCACTGCAGCTCGAGGCCGCGCTGCGCTTCATTCTCGCTCATCAGGGCCTCGATAAACTGTCGCTGATCTCGCATTCCTGGGGCTCGATGCCGGCCGGTCTCCTGGCGAGCGCGCATCCGGCGCTGGTCGATCGCCTCGTGCTGTTTGCCCCGATCGCGCAGCGCGGTCCGCGCCGCTACGAAGCCCCTCCAAAATTTCCGGCATGGCGCATCGTCACGCTGGAAGACCAGTGGAATCGCTTCGTCGAGGACGTTCCCGCGCACGAGCCGCCGGTGCTTTCGCGCCTGCATTTTGCGGAATGGGGCGAGCGCTACCTCGACAGCGACCCCGAGAGCCGCTCGCGTGATCCGGCGGGCATCAAGACGCCGCTCGGTCCGTTCGGCGAAATCATCAAGGCGTGGCATGGGCGGCTCGCCTACGATCCCTCCCGGGTTCGTATCCCGGTTGCGATCATTCGCGGCGAGTGGGACGGTTTGATGCTGGACGAAGACGCGCGATGGCTGTTCAATGCGTTTACCGACGCGCCGGTCAAACGCGACATCAAGATCGGTCGCGGCACCCACTTGATGCACCTCGAAGCGATGCGCCCCTCGCTTTGGCGCGAAAGCATCGACTTCCTGCGCGGCGACGATGCCGCTCCCGTTCCCTCCTGAACCGAGCTAGGAGACAATCATGTTTTCCGTGATCTTCGAAGTGCTGCCGGCGCAAGGCAGGAAGGACGAGTATCTCGATCACGCGAAGCGCCTGAAGCCTATCCTGGAGTCGATCGACGGCTTCATCGACAACGAACGCTTCGAAAGCAGGCTCAGGCCCGGCTGGGTCCTGTCGCACTCGAGTTGGCGCGACGAGAAATCGGTGGTGCGCTGGCGCACGCAAGGCGATCACAACGCGATCCAGGCAAAGGGCCGCTTCGAGATTTTTCAGGACTATCATTTGCGTGTCGGCGAGGTGACGTTCGACAGCGATCCGCCGAAAGAAGCGCCGATCCTCGAGCGGCGACTGGACGAGACTGAAGTCGGGCTCGGGAAAGCCGCGACATTCACGGAGATCACGCCCGAGAAGGGCGCGGCCTTCGCAGCTCAGACCGATCTGCTGGCCGCCCATTTCGGGCTCGACCTGAAGAGCGGCGCCGTCATCGGCCACGACGTCTTCGACAGCATCTATAATCCGGGAAAGCTCGTGCTGCTGGTCGGATGGAAGGATGCGGAATCCGCGAGCGCCTGGCCAGCGAAAAAAATCGAAGGCGTCGAGAAGCTGCGGCACCGCCGGATCCGCATCGTGCGGGACTATGGCCGCTTCGATCGCCGCGAGGCGCCGCAATTCTATCCGGATGTCAAAGGCGCGGAAACCAGGCACGCCAAGTCGGCACAATGACGAGCTTGCTCCGTCATTCCGGGGCGACACGCCAGCATCGAACCCGGAATGACGGTGCCAGAGGTGAACCCGTCAGAACCGCGGAATGTCCGGAAAGGCCAGCTTGCCGGCATGCACATGCATGCGCCCGAGCTCGGCGCAGCGGTGCAGCGTCGGGAAGACCTTCCCCGGATTGAGCAGGCCTTGCGCGTCGAAGGCGCACTTGACCCGCTGCTGCTGGTTGAGATCGATCTCGCTGAACATTTCCGGCATCAGGTCGCGCTTCTCGATGCCGACGCCGTGTTCGCCCGTGAGCACGCCGCCGAGCTCGACGCAGCAGCGCAGGATGTCGGCCCCGAAGGCCTCCGCCCGCTCCATCTCGCCGGGCTGGTTGGCGTCGTACAGGATCAGGGGATGCAGATTACCGTCGCCGGCGTGGAACACGTTGGCGACGCGCAGGCCGTATTTTTCCGAGAGCTCGCGGATGCGCGCCAGCGCCTGCGGCAGCTTGCCGCGCGGAATGGAGCCGTCCATGCACAGATAGTCCGGCGAGATCCGTCCGACCGCGGGAAACGCCGCCTTGCGGCCCGCCCAGAACAGATTGCGCTCGCTTTCCGAATTTGAAATCTGGCACGTGGTCGAGCCGCAACTTTGCGCGATCGCCTCCACCTGCCTGATCAACTCGTCGACCTCGACCGTGGGGCCATCGAGCTCGATGATCAGCAGCGCCTCGACGTCGAGCGGATAGCCGGCGTGCACGAAGGCTTCCGCCGCGTGAATGGCCGGCTTGTCCATCATCTCCATGCCGCCGGGGATGATGCCCGCGCCGATGATGCGCGCCACGCACTCGCCTGCGGCCTCCACCTCGGCAAAACCGACCATCAGCGCGCGCGCCGTTTCCGGCTTCTGCAGGATGCGCACGGTGACTTCCGTGACAACGCCAAGCAGGCCTTCGGAGCCCGTGATAATGCCCATCAGATCGTAGCCGGCGTTCTCCAAAGACTTGCCGCCGATGCGCAGGATCTCTCCCGTCATCAACACGATCTCGCAGCCCAGCACATTATTGGTGGTCATGCCGTATTTCAGGCAGTGCACACCGCCGGAATTCTCCGCGATATTGCCGCCGATCGAGCAGGCGATCTGCGAGGACGGATCGGGCGCATAATAGAAGCCGGCGTGAGCCACCGCCTGGCTGAGCGCGAGATTGGTCACGCCGGGCTCGGTCACCACGACGCGGTTGTCGAAATCGATCTCGCGGATGCGCTTGAATTTGCCGAGGCCGAGCAGCACGCCATCGGCGAGCGGCAGCGCGCCGCCGGAGAGCGAGGTGCCGGAGCCGCGCGGCACCACCTTGATGCCTTGCTCGAAACAGTATTTCAGAACCCGCGAGACCTGTTCGGTGCTGTCCGGCAACACGACGACCATCGGCGGCTGCCGGTAGGCCATCAGCCCGTCCGACTCGTAGGGCAGCATCTCGGCCGGCGAATCGATCACGCCCTCACCCGGCACGATCGTGCGCAAGCCGGCTACGATCTCGTCGCGCCTGGTAAGGACCGCGGTGTCGGCCTCCGGCATCATGATGGCCATCGATTTCTCCGAAGCTCATTCGAATTTATTCGCGGAATCAAGCATATCAAACCCGCCTTGAACAGGCCGCGCGGCGCCGCTGCGCTGCGGTATTTGCGGAAATCAGTCTTAAGAATGAAATCATAAATCCGCGCGGCGTCTTGTCCGGCCTATCGCCACTGTGCAAGAAGGGCGCGCGATTTTTCCTGCCAAACCTAAATCCCGCAAAACCTGGATAGAGCCATCCCATGAAGAGATTGACCTTGAGCGCATTGGTGGTCGTCGCCTCGGCTGCCACGATTTCGAGTGCACTGGCGCAGGACGCTGCCGCCGGCAAGACATCGTTCAACAAGTGCTTGCCGTGCCACTCGATCGGCGAAGGCGCCAAGAACAAGGTCGGACCGCAGCTCAACGGGATCGATGGCCGTCATTCGGGCACGGCTCCAGACTACAACTATTCGGATGCCAACAAGAATTCCGGCATCGTCTGGAACAAGGAGCAGTTCCTCGAATACATCAAGGACCCGAAGGCGAAGGTCCCCGGCACCAAGATGACGTTCGCGGGCATCAAGAACGAGACGGAAGCGCAGAACCTCTGGGCCTACCTCTCGTCCTTCGACAAGGACGGAAAGCAGAAGCAGTAAGCTTCGGGAGCTTTGCGAATGCGGAAAACCCCCGGCTCAGGCCCGGGGTTTTCCGGGCACGACCTTTCGACTTGATTCCAGCGAATGCCTCGCATTTGCGATGCATGCATTCGATCTCAGCTCACCGCGGCGGCTCCGCCCGCACCGATGCCGGCAATCATCGACTCGACCTCTGCGGTCACCAGTTCGGGCGCGGCCTGCTGCACCATGTGACCGACACCTTCCAGCACGATCAGCTTGGCATGCGGCACGGCAGCCGCGAACGCGCGCGAATGGATGCTGGTCGACACGGTCTTGTCGGCATCGCCACTGATCACCGTGGTCGGCACGCTGATCTCGCCATAGCGCGGCACCTGCGCGATGATCGCGACCTTCAACGTCACGAGATCGCGGGCATTGGCCAGAAACTCGCGCGGCCGCAGCAGCAGCGGCGTTGCGGTGTCTTTGACGAAGCCGTCCGGCATGGCCTGCGGCAAGAACACGCCGCGCGCGCCCCGCCCCGCAAGAAACAGCCCCAGCGGCAACGTGATGGTATAGGCAAGAAGCGGCCCCAGCAGCGGCGTGGTGACCGCCCTGTTGTACCAGCCGACACCGCCGCGCCAGGGATGGGTGACCGGCGCCAGCATGACGAGCCCGGAGAGGCGCTCGGAATGGTCGAGCGCCATCCGCGCTCCCAACGCGCCGCTCCAGGAATGAACCACCAGAACAACGCGGCCGATGCCGAGCTTGCCCAGTGCCTGCTCGACCATCCGGGCCTGGATTGCCGGCGTCGAATCCGCCCTGCTCGCGCGTGTGGAAAAGCCATGTCCCGGCCGGTCGATCAGGATGACCCGGTATTTTCGGGCCAGGAGGTCGCCGAGCGGCTGACGCATCACTTCCAGGTTGGAACTTGCGCCATGGACCATGACGATCGGCGGTGTGGGTACGTCGCGCGGCCCCAAATCGACCACATTTAGCCGGGCCCCGGCGACATCGACGAGCTCACCGCGCTGTGGATAAGTACGATCGAGAATCCACACGCCGGCCCGCGTGAGCAGCGCAAGGGCCAGCAGCGATCCCACGATGGTCACTGAAATCATTGCGATTATCCGGATGGCCCCTGACACCGGGCAACGGCGCGAGGACTTGGCACCAACAAGTTATCCCAGATTATTCAGTTCTCCGTCATACGGGCGTCGTCGGCCATTTTATAACCATTGTCGGCATTATCTCTGGCGGGCGGGCGCAGACGAGTTTGAACTAATCAACGCTGACCTTTTCCACGTCATCCACGGGAACGTGGAGCGGGCGCGCGCGATTGGTCCACACGGAAAATCGGAGGGATTTTCGATGAGTTCCCGATCGAGCGATACTGCCATTGATGAAATAGTGGCGAGCTGTAACGGCGATCTCCGCGGCGCGGTGAGAGCCTTGCTCCTGGTCAATGAGCATCTGGAAGCGGAAATAGCGGAGCTCTACGCCGCGGCCGCCCACAGCGGCCTGACAGAGCGCCGCAACAGCGTCCTGCACTGAAGCCGAAGGCCGGTCACTTGCCGGCTGAGTCTTGTTGGGGCTTGGGGTCCTCTTCTTTCGGGCAGGCGTTGATCGTCGAGCGAGCGAGCTTGGCGTCGTCTTGCGATTTGTAGGGACCATCCGCGAACCAGATGTTGCTACCGTCGACCACCGGGTTGGTGGTGACGATCTGACATCTATTGGCTTCGTGGCTTCCGACGACCCAGAACTGGCCTTCGGCGTGAGCGGTCGTCGCAAGCGCAGCGAACAGGCAGGCCGCGAGCATCACACGTTGCATCGTCTCGCTCCTCACAGGGTTGACGGCGATAGGCATGGTCGCTCCGGGACACGTTCCGTTGTCATCGTCCGCGAAAGGCGAAAGCGGACGATCCAGTATTCCAGAGACGTCGGAACTCGAATCGAGAGGCCGCGGCGTACTGGATGCCCGCCTTCGCGGGGCATGACGTCGGAGAGACAACACGAAAGTTGAATGACGCCACGAGCGGGTTAACCGCAAACGCCAAGCCTGACAATTGATCGGTTAAGGCAGGGTTAACAGCGCCCTGTTTCAGCCGCTCAGATGTCGCGGCCTTCGACCTTTTCGCTGAGTTGCTTCACCATCTCCGGCACCTTTTCCAGGTACGGATTGATGTCGAGCGCCTTGCGGAATGCATCGAGCGCGCGCTTGTCGTCGCCCAGATCCTGCATGATCATGCCAAGGCCTGCGAGCGCGCCGAAATGCCTGGGCTCACGCACCAGCACCTGCTGGAGATCTGCAAGCGAGCGGCCGTAATCGTTCTGCAGATAGTAGATCGTGGCACGCCGGTTCCACGCCTCGACGTAATCCGGGCGCAGCTTGATGACGGCGTCCAGCAGCTTGAGTGCCAGTTCGGGCTGCTGCGCGTCCATCGCGAGCTTGGCGCGCGCCATCAGGAGCGCCGCGGTGTCGCTCGGGGTCTGCAGCCAGATCGCCCAGATCCGCGCCTCGACATGTTTGGCAATCATTTCGTCGGGTGCCGCTTTCAGTGCACCGAACAGGAAGTCGAGCCCTTTTGCGCGATCAGCCGGAACTTTCGGCAGCCTGGCCGGAGCCTCCGGCGGCCTTTTCTTCAACTGGTCAGGGTGGTCCTGCGCGAAGCCGCAGACCGGAACAGCGGCCACTGCGGCTGCAAGCGTTATAGCGGCCATGAACGGGCGCGCCGCAAGGAATCTCTTCGCCATAGACAAAGTCTAGACGCTGCCCCGCAGACTTGGAAAGCTGGAACCTCGTCAAAGAGCCGTGAAAAAGCGGACAGGCCGCCTGGAACCAACGTCGGTTGGCTCGACAGCGTCAGCCCTGGCGGGCCTTGAAACGGCGCTGGACCTTGTTGATCACGTAGACCCGGCCCTTGCGGCGGACCAGACGGTTGGCGCGATGGCGGCCGCGCAGCGATTTGAGCGAATTACGGACCTTCATGGCAGAACCCTGATGCTTCCAAAGGCCGTGTGCGACAGGCCGGATTTGACGATAATAGGGATTATCCCGCTGGCGGCATGCCGCCCGGGACGCGCGGTTTCTAAGCGATCCAGGGCCCCGATGTCAATCGAAACCCGGCGCGCCTTGCCAAATTGATTATATGGTATAATCAATCGGCCGAACCGCAAGATCAAGCCGCCGGGATGGAAGCAACACAATGCCCAAGCTGACGCTGCCCAATATCGACGATGTCCTCGCCATCGACATCCACACCCACGCCGAAGAGCCCTGTGGGCTGCACGCCGACGACGGCTATGACGATTTCCAGGCCAGGATGGCGGACTATTTCAAGTCGCCGAACAAGCATCCGCCGACGGTGCCCGAAACCGCCGCCTATTACCGCGCCAAGAAGATCGCGGCCGTGATCTTCCCGGTCGATGCCGAGCGCGAGACCGGTTTCCGGCGCTACAACAATTACGAGATGCTGGAAGTCGCCTCGCAAAATCTCGACGTGCTGATCCCCTTCGCCAGCATCGATCCGCACAAGGGCAAGTTGGGGGTGCGCGAGGCGAAGAAGCTGATGGAAGAGTACGGCGTCAGGGGGTTCAAATTCCACCCGACCATGCAGGGCTTCTACGCCAACGACCGCCTCGCCTATCCGCTCTATGAGGCGATCAACGACGGCGGCGCGATCGCGCTGTTCCACACCGGACAGACCGGCGTGGGCAGCGGCATGCCTGGCGGCATGGGCATGCGGCTGAAATATTCCAACCCGATGTACATGGACGATGTGGCCGCGGATTTTCCCGACCTGAAGATCATCCTCGCCCACCCCTCCTTCCCCTGGCAGGAAGAGGCGTTGTCGGTCGCGACCCACAAGCCCAATGTCTATATCGACCTCTCGGGCTGGTCGCCGAAATACTTCCCGCCGATTCTGGTGCGCTACATCAACTCGATCCTTCAGGATAAGATGCTGTTCGGTTCGGACTGGCCGGTGATCACGCCGGACCGCTGGCTAGCGGATTTTGCCAAGCTCGATATCCGCGAGGAGATCAGGCCGAAGGTGCTGAAGGAAAACGCGCGCAGGCTGCTCGGCATCTGAAGGCGCGCCAATTCGACAGGTGGGCGATGAGCATCCAAGCCGTCGTGTTTGACGCCTATGGCACGCTGTACGACGTCCAGTCGGTGGCCGCGGTGACCGAAGAGACGTTTCCGGGCTATGGCGATCTCATCACGCAGGTGTGGCGCATCAAGCAGCTCGAATATAGCTGGCTGCGCTCGCTGATGCGGCGCTATGAGGATTTCGCGGCGGTCACGCGGGACTCCCTCGCCTACACACTGCGGGTGCTCGGGTTGAGCTACGATGGCGCGTCATTCGAACGCATCATCGAGAAGTACCTCGATCTCGATCTTTATCCCGATGCGGCAACCTCGCTTGCGGCAATGAAGGACCGCAAGCTCGCGATCCTGTCCAACGGCAGCCCTGATATGCTGAATGCGCTGGTCCGCAACAGCGGTCTGGCGACCGTGCTCGATGCCACGATCAGCGTCGACGCCAACAAGGTCTTCAAGCCCGATCCCGGCGCCTACGCCCTGATCGAAACAACACTTGCCGCGCCGCCGGCGTCCGTACTCTTCGTCTCGTCGAACCCTTGGGACGTCTGCGGCGCCAAGGCCTTTGGCCTCAACGTCGCCTGGATCGAGCGGGTGACCCCGGAGGCCATGGCGCTGGCCTGCGTCGAAAGCGAAACGCTTCCCCCACTGACAATGTTCAAGGCGCTGCGCACCCAGATGGACGAGCTCGGCTTCGCGCCCGACTATCGCATCCGCTCGCTGTCGGAATTGCCGGACATCGTGGCGGCCGCATGAGTCTTGAATCGGTTCGCGCGTTCTTCGCCGAAAAGGCGCCCGACATTGCGGTGATCGAATCGCCGATGAGTTCGGCGACCGTTGCGCTCGCGGCGGAAGCCCATGGGGTCGAGCCTGCGCGCATCGCCAAGACGCTCTCGTTGCGCATCGGTGAGCGCGTGGTGCTGATCGTGGCCAGCGGCACCTCGCGGATGGACAACAAGAAGGTGAAGGCGCTGTTCGGGGGCAAGCCGAAGATGCTCGGCCTCGACGAAGTCGCCGATATCACCGGCCACGAGGTCGGCGGCGTCTGCCCGTTCGGCCTGAAGACGAAGCTGCCGGTCTATTGCGACATCTCTCTCAAGGCCTTCGATATCGTGGTGCCCGCCGCGGGCTCGACTCACAGCGCGGTGCGCATCAGCCCGATCCGGATGGCCGAACTGGTCGGCGCCGAATGGGTCGATGTCTGCGAGCACCGCCCGGTGGCGGTCACCTGACCGAATTGTTGTAGCCGGTGTTGTTGTAGCTATTGTTGCGTGGCTGCGGCGGCGCGGAATTGCCGTAGGCCGGGGGCGGGCCTCCCTGCGGTGCTCCTTGCTGAGGCGCGCTGTTGTTCGATTGAAACACCGCGCGGCAACCGTCGGAGAGCTGCGGCGTGTTCTGCCGCAGACAGGTCACGATGCGATTGACGTCCGGAATCTGGTCGCTGCACAACCGCCACACATCGGGCGTGCAGGCCATCTGCTGCTCCAGCGTCCCGCGATATTCGTCCGCGATCGCGCATGACTGGGCCGCGATGCCGCCCGCCGCCGTCGCCACAACAAAGAGGACAATCGATTTCGTTCGCATGCCGGTCACTTCATCGAATGGGTGAGTTGCGGTTTCTCCGCCCGCACGCCAAACCTGCCGAATGAATGAGGCCCCCCGAAGGTTCGCCGCCCACAACAAATCGTGAAGAGGGTTCCGCCCTCCCCGTCTATTGTTTCCGCTTCCGCGCTTTCGAGAAATGCGCGGTCAGGAAGTCCGCCAGCACCTCGACGCGCGCGGGGCGCGGGCCGCCGGGAGGCGTTACCAGATGCACCGCGCCTTCCGGCTGCTTCCAGCCTTTGAGGATCACCTCGACCTCGCCCGAGGCGATTGCGTCGCCGACGATGAAATCGGGCAGATCGGCGATGCCGAGACCGGCGATGACCGCGGGCATCAGGGCCTCGCCATTGTTGACGCGCAATTGCCCGGCCGGCCGCACGCTGGCCTGCTCGCCGGCCGCATTGGTGTAGTGCCAGACGTTCGGCGTCGAGAGATAGGCGTAGCCGAAGCATCTGTGCTGGGCGAGATGCATCGGATGCGTCGGCCGGCCGTAGCGCTCGAGATAGGACGGTGCGGCCACCGTGTAGCGCGGCATCGCGCAGAGCCGCCGCGCGATCAGCGAGGAATCCGGCAGCCGTGCGATCCTGATGCCTGCATCGAATCCATCGCCGATCAGATCGACGGTGGCATCGCTCAAGTGCAGGTCGATCGAGACGTCGGGATATTGCGCGAGGAACTCCGGCAATATCGGCGCAACCGCCTTGACCCCGAACGTCATCGGGACGGCGAGCCGCACCAGGCCGCGCGGCGCAGTCGATTGCGCGAGCGTTTCGTTCTCGGCTTCCTCGCCGTCCGCAAGCAGGCGCGCAGCGCGAGTAGCCAGCCTTTGTCCCGCATCGGTCAGCGCCAGGCGCCGCGAGGTGCGGTTGAACAGCCGCGCGCCCAGCCGCTCCTCCAGTCGGCTCACCGCCTTGGAAACGGTCGCCTTCGACAGCGCAAGCTCGCCGGCGGCGGATGCAAACGACCGCAATTCCACGACTTTTGCGAAAATCGCCAGCGCCTCGAAATCGGGAAGTTTTGCCATGGGCCGCCCCTTAGGTCATTATCTGAAACAATAAGTTTCGATAGTTTCTATTTCTATACCGCGGGCGACAACATATCCATAGCCCATCGAAATTCCAGGCAATGGAGCAATCCAATAACCGAGAAGCTTTCAGGCAAGGTTGCCCTCGTCCCCGGCGGTTCGCGAGGAATCGGCGCGGCAAGCGCCCGCGCGCCAACGGCGGCGAGTTTGCCGAAGCCCAGCGTGTCAAACACGCCCTGCAGCGCTTCGGACAACCGGAGGAGATTGCGGCCGGCGTCGTTTTCCTGGCGAGCCCCGAGGCGTCGTTCGTGACCGGCACGGTGCTCACCATCGACGGCGGCTTCACCGCCTGATCATCAGCGATTCACCCGATTGGCGGGCGCTTCGCGCGCCCCGCGCCAACACAAGATCGAAGGAGCTATGTCATGATCGAGGTCAGACCCTTTGCAAAACTCGGCAGTGCCGACCACGGCTGGCTGAAGGCCCGCCATCACTTCTCGTTCGCCAGCTACTACGACCCCGGCAACATGGGCCACGGCGCGCTTCGCGTGTGGAACGATGACGAGATCGCGCCCAACACCGGCTTTCCGGCGCATCCCCACTCCAACATGGAAATCATCACCTATGTGCGCGAGGGCGCGATCACCCATCAGGACAGTCTCGGCAACAAGGGCCGGACCGAAGCCGGCGACGTGCAGGTGATGAGCGCGGGCGACGGCATTCGCCACTCCGAATACAATCTCGAGCCGAACACCACGAGGATCTTTCAGATCTGGATCCAGCCCAACGCTGCGGGCGGTCCGCCGACCTGGGGATCGAAGCCGTTCCCCAAGGCCGGCCGCTCCGGCAAGCTCGTCACCATCGCCAGCGGGTTCGCCGCCGACGAGGACGCGCTGCCGATCCGCGCCAATGCGCGCGTGCTGGCCACCACGCTGAGGGGCGGCGAGAGCGCCAGCTATTCGACACGAACGTCGCGTCACCTCTATCTTGTGCCGGCGACGGGCAGCGTCGAGATCAACGGCGTGCGGGTCAATGCCCGCGACGGCGCCGCGATCAGCGGCGAGGAACAACTCGAGATCAAGGCGCTCGAGGATAGCGAGCTTGTGCTCGTCGATGCCGCGTAGGCCGTCGAGCAGTCGTTGAAACGCATCCACCCAGCAGGAGACCACCCATGACCAAAGTGCTTGTCCTCTACTACTCCGCCTACGGCCATATCGAAGCGATGGCCAACGCCGTTGCCGAGGGTGCGCGCGAGACCGGCGCCACCGTCGACATCAAGCGCGTGCCCGAACTCGTGCCGCCGGAGGTCGCCAAGACCGCGCACTACAAGCTCGATCAGTCCGCGCCGGTCGCCAAGGTCGAGGAGCTCGCCGACTATGATGCGATCATCGTCGGCACCGGCACCCGGTTCGGGCGGATGTCCTCGCAGATGGCG
>CAYVVB010000253.1:0-34102 GCA_964454955.1 uncultured Bradyrhizobium sp. | reverse complement strand
TCGACCGACAGCGAAACCCTCATCGGCTATTTCGAAAAGCAGACGCAGTTCGACATCATGAAGGCACGCAAGGCCTATTTCCGCTCATGGGACCACCAACTGGTCCAGGAAGCGTATCCGTTCACGGTGAAGCCGAAGGAGGAGATGAAAGACCAGTGGGACATGCTCGTCCTTGGAGACGCGGTGCCTGCACCGAACGCGCCGCTGGAATCGATCTACCCGACCAAAGAACAGAATCCCTGCGAGATGAAAACCTGACGCACCGCTTCGCGGAGCGGCTGGCCCGCACTTGGCGTCGGCGGCGCCGGCACTCCAAGCCGGCGCTGCTCTTGTCCAAGCCGATGGAACGCAAGAATGCAGTTCGAGTTCCTGCTGGAACAGGTGGTGAATGGCCTCGTCCTCGGAGGCTATTACCTGCTGGTCGCGCTGGGGCTGTCGCTGATCTTCAGCGTGGGCGGCATCGTTAATCTTGCACACGGCGCGTTCTACGCGCTCGGCGCCTATGCATCCGTCGAAATCACCAGGCATCTCGGCTTCGGGCCCGCCATCGTCATCTCACCCATTGCAGTCGCCGCGCTCGGCATCCTGTTCGAGCGCTTCATCCTGCGCCGCTTCTACACCGCCGACCCGATCCTGGGTCTGCTCGTGACCTTCGGCCTCGCGATGGTGACGGAGCAGGCAATCCGGATCATCTGGGGCGCGGCTCCCTTGTCGGCGTCGATTCCGCCGGCGTTTCGGGGCTCGGTGTTCGTGGGTGACTTCCTGTTCTCCCGCTACCGCCTCCTCATTCTTGCCGTCGTTGTCGCCGTGCTGCTGGGCGTCTGGCTCTTGCTGCAAAAGACCTCGTTCGGGCGCGTCGTGCGCGCCGGCATTCAACGGCCGGACATGGTGGCTGCGCTCGGCATCCGGCTGCAGCCCTACATGACCGCGGTCGTCATGCTCAGCGTCGGCATGGCCGCGCTCGCCGGCGCGTTTTTTGCGCCGATCACGGTCGTGCATCCGGCGATGGGCGGCGAGATCATCACCGTTGCCTTTGTCGTCGTGGTGATCGGGGGCCTGGGGAGCTTCTGGGGTGTCGTCCTTGCGGCGCTTCTGGTCGGCGTGGTGCGCGGCATCACCATCCACTTCGCTCCCGCCGCCGGCGAAGCGTCGATCTACATCCTGATGTTTGCAGTGTTGCTGGCGCGTCCACGCGGGCTGCTCGGCGAGCGTATCGAGAAATTCGAATGAAGAGCTCGACGGGAGCAAGATACCGGCCATTGCTGCTGACTGTTTTGGCCTTGGCTCTGCTGCCGTTCCTGTTGCGGGCGCTCGGGCTGTCGCTCAACACCGGAATCTGGATGGTCGCGCTTGCGGTCGCCACCATGGGCCTCAATTTGTGCATCGGCTATACCGGGCTCGTCTCCTTCGGCCATTCGACCTGGTTCGGCATCGGCGCCTATGCGGCGGGGCTGATCCAGCTTCACTGGTTTCCCAACGAGATTTGGCTTCCGCTCGTGCTCTCGATGCTGGTCGTGGCCGCCTCGTCCTTCGTCGTCGGCATCATCATTCTGCGGCGGCGCGGCGTCTATTTTTCGCTGCTGACCCTTGCGCTCGCCGCCCTCACCTACACCACCGCGTTCCGCTGGACCAGCGTCACCGGCGGCGAGGATGGCCTCGGCGGGCTGAAACGCGGCAGCATCGCCGGCATCTCACTCGACAACGCAGTTGCCTATTACATCGTCGTCGCAGTGATCGGCCTTGGCGTGCTGTATATCCTGCTGCGCCTGGTACGCTCGCCGTTCGGACATGTGCTGGTGGCGATCCGCGAGAACCAGTTGCGCGCCTCCTTCCAGGGCTATCCCGTCGAACGCTACAAGCTCGCGGCGTTCGTGATCTCGGCTGTCGTCACGGGGCTTGCGGGCGGACTCGTCGCGTTCCAGAACTATCTGGTTTCGGCCGAAGCCGTCTCCGTTCCGTTGGCGGGCGAACTGCTCGCGATGGTCGTGATCGGCGGAATGCGCAGCATCCTCGGCCCTGCGCTTGGCGCCCTGTTCTTCATTCTGTTCCGCGAACTGTTCTCGATCTGGACGTCGGACTGGCTGCTCTGGTTCGGACTGACCTTCGTCGGTTTCGTGATGTACTCGCCGGAGGGCCTGGTCGGCATCTGGGAGAAGCTGTCGCACCGCTGGCAACCGACCGCGGAAGATGCCGCTGCGATGAGCAAGCGGAGGATCTACGACGGCCTGCCGCTACCGGCTTTCCTGCGGCCGGAGCCGCTCAAGGGCATCGTGCTGGAGGTGAGCGGTGTCTCCAAACGGTTCGGCGGCATCCGTGCCGTCAACGACGCAAGCCTCACGGTGACCGCCGGCGAGATTCACGCATTGATCGGCCCCAACGGCGCCGGCAAGACAACGCTGTTCAACCTGGTTTCCGGCCTCTATTCCCCCAACCAGGGGACGATCCGCCTGAACGGGCGCGAGGTTCAGGGGGCTGCCTCCGACCTGATCTGCCATCAGGGACTGGCCCGCTCGTTTCAGATCACAAACCTGTTTCCCGGATTGAGCATCTACGAGAATCTGCGGCTATCGCTGCAGGCGCGCCGCCCGATGCGCTTCAACATCTGGCGGGACATCGACAGTTTTGCCGACATCCACGCCGAAACGGGCGAACTGATAAAATTCCTGGGGCTCGAAGGCATCGAGCAAATCAAAGCCGGCGATTTGTCCTACGGCGGCCAGCGGCTGGTCGATCTCGGCATCGCGCTCGGCTCCAAGCCGCAGATTCTGCTGCTCGATGAGCCCCTCGCCGGCCTCGCCGCAGCCGAGCGTGAGCGTGTTTCAAACCTCGTGAAGAACATCGCAGCCAACATTCCGGTCCTGATCGTCGAGCACGACATCGATCGCGTGCTTGGATTTTCCAGAACCGTCACGGTCATGAACCAGGGCGAAGTTTTGATGACGGACCATCCTGACGCGGTTCGCTCTGACTTGCGTGTCCAGGAGATTTATACCGGCAAGGGCATTCCCGCGGTCGAGCACCAACGTGCCGATAATGCCGCATGCGAGGCGCCGCCCCTCCTGCGCTTCGAACGCGTCAACACATTTTACGGCAAGAGCCACATCCTCAATGAGGCGACCCTCGACGTGCGCGAGGGCGAGATCGTGGCCCTGCTGGGGCGCAACGGCGCCGGCAAGTCCACGCTTTTGAAGACGATCGCGGGCCTCGTACCGGCGGCCTCGGGCACGATCGAATTTCATGGCGAAGACGTTGCGCGCCGGCCCGCGACCGAAATCGCCCGGAAGGGCATCGGCTATGTGCCACAAGGGCGCGGCCTGTTCGCGGGCATGACCGTGCGCGAAAATCTGTCGCTCGGCCGGCTTGCCCGCAGGACCGACGGCACGAGCGGCGTGGTCTGGAACGAAGAGCTCATCCTGCAATATTTCCCGCGGCTGAAAGAACGCATGGATGTGGCGGCCGACTACCTGTCCGGCGGCGAACAGCAGATGGTCGCGGTGGCCCGAGCGATGTCGGGGAACGTCAAACTGCTGCTGCTCGACGAACCGTTCGAGGGGCTTGCACCGGCAGTCACGCTCGAGCTGTTCAAGGTATTCGATCAGCTCCGGCGTCACCTCTCCATCGTAATCGTCGAGCACAATCTCGACCTGGTGCTGGCATTGGCCGATCGCGTCTTTGCGCTGGAGCGCGGCGCGGTATTCTACCAAGGACCCGCGGCGCCGCTCCTGACCGATCTCAACTATCGCAAGCAGATCCTTTGGCTCTAGCCTCCACGGTGAGCTGCGACACGCGTCGCTCCCCGTTCAGGCGGCCAGGGCAAGTGCCGCTTGAACTTGCTCTCGGCGCGCACGATGGCGGCCCAGCACGAACATGCTGGCGCCGCCAAACAGCGCG
Source organism: uncultured Bradyrhizobium sp. (assembly GCA_964454955.1). Lineage (GTDB taxonomy): Bacteria > Pseudomonadota > Alphaproteobacteria > Rhizobiales > Xanthobacteraceae > Bradyrhizobium. Next base: position 30,211 of record CAYVVB010000253.1, on the reverse strand, counting down.
GGAACACCGATGATGAGGAAGACCATCGTCAGCGGCAGCTCCATCGAGACGATGACTCCGCCTCCCATCGAGCCGAGCACGGATCCCAGGCGTCCGACCCCATTGGCCCAGCTGACGCCGGTCGCCCGGCAGTCGGTGGGATAAAAGCTGGCGGAGAGAGCATTCGCGCCAACCTGCCCGCCGGAGACGCACAGACCGGCGGCGAACACCACCAGAGCCACGAGCCAGGGCGAATAGGCCAGCGCGCCGATCGCGGCGATGAATACGGCGGCAAGCGCATAGCTGATCGCAAGAACGTAATGCGGATTGAATCGATCCATGAGCCAACCCAGGAGGATCGCCCCTGCCGTGCCCCCGACCTGGAACATGCTGGTCACCAGGGAAGCCGTCTTGAGCGACAGGCCGGTGCTCTTGACCAGCGTCGGCAACCAGCTCGACAACAGGTAGATGATCAGAAGGCTCATGAAGAACGTCAGCCACAGAAGCAGCGTACCGACCACCAGATCGGCCTTAAAAAGATGGCCGACCGGGAGCCCCGAAGGTCTTTCGTGGTCAAGCATGAATTGCGCGTCGACGAAGTCGTGCTGCGGAGAAATGCGCTTCAGCGCCCAGACCACACGCTCGCGACTCTTGTTCTGCAGGACCAGAAATCGCACCGACTCCGGCAGTTTCCACGCAATCACGAACAGCAGAGCGAGCGGAAGCACGCCGCCCAGCATGAGCACCGAACGCCAGCCATATTCCTCGACGAGTTGCGCGGAGACGAGGCCGCCGAGCGCGGAGCCCACGGTGAAGCCGCAGAACATTGTCGTGACGAGAAGCAGGCGATGTTTTTCCGGACAATATTCGGATGTCAACGTGATCGAGTTCGGCATAGCGCCTCCGAGGCCGAGTCCCGTAAGAAAGCGCAGCGTCACCAGGATCGTCAGCGAGGTCGAAAAGGCGGAAGCCAGGCTCGCCAGGCCGAAGAACAGAACACAAAATATCAGGATCGTCTTGCGGCCGATCTTGTCGGCCAGCGGGCCGAAGATGAAGGCGCCCGTCATCAGGCCGAATAGCCCAGCCCCGAACAGCGGCGCAAGTTGCGCAGGCGTGAGATTCCATTCTGCACGGATCGCAGGCGCGAGGAAGCCGATTGCTGCAGTGTCGAACCCGTCGATCGCGACTATTGCAAAACACATCGCGGCGATGGAAATCTGAAAGGCCGATATCCGATGTTGATTGATGAACTCGGATACGTTGATGGTCCGCATTAGCCTTGTCCTCCCCCTTCTGTGTTCGCGCGGTTGCGCGACGACGACAGGCACGAGTCGGCCGCGATGCGCGGCCGCGCCTATCCGCCAATATCGCGATGCGCAGGGATACTTCGTCCCTGCTCAGGCGACCTCGAATTCCTCGAAGAAGCCGAGCTTGCGCTGCATCGGCGCGTCGTCGATCTGAAACAGGAACGCCGGCTTTGTCGTCGAATGGTTTGAAATCTGGACTTTGGCGTGCGTGGGCACGGCGAAAGTGTCGTTCTCCGCAAATCCGAGTTCGACACCGTCGACCAGCGCCGTCCCCTGGCCTTCCACGACGTGGAGCACGGCCGAAGCCGAGCAGCGGCGCGGTTTAACGGTCTCGCCGGGCCGCAGCATCAGCGCGGAAAAGCCGAGCACGGGCATGCATTCGGCGCCTGTTTCCGGATTGACGTAGGCGAGCTGAACGGCCTCGCCGAGGTTCGTCACCGTCGCGAGCGATTCGAGTGCGGCGCGCACGTCTTTCCACGGAAACCGCTTGAGAGCGTAGCGGTCCCTGGGATTGTTGAGCGAAGTGAATGGAACGAGGCCGGAACGCAAATAGGTGCTCTGCGAGGCGTCCGGCTGGTTGCGCACGACTTGCGGGTCGCCTTCCAGGCAATAGGACGCTTCAAGGGCAAGCACCGTCGGCAAATCGAGCGCGTCAAGCCAGACCACCGGCTCTGTACCGGCATTGCCATGTTCATGCCAGAGGCCCGAGGGAGTGAGAATGAGATCGCCCTTCTCCATCGGCAGCCTTTCACCGTCGACAACCGTGTAGCCGCCGCGCCCCTCTACGACCAGGCGTACTGCGCTCGGGCTGTGCTTGTGATTCGGCGCAGTTTCCCGCGGCAGAATGAGCTGCATGCCAATGTAGATGGAGGGTGTCGCCTGCATGTTCTCGAGCCCAAGGCCCGGATTGGCGAGCACCAATACGCGGCGCTCGGCCTTCTCGATCGGCGTCAAACGGCCTGCTTCCATCAGGCGCGGCCGGACGTCGGCATAGCTCCACGCGACCGGCTTCGTGCGGCGCGAGGGAATGCCATACGGAAGAGCCGCGCGCAGATTCGGCCACAAGGGCACAAGGTTCCTGGCAGTCAGGCCCTGGCGATAGTCGAGCGGGAGCTCTTCAAGCGTTCCAAGTTGCGACATGGGAGGATGCTCCGTTCAAAACCGAAATTACGCCGCAGCCTTGAGGTCGGCCGCGGAAAGCCCTGTTCCTCCGTAGAGCCACTCGAGGCTGTCGCACCATTCGCTCTGCGTTTTTGCCCGCATCACTGCGTTGCGCATCAGCCGTTCGGCGCCCTCCGCGTGGTAGATGTGCTTGCCGATCAGCCGCGACGAGACAACGACCCGGTAGGCGCGCACGATGCGAGCCGCCTGATACTCGGCAAAAGCGGCTGCGAAGGCGCCGCCGTGTTTTTCGAGCTGATGGGCGAGCATGACGGAATCCTCCATCGCCATGCAGGCGCCTTGCGCGAAATACTGGTGCGTCGGATGAGCGGCATCGCCAAGCAGCACAACACGGCCATCGACCCAGTTTTCAATGGGATCGCGATCGCCGAGAACCCAGCGGCGCCAGCTTTTTGGCACCTCAAGCAGCTTGCGCGCCTTGGGAACGACGTGCCCGAACCGCTCGAGAACTTCCTCGCGCGTACCCGGTTCGTTGACGCCGACGTTCGAGATGTCGGTGACGAAGGTCGCCACAAGGTTGAATGTCTTCCAGTCCTGCAGCGGATAGTGCACCATGTGGCACTTGGGGCCAGCCCAAAGCGTCGCCGCATTCCAGCGCAGATCCTCCGGCATTTCATCGATGCTGAGAACGGCGCGATAGGCGACATGGCCCGACAGCTTCAGTTCGTCGCCGCCGGTCATCTGGGCGCGAATTCTCGAGCGCACGCCGTCGGCGCCGATCACGGCGTCGCCTTCGAACTGCTCTCCCGATGCGGTCAGGACCCTGGCGCCGTTCGCCGTGTTTACATAGCTCGTGACCGTCTGGTTGTTGACCAGCGTGACATTGGGATGCTTGCGGCAAGCGTCGAGAAAAACGCCGTGCAGATCGGCACGATGAACGACTGCGTAGGGGTTCTTGAAGCGCGCCCGGAAGGCCTCGCCCACCTCGATATGGGCGACCTCGTCGCCGGTCAGCCCATCCATCAGGATGAGCCTGTCGATATAAACCGCCTTGGCGCGTCCGGCGTCGCCGACCCCGAGATAATCCATGGCATGAAAGGCGTTGGGGCCGATCTGGATGCCGGCCCCGATCTCGCCGAACTGGGCGGCCTGTTCGAGAACGACGACCTCGTATCCCTTGTTCGCCAGCCCCATCGCCGCGGAAACGCCGCCGATGCCGCCGCCGGCGACAATAATCTTTCCCTTCGATCTGCCCATCGCGCTTCCTCCCGAAATCGCAAATTTCGTTCGCCGTTGAACTGGCAATTGAGAATAAGTATGCGCATAACTATGCATATGTCAACAGACACGAGTCGACATGCCGTCCCGCCCGCAGCGGAGATCGCCCCTGCGCGCGGCGAGTACTGGTTTAGCCGTCGCTTGTTCGGTGCGCGCGGTGCGGAGCGCGGCTGAGCAGGTTGTTCTCGTTGGCCATCTTCCCGAGAAGGCGGAGAAGCTCTGCCCGCTCCCTCTCGCTCAACGGAGCGAGCATTCGCTGCTGCGCGCGCCGGGCATGGTCCTGCACCGCGTTCAGGACCGAAAGCCCCCTGGCGGTAATCTCATTCAGCTTCGCGCGCCGGTCTGCCTTCGAAGCCCGGGTCACGACGAAGCCTCGGTCTTGCAGATTCTTGATGACGACCGCGATCGTCGTTCGGTCGAAGGCCGCGACGCCGCTGATCGTTGCCTTGTCGAGGGGGCCGTAGGTCGCAAGGACCGTCAGGGTCACGAATTGCGGCGGCGTGAGATCGAAGGCCCTGCATTCATCCAGGAAAACGGCCACCCCGATCTGGTGGCACCGCCGCAACAGATGCCCCGGCATCTCTAGTACGGCCTCGATATCGAGCGCGGTCTCGAGATCAGCGTTCTTCTTATTGGCTCGGGTCTTCAACAAGATGGCTCCCAGCTTCGGGCCGCCGCGCTAGGGCGGGCGCCGCGATGATCTGCCATGTGCTTCTAGCACGGCTCGGCCGGGACTCGGCGAACTACCTGCGAAGATTCGGAAGTGATTCCCGCGCGTCTCGGCATCGAAGACCGGCGCCAATGGTGGGACGCCCTGCCCGAAAACTTCACGAGGCTGCGAGGATAGCGTCAAAGGCCGCAGCCGCGGCGCCCATGTCAGTATCCGCAAGTGCTGGGGCAAGGCTGTCGTCTCCGCGAGCCCAGGCTGCGGGTCCGTCTTCGGTGCCGAGCGCCTGAACCAGTCCGTGATTCAACTCATAGAGACCCCAGGCGACGTCCGACCGACGCAGCGCCGACTGCAGCGCGCCCTGGACGAGCCCCCGCAGGCTCATATGCGGCTCGGATACAGGGACTTCGACGTCGCCACCCGCAGCGGCGCGGGCGCACGCCGCCCGATCGAACGACGCATGACCACGACAGGCGAGCGGGCGCACCGGATGGACGATACAGATGCCCTTCAGCATCATGGGGCACGGGCGGCGGAGCGCCATTCGCTCTGTCTCGCCGCACCCCTTGGTGATGCTATTGGCTTCAGCAATCCGCTCAGGGAGATGGAGCGGCGCGCCGCTCGGCGACGCGTCGATCCGCCGGACGTAATGCGCTAAAAGGAAGATCTCCGGCGCCGTCGCTGTCACGCGCAGCGTGCAACAGGACGGACAGTTCTTGCGGCACCCAAGCTCGGGCAGGCCTTGCGACTGGGTGACGATATTGCTCTCGAAAAACTCGAACGCCTGGTTGGCCACGAGATCGATCAGCGTTGCGGGCTTCTGGCCTGCGGCCAGAATGCGCGCAAACGCCTCGTGCATCGTCTTGAAGAAGTCGAGCGGCCCCATTCGTTTCCTCTCAGGAGGCCCTGATGGCTTGGTCCGCTACGGCGACGGTCAACACGCCAGCATGGCCTCAAACAGGCCGCGGGGAAGGCGGAAAAAGCCGCGCCCCCCGGCAAACACCTCGTAATGTTGGGAAGCCATCGCGCTAAGACGGTTGAACCAATCTCGCGGGCTGACACGTTCCGGACATCCGTCGATCGACGAGACTTCGCCATCGCGATGAAAGCGCACGTGAATGAGCACTTCCTCCGGGTTCGCATCGTTTTCAACAGACGGCGTCTTGAGCTTGGCCAGGGCAGTCATCAATATTCTCCAGTTCAGAAAAACTATCGGTTGGCGCGAAATCACCCCCGGCAATGTCGACCGCGCGCCGCCTATGATCTGACGGCATTGACGTGCCCGTTGTATTTGATCTGAATCAACAGCGCCCGAGCGAGACACCCTTCGACAGCCATTTGTGGCCTTAATGGAACCCATATCGGCATCGCGCGTCGCTGGCGGCTCGATCGCGGGCTGCCTTGACCTGTCGGGAAGCTGCGCACAAACTTCAGGACGAGTGCTCGCCGTCTCATCCCCGACGGCGCCAGGCGGATCGCGCTCGCCAGGTTAGGAGATCAAGCGAATGTTTATTGCGATGAACCGTTTTCGGGTCGCCAAAGGTTCAGAAAATGCTTTCGAGCAGGTGTGGCTGTCGCGGGACAGTCACCTCGACAAGGTGCCGGGCTTTGTCGAGTTTCACCTTCTCAAAGGTCCCGAGGCTGAGGATCACACGCTTTATGCGTCCCACACCATCTGGAAAGATCGCGAAGCTTTTGAAGCATGGACCAGATCCGAGGCGTTCCGCGCCGCTCATCAGAGCGCCGGAGATAACAAGCCGCTCTATCTCGGACATCCCCAGTTCGAGGGGTTTGAGGTTCGCCAGACCGTCGGATCTCGCAAGAGGAGTGCGTAAAAAAGACCCCGCTGCCAACTGAAGGCAACGGGGTCATCACAGGCTCGAAATCCACAACATGGAAGGCCCGATGGCAACCCCAGTTGAGAGGGCTGCCATCGTCGCGATCGTCCTTACTTGTGGAATCTCGGCAGTGTCGGAGCTGCCGGCGATTCCGGCGCCCAAAGCCGATAGCTCAGGCTCGCGAACACACTGAAGCCCTTGGTGATCATCGGCCCCGGGGTGAGCGGGAGGGCGACGTCGCCGCGGGATGCGTTCGCGGATACCTCATCGAAGGCCCACACGTTCAAAGCTGCCGGCCCGAAGTCGTAGCCGACCAAACCGCCGACGGCCCAGATGTTATAGCGGTTGACGTTGATTAAATTCGAATAAAAGGCGCTCGACTTGTCGTCGGTGACCTGACCGACATAGTAGGCCACCGGCCCGACCGTCCAGTTGCCGATCCTCTTGGACGCGGTGAACTCTGCATGAAGCACGTCGCCGCTCTGGTAATCGGTGATCGTGTTCTTGGTGTTGATCTCGTCGTAGATGTTCGCGGTGAGATTCCAACCGTCCTTCAGATAGGAGACGATGAACTCCGGTTGAAACGTCCACCAGGGAGCGCCCTGGTTTCCGAGGCCGTTGACACCAGTTTTCGTGCCATCCGGAACATACATTCCGAGGCCCGCCTTCACGAAGAAGCCGCTGTCACCGAGCTTCCAGCTCAACTCTGCCGGAACGATGTAGGTGTTGTGCATGCCCGCCGCCTGCAAATTGACGGGGTCACCGACGCTGGACATGACCCAGGGTTGCACCACAACGGCCGTATAGGTCGCGCCGAGGAAGGTCCAGCCCGGCACGAACAGGAAGCCTTGCGCATCGACCGCGGCCTGCACGCCGGTCTTGGTACCAGTGGGGTTGATGACTGAGTTGCCCGGCCCGGTCAGGTTCGCCTGGTAGGTGAACACCTGATTGAACATGTAGATGCCGGGAGGCGGATCGCCTGCGCTGCCTCCGATCGTGATACCGGGTTTCTGCGCCCACCCTGCATAACCGAACTCATATGCGTTTGCGCTCGTGCATGCCGCACAGATCGCAAGTGCCGCGACGCCTCCGCTTAGCGCAGTTCTCGAAATCATCTGTCCCCCCAAAAATCAGCGACGCGCATGCTGTCGCGTTGTAGTTGATGCAGCGCTCAGCCCCACTCCGGCGTGCGCAAGAGGGATAACAATTCAAAAGAAGCCAGATGACAACGCGCAAACATGAACTACTTATGTGAGTTAGTCAGTATTTCAGTCATTGTGACAGAGTAGTCACACGAATATCACAAATAGTATTTAAAATATCCAATATGATATTTTATATGCCATTTATTATTGCTCAGAGACCTTTTCTTGGTCTTCAGGAAGACCCAGGTGGCTCAGCCGGATGCAAACGCCCGGGGTCGGGCCGCCGATAAACTCGATCCCGGCACTTTCGAGTGCTCGCCTGATCTTTTCAATGGTCACGAATTGCGCACTGATCGCGCCGCTCATTCTTTCCAGACGGCGAATCGTCGCGATGCCGACACCGGCCTTCACCGCAAGCTGGTATTGCTCCCATCCGACGAGAGAACGCGCGGCTTTGATCTGGCGCGCCCACACCAGCATCTATTGTACCGGGCGAGCGTTGGCAGGGACGTGCCGCGATTTCGTCAGGTCGGCGACTTGCATCGTATCCGTATCCCCGCGCACCGCAGCGTCCGGCACGTGCGAAACGGGCACGATCTCGCCCAGGCCCGCGCGACGCAGCAGGCCCCATAGACCGCGCGGCTCCTTCAGCATCACGGCAATCGAAACGATTCCGAGCGCGATCGGGTACCACGCACCGTAGCCGGCGAGATATTCACGCAGGACGACGTAGATGATCGCGCCGATGATCGGCCCCTCGAGGCTGCCGATTCCGCCGATGATGACGATGAAGATCGGATAGATCGTCCAGTCGGCGATATTGAACGAGGCGGACGGCGCAATGCGCAATTTTTCGAGCGTGACGAGAACGCCCACGAGCCCAAGGACTGGTGCTGTCCAAAGGAAACAGATGATGCGTGACGCCGGAAGATTGACGCCGGCGGCACCCGCCGCTTCCTCGTTGTCCCGTATGGCTGTCAGCCCGAGGCCGACGCGCGAGCGCAGCAGCACCCATGTCGCGATGAAGCTTGCCAGCGCCAGCCCGAGGCTCATCGCGTAGAACAGATCGATCCGCGCGATCGTGGACGAACCGAACGTCTTGACGATCGGGATCGGAAGGCTCGTACCTGATCCGCCTCCGAAGCCCGGTAGCTTACCCGCGATGAGGCTCAGCACCTCGGCGACGACCCAGGTGCCGACCGCAAGATACGCGGTACGGAGGCGGAAGATGACGGCCATCGCGGGAACGGCAAGCAGCGCCGTGATGAGGGCCGTCAGCGGCATGGCGAGGAACGGATCGACATGGGCGTGCACGGTGAGCCCGTAGAAGGCGTAGGCTCCGACGCCGACGAAGCCGTGCTGCCCGACGCTGATGATGTCGGCATAACCGGCAAGCAGGTTCCACATCAGGGCGAGAACCAGCAGGGTGAAGAATTCCGTCGCCAGGGTCAGGTGGCTCGCATCCAGCAGCCACGGCGCCGCGACGGCGAACGCGGCGAAGGCGCCGAGGGCGATGCGTGCGGCGGCGTTCCAGCGGGTCGCGCTGCTCGACATGACCTAACCCCGGGCAAACAGGCCCTGCGGGCGCAGGACAAGGACGACGAGAAAAACGAGATGTTGCGCCAGCGTCTGCCAGGACGCATCGATCTGCGCTCCCATGTTTTGCGCGATTCCGATCACGATGCCGCCGACGAGGGTGCCCCACAGGCTGCCAAGACCGCCGAGCACGACCGCCTCGAAGGCGGCGAGCAGCCGGCTCGGACCGATCGCGGGGTCGAAATTGGTCCATACCGACATGCAGCAGGCGGACACCAGCATGGTGATCGCGACGATGCCCATCGCGACCGGGTAGACGCGCGCGGTCGAAAGACCGATCAGATCCGCAGCAGCGGGGTCGTCCGCCACCGCCCGGATACGCGCGCCGACAGCGGTGCGATACAGAATCAGATCGAGCGCCGCGATCGAGAGGACGGCCAGCAGGAATACCGCAAGCGGGTAAAGCCCGACATCGACCAGGCCGGCGACGCGAACCGATGCGATTTCGATCGCGCCCCCCGATAATTTTCGCGTATCCGGCCCGTAGGTCTCGAGCAGACCGTTCTGGATGATGATCGACAGGCCGAATGTGACGAGCAGGATCGGGAGTATTCCCTTGCCGACGGTCTTCTGCAGCAGTTGGCGTTGCAGCACATAGCCGGCCACGAAGGCAAACGGGACCATCAGCAGCGCGACGACGAATGGCGACCAGCCGAGCGCACCGGCAAGCGACATCAGGACGAAAGAGAGGAGAACGATCAGGTCACCGTGCGCCACGTTGACGAAGCGCATGACGCCAAGCGACAGCGAGAGGCCGAGCGCGAACAGGGCATAGAGTCCCCCGATCAGCACGCCCTGCACGATGAGGTTGAATATGTTCTGCACGATATGGTTACGCCCCGAAATAATGCTGGATAATGGCCTCGCGACTAACGTCGGTCGGCCGGCCGGACAACGACACTTCACCTTCAAGAAAACAATAGAAGCGATCAGCGACATCGAGTGACCGGGAGATATCCTGTTCGACGATGACAATCCCTATCCCGCGATCGCGAATGCGCGGAATGATCGCGTAGAGTTCGTTGACGATGCGCGGCGCAAGACCGAGGCTGATTTCGTCGCACAGCAACAGGCGCGGATTGGCGAGGAGCGCGCGGCCGAGTGCGACCATCTGCTGCTGGCCACCTGAAAGTTCGCGCGCACGCTGGTTGCGCCGCTCCTCGAGGATCGGAAACCATGAATAGATCGTGGAGAGCCCGATATCGCCCTTGCGGCCGAGCTCCCAGCCGATGTTCAGGTTCTCGCGCACGGTGAGCGAGGGAAACAGCCGCCGCCCTTCCGGAACCAGCGCAACGCCGGCGGCGACGATTTCGCGGGTCGACAGCGCGAGAATGTCCCGTCCGCCGAGTCGCACGGCGCCCGACGCGCGGCCGGCCTGCCCCATGACCGCCTTCAGGAATGAAGACTTGCCTGCGCCGTTGGCGCCGATGATCGAGACGACCTCGCCTGCTCCAACGTTAACGCTGACGCCGTGCACCGCCTGAAAGCGGTCGTAGAAGACGTCGAGCTTCTCGACGGAAAGCAGCTCTTCGGCGCTCATGACGATCTACACACCGAGATAGACTTCCTTGACGCGGTCGTCGGCGAGCACGGCGTCAGGCTCGCCTTCGACCAGGATCGCACCGGAATGCAGGACGGCAAGCCGTGTTGCGATCCGCTTGAGCGCATGAATGACGTGTTCGACCCAGACGATCGTCACGCCGCGCGCATGGATGGCGCCGAGCATTCCGAGCAGCGTGTCGCATTCGGCGTCGGTCAGGCCACCTGCGATCTCGTCCAGCAGCAGCAGTCTCGGCTGCCTGACGATGGCCTTCGCAAGCTCGAGCCGCTTGAGGTTGAGCAGCGACAGTTCGCCGGCGGGCTTCGCCCCGTAACCGGCCAGACCGGTGAACTCGAGGGTAGCCGCCGCCTCCTCCCGCGCCGCGCGCATGCCGAGCGAGCCGCCGTGCGCGGCGGCAACCAGCACGTTCTCGAATACGCTCATATGCGTGAATGGCTTTGGAACCTGATAGGTGCGGCCGATGCCGAGACGGCGACGGAACCAGACCTTCATGCTCGTGATGTTGCGGCCCTCGAACCACAGCTCGCCGGCGCTGGGCGCCAGCACACCCGCGACCAGATTGAAGAGAGTGCTCTTGCCCGCACCGTTTGGGCCGAGCACGCCGAGAATTTCGCCGCGCCCGACTTCAAGGTCCAGGTTCTCGATCACCCGTAGCCCGCCGAAACGGCGGGCCACGCTCTTCAGTTCGAGGAGCGGCGCCTCAGCTGCCATAGCTGATCAGCGCCATCTTGCCGCCGAGCGGAATGTCGGGCGACGTCGCATTGTCGACGTTGACAAGATCGAACGGGAATTTCTTGCCCTTCTGCCACTGGCCGATAACGAGCGGCGTGCGGCAGGTGTTGGGAAATGGCCCTTTGGAGAAATTGATCGGACCGACGATCGAAGCATAGTTGGTCTTGGCAAGGGCATCGCGGACGGACGCCGGATCGTCGATCTTCTGGGTGCGTTTGAGCACATCGATCGCGACCTCGAACAGCGCATGACGGAAGCCGAGGGGCATCGACCATTGCTTGCCGCTCGCCTGCTCCCAGGCATCTGCGAGCTGCTGCGACGTCTCGCCGGTCAGGCCGGATTTGTACGGATGCGTCGGCGACCACCAGACCTCGACGGACAATCCTTGCGCGCGGTCGCCAAGCGGCGCGACGGCAGCCGGAAATTCCGTCGCCTTGGCCATGCCGACGACTTTCGGCCGGAAATTCTGCTGCGCGGCCGCGCTGGCGAAGGCGGTATATTCAGGCGGCGGGAGCACGCCTGCGACGATCTCGACATTGGCCGCTTTGAACGCGGCGATCTGCGCGTTGTAATTGCCGGCCGGCAGGTCGAAGCGGCCGGGGTCCACGACCTTGTAGCCCTTCTTGGCTGCAAAATCGGTGAATATCTTGGAGAACGCCTGCCCGTCATTGTCGTTCGGCCAGAGCGCGCCGATCGTCTTGTTGGTCGCGACTTGATCCCAGGACGAGAAAAACTCCTCGGCAAGGTTGGTGGCGCTGAAGAAGAAGTGATAGGTCCATTCGAAGCCCTTCTTCGGATCTCCGCCGCGACCGAAGAAATACGGCTCCAGCGGGGCATCGTCGGACAGGCACGGGACGCCCGCGAGTTCGCACTGGTCGGCAACCGGGTTCACGGTTTCCGGCGTCGCACAGGCGGTGATGATGTCGACCTTCTCCTGCAGGATGAGGTTCTTGGCGACTTCCGCCGCGCGATTGGGGTTGGACTGGCTGTCGCGCACCACGATCTGCAGCGGATGCGCGGCGCCGGCGATCATCACCTGGCCGCCCGTCGCCTTCATCACCTGGTCGACGATCCAGGGCACCTGCTCCGAGAAGATCGCAAGCGGCCCGGTCTGCGGCACGACCAGACCGATCTTGACGGGTCTGGCGGCCGCAAACGCCGGACGGCTAAGCGACGCCGCGGCCAGCGCGGCTGCGCCGGATCGCATGAGCTCGCGGCGATCGATCACGAATTTGGACATTGGTTCAGTTCCTCCCTGTGAGCTGTTATCTGTGGCCGCCTGCATTCATGTCTTTGATTGCGGCCGGTTGCCTTACGGCGGCGACGCCGGCGGACCATCCTTTGCCTTGCCTGCCACGCCGAAATGCGATGCTGGGATTTCGCGCAGAATGATTCGAACGGAATCGCGCGGGGCGTCTATTGCCTCGACGATCGCATCGGTCACCTTCGCGATCAACTTGCTCTTCTTGTCGGCCGGCCGGCCTTCGATGAGCGTGATTTCGACGATCGGCATGATCTACTCCGCGACCCGGATCGAGACCGATCCGATATTCTGGACGACCGTTCGAACGTACTGGCCGACCGCAAGCGGGCGGGCCGCGGTGGCAGCGCCGGCCAGAACGATCCAGCCGGGTTTCAGGCCGCCGAGCGCCGGTCCAGCAAGCCGCGCGGCCGCCACCAATGCACGGATCGGATTTCCGAGGATTGCGGCCGACGAGCCGATCTCGACCGGGGCACCGTTGATCTCCAGCACGATCCCGAGATTGGAGCAGTCCTGGTCCGGTCTCGCCCAGGGACCGACGACAAACCCGGACGAAGACGAATTGTCGGCGATGACGTCGGACAGCGCGAACTTGAAATCGCGATAGCGCGAATCGATGATCTCCATCGCCGGCGCGACCGCCTCGACTGCATCCAGCGCCTCGGCAGGCGAAATCTCGCCAGACAAGGGCGCCTTGAGCAGATAGGCGATTTCCGGCTCGATGCGCGGATGCACATAACGCGCGCGCGACAGCGTTCCGCCCTCCTCGAGCCGCATGGCGCTGGTCAGGCGCCCCCAGATCACCTCATGCACATTGACCTGCGCCATTTTCGCCCGCGAGGTGAGGCCCATCTTCACGCCGACCAGCTTTTCGCCGCGCCCGATGCGCCGGTCGATGGACCGCGCCTGGATCTCGTAAGCCTCTGTGACGCTCAACGCGCCGGTTTCCGTGAATTGCCGTATGGCCCCAGCCGTGCGGGCGGCCTCGTCCACGATTTCCGCATATCCAGCAATGTCCGTCATTGCGCCGCAACTCCCGCTTCGCGCTGTTTGAGAATGTCGAGCGCGACGTCGACGATCATGTCCTCCTGGCCACCGACCATGCGGCGGCGTCCGAGTTCAGAGAGAATGTCGCGCGTATCGACGCCATAGAGCTTCGAGGCGTTCTCCGCATGCCGCAGGAAGCTCGAGTAGACGCCCGCATAGCCGAGCGACAGGCTCTCGCGGTCGACGCGCACGGGGCGATCCTGCAGCGGCCGAACGAGATCGTCGGCCGCGTCCATCAGCGCGTGCACGTCGCAACCGGTCTCGATGCCCATCTTGTCGAGCACCGCCACGAGGGCTTCGAGCGGAGCATTGCCTGCGCCTGCCCCCATGCCGGCGAGCGAAGCGTCGACGCGCACAGCGCCGGCCTCGATGCCCGCCACGGCGTTGGCGACGCCCATCGTCAGATTGTGGTGCGTATGGACGCCGATTTCGGTCTCCGGCTTCAGCGCCGCCCGGAATGCCTTCACGCGCTCAATGTACTGCGACGGCAGCAGCGCACCGGCGGAATCCGTGACGTAAACGCATTCGGCGCCGTAGCTTTCCATCAGCAACGCCTGCTCGACGAGCTTCTCGACCGGCACCATATGCGCCATCATCAGAAAGCCGACCGTGTCCATGCCGAGTTCACGGGCCGCTTCCATGTGCTGCTTTGCGACGTCTGCCTCCGTGCAGTGCGTGGCGATGCGCACGCTGCGCGCACCGGCCTTGTACATGTTCTTGAGATCGTGGACCGTGCCGATGCCCGGAATGAGCAGAACGGCGACCACCGCGTGGCTGCACTCCTCTGCTACTGCCGAAATCCATTCGGCATCGTCATGCGCGCCAAAGCCGTAGTTGAAGGTCGAGCCGGTGATGCCGTCGCCGTGACAGACTTCGATGGAATCGACATGAGCTCGGTCGAGCGCCCGCGCAATGGCGCGCACGGGTGCAAGGCCATATTGATGACGGATCGCATGCATGCCGTCGCGGAGTGTCGTGTCCTGGACGTAGAGCTTGTTCTTGTTGGGGCGTGCCATCACGCGGCCTCCTTCGACAGTTGCCTGCCCGCCCAGCGGTCCGCCGTGACCAGCGCCGCCGAGGTCATGATGTCGAGATTGCCGGCATAAGCCGGCAGGTAATGCGCGGCCCCCTCGACTTCGAGGAAGACGGTCGTCTTGAGACCGGACACGGGCCCAACTCCGGGAATGCGCACCGGTGCATTGTCGCCGATGTGCTCGAACTGCACCTTTTGCTTGAGGCGGTAGCCCGGCACGTATTTCTGCACCGCGGCAACCATGTCGAGGATCGATTTCTCGATCTCCTCCTGCGATCCGCCTTGGGACAGGGCGAACACCGTGTCGCGCATGATCAGCGGCGGTTCTGCAGGATTGAGAATGATGATCGCCTTGCCCCGCTCGGCGCCGCCGAGAAGCTCAATCGCCTTCGACGTCGTCTCCGTGAATTCGTCGATGTTGGCGCGCGTGCCGGGACCTGCAGATTTGGACGATATCGATGCGACGATCTCACCCCAGATGACGCGCCGCGTTGCCCGGCGCACGGCATGAACGATCGGGATCGTCGCCTGTCCGCCGCAGGTCACCATGTTGACGTTCGGCTCGTCGAGATTGGCGTCACCGTTGATCACCGGAATGGTGAAAGGACCGATCGCCGCGGGCGTCAGGTCGATCACCTTCTTGCCGTCCTTCTGCAGCAGCGCATTATTGTGGACGTGCGCCTTGGCGGACGTCGCGTCGAAAACGATACCGATGCTCTGATAATTCGGCAGTTCGAGCAGGCCCTTCACGCCTTCGGCCGTCGTCGGCACACCAAGCCGGGACGCGCGAGCGAGGCCATCCGATGCGGGATCGATGCCGACCATCGCGCCCATTTCGAGATTTTTCGAGTTGCGCATGACCTTGATCATCAGATCCGTGCCGATATTGCCGGACCCGATGATCGCGCAGGATACTTTCGACATTTACTTTCTCTCTCCAGCAAAGACGGCGCGAACCGAACCAATCCCGGCGATGCGCGCCTCCACCACGTCACCCCATTTCACCGACACCATCGGACCAAGCGCTCCGGACATGACGGTGTCGCCGGCCTTCAACGGCCGCCCGACCCGCGCCATCGTCCTGGCGAGCCACCAGACGGCAGACAGCGGATCGCCGAGGCAGGCGGCGCCGGCGCCGACCGAGATCGGCTCACCTGCGCTCTCCATCGTCATTCCCGCCATGCGCAGGTCCAAGCCGTCGAGCTTCTTCGGCGATCCGCCGAGAACGTAGAGGCCGGATGATGCGTTGTCGGCGATCGTGTCGATAATTCCGATCTTCCAGTCGGCGATCCTGGAATCGACGATCTCGATCGCAGGCAGCACGAAATCGACGGCGCGCAGGACGTCGGCGATCGTGATGCGCTCCTCGTCGAGGTCGCGGCCGAGAACGAAAGCGACTTCCGCCTCCACCTTCGGCTGGATCAGCCGGCGCCGGTCGATCTCCCAGCCGTCCGGAATGCACATGTCGTCGAACAACATGCCGTAATCCGGCTGGTTGACGCCAAGCTGCTTCTGCACGGCAATCGATGTCAGCCCGATCTTGCGACCGACCAACCTGCGGCCGGCATCGAGCCAGCGTTTCGTGTTGATCTCCTGCGCCGCGTAGGCCTGATCGATCGCTCCTTCCGGCAGCAGCTCGCGCACCGGCGCACAGGGAGTGCCCGACCGATGCGCCTCGAAGATCTTGTCCGCAATTTTTCCCGCGCTCACTGATGGATCCTCACAACTTGACGCAGACATTCGAGAGCTCGGTATAGAACTCCAGCGAGTGCAGGCCGCCCTCGCGGCCGATGCCGGATTGCTTGGCGCCGCCAAAGGCCGTGCGCAGATCGCGCAGGAACCACGAATTGACCCAGCAGATTCCGACCTCCATCTGCGCCGCGACGCGATGCGCACGAGACAGATTCTCAGTCCATACCGCCGCCGCCAGGCCATACGGCGTCGCGTTGGCGAGGCGTATCGCCTCTTCCTCCGTATCGAAGGGACGGATGTGACAACACGGACCGAAGATCTCTTCGGTGACGACCGACGCGTCATCCGCAAGCCCGGTCCAGATCGTCGGCTCGATCCACGCGCCTTCGGCGAGATCGGCCGGCATGTTCGGCACATCGCCCCCGGTGACGACGGTCGCGCCTTCCGCAACCGCCCGCTTGTAGTAGGAAAGAACCTTGTTGCGGTGTTCCTGGCTGATCAGCGGGCCGAGATTGATGCCCTGCTCCTCCGGGCGTCCGGGCTTCAGGGCTTCGGCGCCGGCCTTCAGTCGCGCGACGAAGGCGTCGAAGATCGGACGCTGGACATAGATGCGCTCGGTACCGAGGCAGACCTGGCCGCAATTGGCGAAGGCGGACCGCATCGTGCCTTCGATCGCCTTGTCGAGGTCGCAATCGGCAAAGACGATTGCGGGATTCTTGCCGCCGAGTTCGAACGAGACCTGGCGTACGCCGAGCGCCGCCTGCCGCATGATCGCCTCGCCGGTCCGCGTTTCGCCGGTGAACGTGATGCCGTTTACCAGCGGATGCTGCGTCAGGAATTCGCCAGCGGACTGCGGTCCCAAACCGTGCACGACGTTGTAGACGCCCTTGGGAATTCCGACCTTGTTCATGACTTCGCCAAGCAGCGTCGCGGTCAGCGGCGTCTCTTCCGACGGCTTGACAACGACCGTATTGCCACAGGCGAGCGCCGGACCGACCTTCCATGTCATCAGCAGCAAGGGCAGGTTCCAGGGTGAGATGACGGCAATCACGCCTTTCGGCCGCCGCAACGCATAATTGATTGCGCCGGCGCCATCAGGCGTCGGCGTGACGAAGGTCTCGGTCGAAATTCCCTTCACCGTATCGGCGAACATTTTGAAGTTTGCGGCCCCGCGCGGGATGTCGATGTGGGACGCGAGCGAATAGGGCTTGCCGGTGTCGAGGCATTCGGCGGCGAGAAATTCATCGAAGCGCGCATTGATCTCGTCGGCAACAGCCGCAAGCAGATCGGTGCGCTCGGCAACAGTCATCCTCCCCCATGGCCCGGTAAGCGCGGCTTTGGCTGCGCGCACGGCCGCATTGACCTCCGCCTTGCCGCCTTCGGGCACGCGGCCTATCACGCTATTGTCGAGCGGCGAGCGGTTTTCCCAGCTCTTGCCGGTCGAGCCTTGCGTGAAGGCGCCGTCGATGAAATGCGCGGCGTCCCGCCGCGCGGATTCGACCCCTGCCCGGGTTTGCTTGTGCAGCGTCTGAACCGACATTCGTTCTTCCTCTTTCTTCTTGTCGCTACGCGTTCGTGCAACGCGCCGAATTTAGTTCGATGCAACGGCAAGGCTCGGGGCGGCCTTGAGAATCGCCCGTCCAGCCGCCGCACACGCACGGTCGTCGTCCTCGGAGCCGCCGGAGACACCGATGGCGCCGATCACCCGATCGCCGGAAATGATAGGTAGGCCGCCGCCGAACAGGACGACGCCAGGTCGCTGCGAGATGCCGGCGGCAAGCAGCGGATTGGCGCTGAGCACCTTCCCGAATTCGTCCGTCGCGACCCGGAACACCGCGGCCGTGTAAGCCTTGTCGCGGGCGATGCCGACGGAAGCCGGATAGGCCCCGTCGGCCCGCAGGCAGGCCAGCAGTTCTCCACCCGCATCCACAACTGCCGCGACGACGGCTGCGCCGATCGAGCGGCCGTGAGCAACCGCTGCGACAGCCGCAGCAAGCGCCGCCTCGGAGGTGATTGTTTCGCGTGTCGTGGAGATCTGCATGGCCATGGTTTCCTCAGGTCACCACCGACAGGAAGGCTTCGTTGAGCTGACGCTCGTAGTAGAAGATGCCCTTGCCGATCTGCCCCTCGTCCCAGGTGCGGGTCGGATTGTCCGGGTAGTAGGTGTAGCCGCCCGTGAACACCTCGCACCGGTTGCCGGATGGATCGAAGAAATAGATCGTCTGGCCGCGAGTGATGCCGTGCCGCGTCGGCCCGATGTCGACGGAAATGTCGTAGCGGGTGAGAATATCGGCGGCATGACCGACGTCGTTCCAGCTCTCAAGATCGAATGCAATGTGATGGAGCTTGTTCGGCTCGGGGTGGTTCACGAAGGCGATGTCGTGGGCCTTCATTCCGCAGGTGAGCCAGATCGCCAGCAGGCCATCGGGCATGTCGACCCGCTCCGCGCAGCGGAAGTCGAGGCATTTTTCGAAGAAGTCGAGATTCTTCTCGATGTTCGGACCGTAGAGCAGCGCGTGGTCGAAGCGGCGCGCACACATGCCGTGCGGCTCGACCTCCCAGACGTCGGGATTATGGATGCGCGGTTTCGGATCGGACTGATCCGCCTGAGCGAACAATTCGACGCGGTGGCCGGACGGAATCGTGAAACCGATCCGGCGGCCAATGCCGGGCTGCTCGCCCGCCTTCACGTGGTCGACGGCGATGCCGTAGTCGACGATTCGCTTTTCGAATTTCTCGAGATCGGCGTCTTCCAGCACCTTGAACGCCATCAGGTCGATGCCGGCGGAATCGGCGCGCCGCAGGATCACCGAATGATGATCGAATTCGTCGGCCGATTTCAGATAGACGCGGCCGTCAGGCCCTTCCGTCACCTGATGCAGGCCGATGCGCTTGGTATAGTGTTCGAGCGCCGCGGGCATGTCGAGCACGCGTATCTGAACGAAGCCCGGTCGGATTACTCCAGAGAGTGCCATCATGATCCTCCTTAGACTGATGAAAATTCGGCCTTTCGGGCCTTCGCTTTGACTGCGACAGGAGTCTCCAACCGCAGAGAAAGATCGGATAGCGGATAGATGCAGCAGGCGAGAACAACGCCCCCAGCCTCGTCTTCCGCCGAAACATGGTCGCGGCTCATCGGGTCGCGGCGATACTCGCCGCCCGTCACACGCACGCGGCAGATGCCACAGCCGCCGCGGCGGCAGCCGACGGGAAGCCGACGCGGCAGATCCTTGAGCTTGCCGAAACCCTGAGCGCGCTCGAGCGCGACCAATACACGCTCGCTGCCGCAGCCGGAGGCCAAGCCGTGTCCTTCGAGGGTGATGGTGAAGCGCTCAGCCGTCGTCATGTCACAGCCTCTTGAAAACCGGGCTCCTCGGTTTCTCCGCGCCGTCCTTGGCCGTGAGAAACCGTTCAGTGAAGATGTGCTTTTCGAACAGCCGCCCCTGCAACAGGGTGGCGATGCAGGCTTCGATCATCGGCGGCGGCCCGCAGAGATCGGCCGTGTTGCCGCCAAAGAAGCCGCCGTAGAGCCGCTTTGCCACGTCGTGAACGAAGCCGCGCTCGCCCGACCATTCGCCGTCTTCAGGCTCATGGGACAGGGCCGGCACGTAGCGGAAATTTGGATGCGCGGCGGCGAGGTTGTCGAATTCCATGTGACCATAGAGATCCGCCTGCGTCCTTACACCATGCACGAGTGTGATCGGGTGGGAGTAGCCCTCTTCGAGCAGGTCGAGGATCATCGCGCGCGGACTCGAAACGCCCGTTCCGCCGGCAAGGAATAGCAGCGGGCCGCCGCGCGATTTGCGCACGATGAAGCGACCATAAGGGCCGCTGAAGGCGAGCCGGTCACCAACCGTCAGTCGTTCATGCACATAGCCGGTGGCCGCGCCGCCCGGAACGCGGCGGATCTGCAATTCGACATGCGATGCATCGGACGGCGGATTGGCGATCGAGAAAGCCCGCGTCCCGTGGATTTCGGGCAAAGCGAGATTGACATACTGCCCCGCCTGGAAATCGATCGGCGCACCTTCGATCTGCAGGCGAACGCCCTTCACGTCGTGGGTGAGGTCGCCGAGCGCCGTCACCACCCCGACGAAATCGCGCACCGGGATCCTGCGCGCATCCGGGTCCTCGTCGATATCCGCCTCGATCGTGACATCGCTCATCAACGTCGCGGTGCAGGCCAGGACGAATCCATCCTCGCGCTCGAAATCCATCAGCGCAAAATTCGATGCGGCACCGTGGTCGATGTCGCCGTCCTCGACGCGCGTCTTGCAGGTGCCGCACAAGCCGTGGCCGCAGGCATGCGGGAGATAAACGCCGGCCCGCAGGCAGGCGTCCAGAATCGTCTGGCCTTCCGTAACCTCGATCGTGTCGCCGAGCGGCTCGATCGTGAGGCGATGAACGGACATCTCCCTACCCCCCGCGCCCCGGCTCAGCTCGCCGAGCCCTGGTAACCCCGCAATCCCGGCGTCCAGAAGCGCACGAGCGACTTGTGGCGCACGCCGTTCTCTCCGAGAGACTTGCCGAGATCCGGCATTTTCCTTTCCCCGTCGATCATCCAGACCACCTGCGTCCAATCGATGTTGGCGGCATCCGGATGGGCGGCGTAGTGCGGCTTGACGATTTCTTCGATGAAAGCCGCGAACGGCATGGCCGGCGGGAGCGGAAAGGCGATCGCCGAGCAGAACGACAGATGCTCCTCCCAGTGCACGTAGACGACCCTGTTGCCGTGAAAGTTCTTTTCGACGTCGCGAAACTCGACGTACTTCTCATAGTCTGGTGCGATTGCGGTGACGGACATGTTTCTAGAATCCCCTTGTCGCGGAAAGCACGGCGGCAGCAGCCGCGCCGGTGATGTCGCGCGATCGCATCGTTCAGCTCGCGGCCCTGGCAGCGGCCCCGTCGGACCGCCACTCGTTCCACAACGCCTCGTCCGGTGAGCCGACGTAATCCATGTTGTCGACGCCGACGTTCATCCGGTACCAGGCGAGCACGTCGGGCACGGTGGCGCCGCCGCAATTGCCCTGGAAAATCTGGTGTACCGGCAGCCAGCTTTGGGCGAACTTCTCCGGTTCGTTGTCGAAGATGTCTTTGCAGCCGTCGGAGCAGAAGTGATAGGTCTCGCCGCGGAACATCGAATGGCGGAAGGCAATTGTCCGGGGATCACCTGGCTCCGTGTATGCCATCGGAATCTGACATGTCTGGCAGAGCTGCGGCAGCGCCATATTGTAGAAGCGCTTGCCCGCCTTCTCCATCTGAGCCCACATTTCCCAGCGCGGACGATAATATTTGTCGAACGTGTTCGGATACTTCTCCGACAGCCAATCGAGATGCGCCTGGTCCGGCATCCACGTGTGGAATGCCGCGGCGTGGGTGTACTGGTAGAACACCGCCCAGTTCTGGTGCGAGATATGCTCGGCTTCTGCCGTCGCGATATCCGCATATTTCGGCGGCCGGAGACCATAGCGCGCGAGGTCCTGGAATAGCGATCCGCCGGCTTCGGTGAAATAGATTTCCCACGCTTCCTTCCAGCTCATCACCTTTTTCGGCAGCATGTAATCCATCATCATGGCGACGAGGCCAAGGACGCGATGGCCGCGCCAAAACCACTTGTCGACCCATTTCTGCACGATCGGCAGATTGTCAGGATGCTGTTCGAGCAGGAATTTGATGACCTCGATGCCGAGCGTCATGTGCCGGCTTTCGTCGGATTGCGCCGAGAAGCCGAACGTGACCGTCGACATGTCGCCGTTATAGGCGGCGCCGGACATGAAGGGAACGAACAGGAGATTCGTCAGCACATATTCGAAGGCGAAGCCGATCGCGATCATGAATTCGAACGGACCTGCGGAGCGCGCGTCATCGAAGAAGCTCTTGGGCACCGAGAGGTACCACACACGGTCATGCATGTGCGGGAACTCGGCGATGCCGTCGAAATGCTTGTTGTAGTGACTGATCGTATGAATTTGCGTTTGCGCGTGCCGTAGTTCGTCGAGTGACTGCATCTGAGCGGCCACGCGCGGCCCGACGCCGCGAAGGTGTCGTCCGGCGAACGCAAAGCCGCGATGCGCCTGATATTCCAGCGGTGACACGCCGGTCAGGAACAGCTTCAGGACGTTGGCGTAACGTCCGTCGGAAATTGCGGTCTGACCGTTGTTCTGCGCGAACGCATCAATGACCGCGTAGAGCTTGCGCTCCTTTTCCGCCTGGAATTTCCAGTAGGTATCCATGGTCAGACGGAAGGGATCTTCCCAAGCCGACCAGTCCTTGATCTTGATGCCTTCGAAGTTGTCGTAGGGAAACACCTTGCTCATCGGCTGATAGGTGGTTTCCCAATCGAGGCCGCGGGTCATATGCGCGTAGCGCTGCTTAAGTCCGAGCTTCTTGGCGATCATGCTCTCCTCCCCGAATTGTCAATGACGCCAGCTGAGGACGAACTGATCGTCGTCCTCGTCGAGATTTCCCGCCATCGAAACCAGGACGAGATGAATCTCCTGCGGATCCCATTCGCGGCCGAGCCGCTGCTCGACCGACGCGCGTTTGACGACGATCGAATTGTCGCGATCGAGCTTGACCGCGCCCGGCATGTTCATGACGCGAACGCCGGGATTGTCCGCGAGGATCGCGTCGATGACCGGACGGGCATCGTCGTTGTGAAGCAGAGTGATGGATGCGATTTGCGCCATTTTTCGACGTCTCCTCCCCTTAGAGCGACAGGCCGAGCGAGCGCGCCCGCGCTTTGGCGGCATCGCCCACGGTCTCCGCCGCCTTACCGCCGTCGCCGAGCAATGCGACCGACATCGGCTTCGCCGCCTCGACCGCGCGATCGATCCAGTGCGCTGCCCATTGTGAGATCATCGCCTTGTTGTCGGCGCTTTCAGCCGCGACCGTCTTGACGACGTGATCGGACCAGCGGCCCTCTTCCGCGCGCCAGTCGCTGGCGAATTCCGTGAGCATCGCGACCGTCGTCGCGCCTTCGGCCCAGGCTGCGTCGCAATTCTTGTAAGCGAAATCGAACAGGACGGCATTCACGCCAAGGGTCTGCGCGACGTAGAGCTGGAACCAGTCGCGCTCGACGAAGGTGTCCTCGATCAGCTTTCGCGCGCCCTGCCAGGCAGGAGCGGCCAGCCACGCCTCTTTCGCCTTGTCGAGGCTCGCACCGGTCTGGCCGTCGAGCGTGAGACCGATGCGGCTGACGATCTGCGCCATGCCGAGATGATCGCCGGCGGAAAAGATGCACGGCGCCGTGACGGCGGTGCCATAGCCGCGCTGGCAGATCTCCGACATGTTCATGTTGGAGCCCCAGTGCAGATGGCGCAGCGGCAGCAGGCCGCTTTCGAGCCGTTCTTTCGCCGCGGCTGAGAGCTTCTCGATCAGTCCGCGTTCTTCGACGAAGGCGAAATTGCGCTCGACCGACTGGTTCATATTGGCGCGCGCAACATTGTAGGTCGCGTAGTAGTACTGGCGGGGATCGAGCGGCTTGTACCAGTCGTCCATCTTCACCGCGGACTTTCCGGAATCGTATTGCCAGAATTCCGGCTCCCACAACGGCTTGTAATGGAAGTTCGCGGTCGCCTGGACGTCCAGAACGGCCTCCTGGTAGCGCGAAGCGGGCTTGTCGGCGCCGAGGCGGCGCGCGACATGACCGAACGTCTGGCGTTTCGGCTCAAAATCCAGTGTCTTGATTTGAATGGTCACCGGCTCTCTCCCTGGATTGATTTTCGTTCAATTCACATCCGCGAACGGCCGTCGTTGCGGCCCTCCGAATCCAAGGCGCTCTTCACCCGGCGCAGCAGCCCCGGCTGGCGAGACCGCCAGGCAAGAGACTCCAGTTCGCCTGCTGCCGCCGGCTCCGGCGGCAGCACGACCGCCTCCTGCAACATGCAAAATTCATCGAATGCGGCGAACGGCAGAATCAGTTCGACGGTCAGATCGGCGTCGTTCACCGAAAACTCGAATTCCACATAGCGATCGAGCCGCGTTCCGGTCACGCGCACGAATTTTTTCTGCACAGCACGAACGTCGCTGGCGTGTTGCATCGCCATGTCGACTCCTCCCGTTCCGCTACTCCCCGTCGCCGTTCTTGATTTACGACAGCGCGGCTGAATGTCTTCAACCATGCACTAAATCGGCAGTCAACAAAAATATCGACAAAATAATATTTGCGGACCAATTCCAGAATATCGATATTTTGACATTTGGCCCTTGATTTGCATCAATGCGCCGGAATCTCGATGAAACGGAAGTCGATCGCGGGACGTTGTTGGAATGAGCGAATTGATCAGGAATGACGACATGCCACCGGCGAGCGAAGGCCGCACGCTGGTCGAGGTGACCTACGAACGGCTGCGACGCGAGATTCTCGAAGGCACGCTGCCGCCGGATTCGAAGCTGGGCACGGAGGATCTGCGAGCCCGCTACAATGTCGCGGGCAGCACGATCCGTGAGGCGCTGACGCGCTTGCTTGGCGAAGCGCTGGTCACCAGCGAGGGCCAGCGCGGGTTTCGGGTTGCGCCGGCGTCGCTCGACGATTTCCGCGATCTGACCGAAGTCCGCATGCTGATCGAGACCGAAGCGCTCCGGCAGTCGATCGCCAACGGTGACGAAGCCTGGGAGAGCCAGGTCGTTGCAGCCTTCTATCGCCTGTCAAAGGTCGAAAAGCGTCTTGCGGTCGATCCCGTGGGAACGTCGCGCGAATTCGAGGAGCGCAACCGCGAATTCCATCTGGCGCTGATCGCGGCCTGCCCGTCGCGCTGGCTGCACCACATCTATGCGCTGCTGTATCAGCAGTCCGAGCGCTACCGGCGCATCGCGGTTTCGCGCCGCAATGTGCCACGGGACGTGCATGCGGAGCACCAGGCGATCCTCGATGCGACGCTTGCGCGGGACGTCGAACTGGCGTGCAAACTTACCGTCGAACACATCGAGCGAACGCTTATCGTTTTGCGTGGACTGGTGGCGCCGCAGGCCGCGGTGCCGATCAGCCGCCCCACCGAGTCCCAGCCTGCCAAGGCGACGGCAAAAAGCACAAAGAAACGCACCGGACGATCAGCACACAACTCGTGACCAGGATCGACCTCCGGCGATCGTACACCGGCTTCGTCCCGACTTGAGTCGAACGACAGCCGACATCGGATCTGAACTACGAGCCTCGCAGCTCGCCGGGATTGGAGCACCGATCAGCGCTCGATCGTCCCCGATCGCCTGATCTTTCGCTGAAGCAACAAAATCCCGTACAGCAGAGCTTCCGCTGTCGGCGGGCAGCCGGGAACGTAGACGTCGACGGGGACGATTCGGTCGCATCCGCGAACGACGGAATAAGAATAGTGGTAGTAGCCGCCGCCGTTCGCGCAGGATCCCATCGAGATGACGTAGCGTGGCTCGGGCATCTGATCGTAAACCTTGCGCAAAGCTCCCGCCATTTTGTTGCAGAGCGTTCCTGAAACGATCATCACGTCGGATTGACGCGGTGACGCCCGTGGCGCGCACCCAAATCGTTCGACGTCATAGCGCGGCATGGAGACCTGCATCTGCTCGATCGCGCAGCACGCAAGACCGAATGTCATCCACATCAAGGATCCGGACCTGGCCCACGTCACCAGATCGTCGAGCGGCGCGACAAAGAAGCCGCGATCGCCAAGATCCTCAAAGCGATCGCCAGCATTCGCTCGGACACCGGCCATTGAAGTGAGTTCCAATTGCGTCATGGCGGCACGCCTCCTTGATCAGGACACATGTCCCTGATCGATATCTTTCGGCGTCTTCTTCTCGCGCTGCGGCGTCATCTTTGCCGGGTCCGGCGCCTCAGGGACACCGCGGGGGCCAAGCTGCCTTCTCTGAATGTCGTCTTCTGAAAAGTCGGGTTCCGCGCCGTTCGGTGTTCGGGTTCTTGTCATGCCGAATCTCCTTGCAGGAAGGCTCGGTTCGAAAACACCTCCGGCACGAGGCTCGTTCCCGCGATACCTGTCGTTCACAAGAGTGTTCTGTGCAGAGTTGCCCGGCGGCGGCGTCAGGTCGCCGCGTCATCATCGGAACGAGACGACGTACCGGAGCCTCTGGTCTTTTCTGCATCGCTGAGTTTGCGGTCCCGTGTGGCCTCCCGGGTCGCCGATCGTTTCGGATCCGAGTGATGCACGGTCTGCGCACGCCTTTTGTCCTTCGGCTGCTCTTCACCCTTATGTTTGACGATGCCGTGGTCGGAATGTGCCATCGCAGCCTCCATCGGTATGGCTACGCCTCTCGCGGCGAAACGTTCCATTTCGCGGCGAAACGTTCCATTCGATGAGGAACCGGACGCCGCTCGACCGCGGGTCAGCGTTGATAAGGTGTTGCTTCAGCTCCTGGCTCTCCAGTGGAGCGCAGTGTCACTGCACTGTGCCGGGAGTGCTCTTTGAAACGTTGGCCATCGCGATTGGTTGGTACCCGTCGGAGGATGAACGCATCGCGGGCAGGACGGACCTTCCGTTCCCCTATCGAAAGCCTGGCGCGAGGCGCCACGGTTTCCCTTGCGTCGCCGACCGCGAAAGGAAACAGGACTATGGCCGCTCACGAACTCACCGATCCCACAACCAAATATCCGAAACCGCCCTTCGAGAAGCAATCGCAGCCATGGCCGGGTCTTGCCGGCAAGATGAATCCGCGTCCGGATCACGGCGAGGAGAGTTATCGCGGTTCGGGTCGGCTCGCCGGGCGCAAGGCGCTCATCACTGGTGGCGACTCCGGCATGGGGCGGGCTGCAGCAATCGCGTTTGCCCGCGAGGGCGCCGACGTCGCCATCAACTATTTTCCCACGGAAGAATCCGACGCCCAGGAGGTGATCGCGCTCATCAAGGCCGCGGGACGGACGGGCGTGGCCATCCCCGGTGACATCAGGGACGAAGCTTTTTGTCGGCAGCTCGTGAAGCGCGCGGTCGAAGGACTGGGCGGCCTCGACATCGTCGTCAGCAATGCCGGACGGCAACAGGCGCGCGAGTCGATTCTCGACCTCTCGACGGAAGATTTCGATGCCACCATGAAGACCAACATCTACGCGCCGTTCTGGATCATCAAGGCGGCGTTGCCGCATCTGAAGCCCGGTTCGGTGATCATCGGCACCACATCCGAACAGGCCTACGATCCCTCACCTGAACTCTACGACTACGCGCAGACCAAGGCCGCAACGATGAACTACGTCAAATCGCTCGCCAAGCAGCTCGGCCCGAAGGGCATTCGCGTCAATGGGGTCGCGCCGGGCCCGGTCTGGACTCCTTTGCAGGTCTCCGGCGGCGCGCCGATGGCGAAACTGGAAAAATTCGGCAGCCAGACGCCGCTCGGCCGAGCCGGCCAACCGGCAGAGCTCGGCTCGATCTATGTGCAACTCGCCGCCGCCGACGCCAGCTTTGCCACAGGGCAGATCTATGGCTCGGCCGGCGGATCAGGTCAGCCCTGATGTTCAATCGTGTTGCTTGTCGATCGCCTGGGCCATCTCGAGATGATGCTGCAGGGTCGGCAGCATGTTTCCGGCCCAATCCTTCAGCTTGGGATTGTCGCCGGATTTTGAATAGCGCTCGAACAGCGACACTGCGTCCTTATGCGCATTGACCTGCATCGAGTCGTACTCGCTGGCAAAATTCGACGGCTCGGTGTTACGAAGCGTGTCGAGCTTCTTCTGATAGGCGCTGTCGAGCACCGTGGGGACCTCGGCCTTGACATCGCCGCTGGTCACCAGCCCTTTGAGATCAGAGCTGGTCTTGCCGTGATCGTTGATCATCTGCCCGGCGAATTTCCTTTCTTCCGCATTGCCCTTCTGTTGGGCGATCTGTGCCGCGGCAATTTCAAACATGTCGCTGTTGGCTGCCTCCTTGACGAAATCCTGTGTGGTTGGGCTGATGCCGAGCGCCGAATTGACGCCGGTCTTCTCGCCTATCGATTGCGCCAGCACCGCGGGTATGATGAAAAACGTCGCGACGGCGACGGAAGTCATGAGCTTGTTCATATGCTCCTCCAGATGGCTTTCTCTCTCAAATCGCGGTGCGTGCCGAAGTTCCTCACCTCTGGCTCTCTCCACCATCTCAGGCGCGGACGCTCCAGAATATTAAGTGAAGCAAAGACGCGGCGGCGTGGTTCGCCGCCCGCGAGCGTGCGGAAGCGCAATGATTCCCGCTGCCGGCTAGTGCTCGGGCTTGTGCTGCTGATTGAGCGGCCGCACACGCGTGTTGCTGTCCGGCATCTTGTCCCGCCCCTGGTCGCCGTTTGCGTCACTGCCGCCCGACGTCGACGTGCCGCTTCCGCTGCGACTTGGCTTGTTCGCGCTTCCGGTGGTCGTGGATGGTGAAGCGGCCGGATTCGCGGAGCTTGCCGCGGGATCGCCGACAGTCGATCCCCGTCCGCTCGGCCCGCCGGATTGAGCCTCGGCGAAGCTGCCGCACAGCAGCAACAGAGCTGCGATCGATAGCGCTATTCCAATCCTCGCATTCCGTCTCACGATGCCTTCTCCCGCGCTGAGATCAACGGAAAACCGACCACGGGATGGGAAGTTCCTGAAGCGCGGAACCTTGCGGCTGCCACGGCGTCGATTCTCATTGGAGGAAACGAACATGCGGCTCCCATTCCAGGGGACTGTTCAACCTTGAGGGGTGAGCCATGGACATGCCGCTTCAACCCACATGGACCGATATCGCGATCCGTCTGGCACTGACTATGCTGGCCGGCGCCATCATCGGCTTCAATCGCGGCGCCCGCGGTCAGGCGGCCGGCTTCAGAACCACGATCCTGGTCGGTCTGGCCGCCTCAGTCGCGATGATTCAGGCCAATATCCTGCTGCCACTGAGCGGCAGAACGCCCGAATCATTTTCCGTGATGGACCTGATGCGGCTTCCGCTGGGCATCTTGACCGGCGTCGGCTTCATCGGCGGCGGCACCATCCTCAAGCGAGGCGACCTCGTCACGGGCGTCACCACGGCCGCCACGTTATGGCTGATGACTGTGGTCGGTCTCTGTCTGGGCGGTGGACAGTTGATCCTCGGCATCGTGGCGACCGCTCTTGCGGTCCTCACGCTCTGGACGTTGAAATGGGTCGACGCCATCATTCCCCGCGAGCATCGCGCGCGCCTCGTCGTCACCTGCGATACAAGCTGGGACGTGCTGGAGGACCTGCCGAACCTTCTAAAGCCACTGAAATATCGCGCCCGCTTTCACCAGCAATGTCAGAGCTCGGAATCGACTAAGTCAGACTATGTGTTCGAAGTCGCATGGCGACGACCGGAATTTACAGGTCCACCCATCGACATCCTCAATGCGATCGAGAGCCGCTTCCAGGTGAAATCGTTCGAGCTTACCACCGACAATGCACGATAGCTTCGTTTCCGGCTGTCCGCCTCAAGGCTTCGGTAGAGGCGACCCATCTTTCGCCTCGAACGTCACCGCCATGTGATCACACGGCGCTTCGGCACGCTCGCGCCATTTGGCAGCTTCCTCGATCCAACGCTCACTATGTGCCCGATCGGCGTCAGCCTTCTCCAGGCAAGCCGCTTCCTGCGCAAGACAGGCTCCCCTGCGGTCCATGGGCAGAGCTCACTTCGGAGATTGAAGACCCGGCGAGGTCAACCATTCGTTGATCCGGGCGGCCGTTTCCGCCTGGCTTGCTTTCTTCATCAGCAACTCCCGCTCCGGTCCATGCGGGAGTTTCTCCGCTCTTTCGCGCGCGTCGTCAGCCGCATTGTGCAAGCGCTCGTCAAACGGGACCGTTTGCTTGCGTCGATTTCGCCTGTTCGTCATAGAAGCCTCTTTCCTTTGGGTCCCATACACAGGTTCTCCACTTCAATCATTTCGGTGGCCCGTCTGGTGGCGGCAGCCGTAGCGAGCGGATGCACGCTCCCCTTAATCGACCGTCAGCACGACCTTGCCGACCGAATGCCCTTGCTCCACGGCAGCAAGGGCATCGGCCGCCGCGCTTAATGAAAAGGTTTTTTG
>CAYVVB010000252.1:0-6721 GCA_964454955.1 uncultured Bradyrhizobium sp. | reverse complement strand
CCGGTCGACAAGCGGTGCGCATCCCTGTGGTTGACCGGTTCAACGAGCTGTGCGCTGGACTGCCGAAGCTGTTGAAAACACGTGTATGAGCCTGTGGACATATGTCCTGCGAGCATGCGCAAAGCTGTGCTAGATCGCGCTATGTCCCGGTGCCAACCACCATGAACAATCCTTGCATCAACTGTTGACAGCCTGTGAATAGCTCCCCCCTTACCCCCGCCACACACCGCGCCAGCTTCGCCATTGGCGATGAGCACGGCGCAAAACGCGCGGTCGATGCGCTCACCGAGGTCTTTTTTGAGGGCGAGGCCGCGGTCGCCGCCTTCGAGCGGCCGGACGGGAACTGGGACGTCACGGTGCATTTTGCAGAGGCGCCGGACCAGGCGCTGCTGCGCGAGCTCGTGACCAATGCGGCCGGCGCGGACGTCGCCCGCACGATCGTGTTCGATACGGTGGAAGCCAGGGACTGGGTCAAGGCGAGCCTCGACGATCTCGTGCCGGTGCCCGCGGGGCGCTTTATCGTGCACGGACAACACGACCGCGACCGCGTGCCGGCGAACAAGCTCGGAATCGAGATCGAGGCGGCGCTCGCCTTCGGCACCGGCCATCACGGCACCACGCGCGGCTGCCTCCTGTTGCTCGATCATGTGTTGAAGGCGCACCGCGTGAGGCGCGTGCTCGATCTCGGCACCGGCACCGGCGTGCTCGCGATCGCCGCGGCCAAGGCGCTGCATCGAAAAGTACTGGCCAGCGATATCGATGCGCCCTCGGTCGCTGTCGCGCGGGAGAACGCACGGCTGAACGGCACCGCACCCCTCGTGCAGGTCATCCGCGCCACCGGCTTTTCGGCGCCGGAGTTCGCGCAGGCAGGCCCCTTCGACCTGGTGCTGGCGAATATTCTGGCCAATCCCTTGAGGCAGCTGGCAGGGCCGATGTCAGCCCATCTGGCGCCGGGAGCGCTGGTGATTCTGTCCGGGCTCCTGACGCCCCAGGCGGGCGCGGTGATCGCCGCCTATCGCGCGCGGGGACTTGTTCCGCTGCGCCATCTCAAGATCGAAGGCTGGAGCAGCCTGCTGCTCCGTTCAACTGGGAAGAACTAACCCGACGGTTCCTGCTGGCGCCTGGGGGCGGGATGCTTCTTGCGCAAGGCGTGCGTAAGGCGCAACTCGGCAAAGCGATCCAGAAGCTGGACGATCCGTCCGCGCTGCTTTTTCTCGGCAGGGGCGATCGGATCACGCCGACGCGGCGGCGAAATTTTCTCGAAGGTGAAGGCCGGCATGGTGTATCCCCTCATCGTTGAGTTGAGATACCTCTGGCATTTCCCCCGCTATCCTTTGACGGCAATGTGACAGAAAACATTCGGTCTCGTCAATGTAGTCGGCGCTTTCACAGAAAACTTGTGACAGATTGCACGAAATCGCGCCACGTTGCGCGGCCCTTCTTACAACCCTAGACTTATCGGACCATGTTCGAGGCTCATTTCCAGACGTTTGAAGAACCCGAGACCGGCGTGGCATTGACCGCACGGCTCGCCGCCTTTCGCGCGGAACTCGCGCGGCGCAAGCTCTCCGGCTTTGTGGTTCCCCGCGCCGATCAGCAACAAAACGAATATGTGCCGCCGTCGGACGAGCGACTCGCCTGGCTCACCGGTTTCACCGGTTCGGCCGGGCTGGCGGTCGTGCTGGCGAGCGAAGCCGCCCTCTTCGTAGATGGCCGCTACACGCTTCAGGCCGCCAAGCAGGTGGACGGCAAGGCGTGGAGCATCCAATCCCTTGTCGATCCGCCGCCGGAAAGCTGGCT
This sequence comes from uncultured Bradyrhizobium sp., assembly GCA_964454955.1. Lineage (GTDB taxonomy): Bacteria > Pseudomonadota > Alphaproteobacteria > Rhizobiales > Xanthobacteraceae > Bradyrhizobium. Next base: position 4,921 of record CAYVVB010000252.1, on the reverse strand, counting down.
GGCGCAGCACCTGAAATCCGGCGACCGGCTGGGCTACGATCCCTGGCTGCACACGACGGCTGCGGCCGAGCGGCTGGCCGGCGCCTGCGCCAAGGCCGGCGCCGAACTGGTCGCCGTCGAAGGCAACCCGGTCGATTCGATCTGGACCGAGCGTCCCTCGCCGCCGCTTGCGCAAGTCTCTCTGCACGGCATCCGCTTTGCCGGCGAAACAGAAGCCGACAAGCTGGCCCGCATCCGGACAGAGATCGACAGGCTCGGCGGCGACGCGCTGGTCTTGTCGGATTCCCACGCCGTGGCCTGGACCTTCAACATCCGCGGCGGGGATGTCGCGCACACGCCGTTGCCCTTGTCCTATGCGCTGGTGCCGAAAGACGGCAGGCCGACCATCTTCATCGATCACCGCAAACTCTCGAATTCCACGCGCGACCATCTCGAGCAATCCGCCGATGTCCGCGAGCCCGACGCGCTCACGGCCGAACTGGCGGCACTTGCACGACGCGGCGCCAAGGTCGCGCTCGACAGCGCGACGGCAGCGGACGCGCTCAGCCGCCTGATCGCTTCCGCGGGCGGTCAGGTCCTGCGCGGCAATGATCCGGTCAGTCTCCTGAAGGCGATCAAGAACCCGACCGAAATCGACGGCGCGCGCGCGGCGCACCGGCGCGATGCGGTGGCGCTGGCGCGATTCCTCGCCTTCATCGACCGCGAGGCACCGAAGGGCAAGCTGACCGAGATCGACACGGTCGAGGCGCTGGAGACATTCCGCCGCGAAACCGGCGCACTGAAGGATGTCTCCTTTCCGACCATTGCCGGGACCGGGCCGAACGGCGCGATCGTGCATTACCGCGTCACCCGCAAGAGCAACCGGCGCATCGTGCCCGGCGATCTGCTCCTGGTCGATTCCGGCGCCCAATATGAGGACGGCACCACCGACGTCACCCGCACCATCGCGGTCGGCGAGCCCACCGCTGAAATGCGCGACCGCTTCACCCGGGTGCTGCGCGGGCATATCGCGATCGCGCGCGCCACCTTTCCCGATGGCACCACCGGCGCGCAGCTCGACAGTTTCGCGCGGCAATTTTTGTGGCAGGCGGGGCTCGATTTCGAGCACGGCACCGGCCACGGCGTCGGCAGCTATCTCTCCGTGCATGAAGGCCCTGCGCGGATATCCAGACTCGGCACCACGGCGTTGAAGCGCGGCATGATCCTGTCCAACGAGCCCGGCTACTACAAGACCGACGCCTACGGCATCCGGATCGAAAACCTCGAGCTCGTGGTTGCCGCCGAGATCGCCGGCGCGGAAAAGCCGATGAACGCGTTTGAGGCGCTCACGCTCGCGCCGGTCGATAGCCGCCTGATCTATGATGGCATGCTGAGCGCGTCCGAACGCGAGTGGCTCGACGCCTATCACGCACGCGTCGCGCGCGAGGTGCGCGGCTCGCTCGATGATACAACCGGAGCCTGGCTCGATCAGGCCACGGCGCCGATTCTCACCGACTAGTCCTTCGTCGCCAAGCATCGTCATTCCCGGGCGCTTGCAAAGCAAGCGAACCCGGAATCTCGAAGTTGTGGCGCGAGATTCTCAGGCTGCGGCGCGAGATTCCGGGTCGGTCCTTCGGACCGTCCCGGAATGACGAGTCAAATAATTCCGCCCTCTGGGACACTGGATCATCTGCCTGCGTGGATGATGACAGCGGAATTCGACGTCCCAAATTCGGCATGGCCGCATTCCGAAACATCGTGTTCGCTTCGCAGGCCGCAACGCTACAGTCCAGTTCAACTCTTGAACCGGATATGAACTTTCATGCATGGAGTGATGGGCAAACCGCCGGGCGTGGCGATCGAAAAGTCGCTCGCAACCTCGCGCGTCATGCTGATGCTGCTGGTCCTCATGACGGGACTGGCTCCGGTTTCGCTTTACATGCTGGTGCCGGCGCTGCCGCAGCTCGCCGTCACCTTCGGCGGCGACATCGCCCTCGCCCAGATGACCGTGTCGCTCTACATGGTCGGCATCGCCTGCTCGCAGCTCGTCATGGGCCCGCTGTCGGACCGGTTCGGCCGCCGGCCCGTACTGCTGGCCGGCCTCGGCCTGACGGTTGCGGCGAGCGTCGCCTGCATTTTCGCGGAGAGCCTGCCGCAACTGATCGCGGCGCGTTTCCTGCAGGCGCTCGGCGGCGCATCCGGCATGGTGATCAGCCGCGCCATCATCCGCGACCTCTATCCGCGCGAGCGCATGGGCGCCATGATCTCGCAGGTCATCGCGGTGATGATGATCGCACAGATGCTCAGTCCCCTGAGCGGCGGACTGTTGGAGACCGCGTTCGGCTGGCACACGATCTTCTATGCGATCGCCGCGCTGTCACTCGCCACCACGGTGGCGATTGCGCTCGCGCTCCCGGAGACGCGAACCGTTCGCAGCAGCAGCGGCTTTCGCGGCGATGTCGGCAGCCTGCTCACCAGCCGCGCCTTCGTCGGCTACATGCTGTGCCAGGTGCTGGCCTCGCAGATCATCTTTGTCTTTGCCGGCGGCGGCCCCTATATCGTGGTCACGCAGATGGGCCGATCGAGCGCCGAATACGGCGCCTGGTTTGCGACCACGGCCTTCGCCTATCTGATCGGCAACGTATTCTGCGTCCGTTTTGCCCCGCGCCACTCGCTGGAGCGGCTGATCTGGTTCGGGCTCGCGCTGCAATTTGCCGGGAGTTTCCTGAATCTCCTCTGGAGCATTGGCGGCATCAACCAGGTGCCGTCATGGCTGTTCGCCACGCAGATGATCGTGATGTGCGCCAACGCCTTCGTGATGTCTAATTCCGCCGCCGGGGCGATCAGCGTGCGCCCGGAAGCCGCCGGCACCGCCTCGGGCGCCATGGGCTTCCTGCAGATGGGCTTGGGCGCGCTGGTCTCCCAGCTTGGCGCCTGGCTCGGCGGCCATTTTGCGACCACGCTGCCGCTCACGGCTGCGATCCTTGTCCTCTCCGTCGCCTGTGCCTCGACGATGGCATTCATCGTGCCGCGACGGAAGGTGATCGTCAGCGAGGAGCTGATCGAGGAAGCGGAGGAGGAAGAGTCGGGGATGTTGTGAGGCCCAGTCTAATGGTCATTCCAGGGCGGTGCGAAGCACCGCACTGTGGTGCGCGATTGCGCACCTGAGAATCTCGAGATTCCGGGTCTGGTCCTTCGGACCATCCCGGAATGACGACAGAGCCCGCCGCCCCCTACTCCCCCACCAGCTTGAGCCACTCGTCTTCCGTCAGCACGGTCACGCCGTGTTTCTTCGCTTCCGCAAGCTTGGAGCCGGCGCCGGGGCCGGCGACCACATAGTCCGTCTTCTTCGAGACCGATCCTGCGGCCTTGGCGCCCAGCCGCTCGGCCATCGCCTTGGCCTCGTCGCGCGTCATCTTCTCGAGCGAGCCGGTGAACACGATGGTCTTGCCGGCAACCGCCGAATTGCTCTTCGGCCTCTCGGCATCGAGAATGGTGACCTCCCGGGTCAGGCGCTCGACGATGCCGCGATTGTGGCTTTCGCGGAAATAGGCGCCGATGCTGTGGATCACGGTGTCGCCGATCTGATCGAGCGCATCCATCTCCGCGATCGCGTCCTCATCGCCGTGCGCGACCTTCAGGCAGGCGTCATGGAAGGCGTGCCAGGAACCGTAGCCGCGCGCCAGCGCCAGCGCCGTGGTTTCCCCGACATGGCGCTTGCCGAGCGCATAGATGAAACGCTCCAGCGCGATGGAGCGCCGCGCCTCGATCGCACCGAACAGGTTGCGCACCGAGGTTTCGCCATAACCCTCGATCTCCTCGAGCCTGATCTTGTTGTTGCGCGCGGCGAGCGTGAAGATATCGGCGGGCTCCTTCACGAACCCCTGTTCGAAGAAGAACTCGATCTGCTTCTCGCCGAGGCCGTCGATGTCGAAGGCGCGCCGCGAGCAAAACAGCTTCAAATGTTCGATCTTCTGGTAGGGACAGGCGAACTCGCCGCTGCAGCGCGCCCGCGCCCCCTCCTCGCCGGTCGCGGTCTCCTCGCGCACCACGTCGGTATGCAGCGGGCACGGGCACTTCTTCGGGAAATGATACGGCTTCGCATCCTTCGGCCGCTTGTCGATGACGACGTCGACCACTTGCGGGATCACGTCGCCGGCGCGCTGGATCACGACGGTGTCGCCGATCCTGATGTCGCGGCCCTCGCGTATCGGCTCGCCGTCGCCGCCGATGCCCTTGATGTAGTCCTCGTTGTGCAGCGTGACGTTCTGCACGATGACGCCGCCGACGCCGACCGGATCGAGCTTGCCGACCGGCGTGAACGAGCCGGTGCGTCCGACCTGGATCTCGATATCCTTCAGCACGGTCATGGCGCGCTCGGCCGGGAATTTGTGCGCGATCGCCCAGCGGGGGGTGCGCGAGACGAAGCCGAGCCGTTCCTGCCAGTCGATGCGGTCGACCTTGTAGACCACGCCGTCGATGTCGTAGTCGAGTTCGGCGCGCTGCTCCTCGATCCTGCGATGGAAGGCGAGCAGCTCGTCCACGGAATGACAGAGCTTCGTCAGCGGATTGGTCTTGAAGCCGCAGCGCTCGAACCAGTGGATCATGCCGCTCTGCGTTCCTTCCGGCATCACGCTCATCTCGCCCCAGGCATAAGCAAAAAAGCCGAGCGGACGCGACGCGGTGATGCCGGGGTCCTTCTGCCGCAGCGAGCCTGCCGCCGAATTGCGTGGATTGGCGAAGATCGTGCCGCCTTCCGCCTTCTGCCGCTCGTTCAGCGCCAGGAACGCCTTCTTGGTCATATAGACCTCGCCGCGCACCTCGCAGATATCGGGCACGTTGCGGCCTTTCAGTTGTTGCGGCACGTCGTGCAACGTGCGGATGTTGGCGGTGACGTCCTCCCCTTCCGCGCCGTCGCCGCGGGTCGCGGCCGTGACAAGCT
>CAYVVB010000251.1:0-5394 GCA_964454955.1 uncultured Bradyrhizobium sp. | reverse complement strand
GGGACTTTCGCAGAGACCCGCGATCATAGCCTCGCGTCCGGCCTCGATACGCTTGGCAATGGCGATTTCGCCTTCGCGCGAGAGCAATTCCACCGTGCCCATCTCGCGCAGATACATGCGCACCGGATCGTCGGTGCGCTCGCCGGGTTCGGATTTCTTGACCTCGGTGACGGCCTTCTGCGTGACCTCGACAAGCTCGTTGTCGGTCTCGTCGTCGCCCTCGTCCTTCTCCTCCTCGCCCTCGGCGTCCTCGGCCTCGGTGACGTTGATGCCCATGTCGGAGAGCATCGACATGATGTCTTCGATCTGTTCGGGCGAGGTGGTGTCGGAGGGAAGCACTTCGTTGAGCTGATCAAAGGTCACGAAGCCGCGCTTCTTGGCCTGCTTGATCATCTTCTTCACGGCTGCATCCGACAGGTCGAGCAACGGCGAGGGAGCGTCGGCCGAATCCTTCTCGGGGGTATCCGCTGCCTTGTCCTCTTTTTCCTTGTCCTTCACCTGCAGCGTCTTTGCCTTGCTGGCCATTCATTGCTCTCCAACGGCGCATGCATGAGCGGCGCCCGTCTTGATGTACTCAGAAACCTTCTTGACGCAGAAAGGGCGGCGAAAATGCTGTCGCCACCCCTGCAATCCTCTCGCTGGCTCGTTCGTCTTGGCTTACAGCCGTAAAACTTTGCTTAACCGTGTTTATTGCCGCCAAACCATGGATTTGGCGAGTCATTTCACGGTTCCGGCCAGGGCCGTCCGCACTATTTTCGATCAGACACTCCTCTGGAACCGGCCTGACAGCTCCCCGAACCCTTCGATCAGGGCCTCGGTGCCGTCGATCTCCGCCATGCGAGCCTTGACGTCGCGCAGCCATGCCAAGTGGGCCTCGCTGGGCTCCTCGCCCAATGCCAGCTCGGCGTCCTTCAATTCCCTAAGTAATGAGTGCCATTGCCGATGCAAGGAGACGAGCTGGCGCCAGGTGGAAAGAACGTCGTCCCGCGCCGCGCCCTCGCGCGCCCCCCACACCGCAGCGGTCGTGATCGTTCGCTCAACCCTTTGAAGTAGCGTTGAAAATCCGCTCCTATCGAGGTCGGCCCGCATGTCCTCCGCCTGCTCGCCGGGGTCGGGCGAGTGATGACGATCGTTGGCGAAGGCCGCTATGATCCCTGCGCGCAGCTTGTGCGCCTCGGGGTGAGCCAATTCCAGCGCGGCCACCTCTTCGAGGTGATCGTGCAACAGCCAGGGATGGTTGATCAGGCATTGCAGGATCAGGGCCTCCCGGCGCGACAGGGCGCTGCGCTGGCCACGTACCAGCGGGCTCGCCGCGAGCTGCGGACTGGCCGCCTGGTAAGGCCCGCGGGCAAGGGGCGGAGACGCCTGCCCCCGCCCGCCTCGCGGGGGGAAGCGGCCGCCGCTTCCGCCCGGGCGCGGCCCGAAGCTGTGGCCTGATTCGCGGCCGAAGCGGCTGCGGCCGGCTTGCGGCGCGAAGTTGCGTGCAAGCCGCTCGGCCAAGTCCTGGCGGTAGTAACGCCGCACCACCTCATCACGGATGCCATTGCTCAGTTCGCCGATCCGCGCCTCCAGCGCTGCGCGCCGCTCGGGCGTGGCGAAACTGCCGCCTTCGATCTCGCGCGACCAGATGACGTCGGCGAGCGGGCGCGACGCTGAAATGACCTCCTCGACCGCGGCGCGGCCGCCTGCGCGCGCGAGGTCGTCGGGATCCTGCCCCTCCGGCAAGAGCGCAAAGCGCAAGCTCTTGCCGGGCTTCAAATGCGGCAACGCCAGATCGGCGGCACGCCAGGCCGCCTTTTGACCGGCTTTGTCGCCGTCGAAGCAGAGGATCGGCTCGTCCGCCATCTTCCAGAGCAGCGCGAGCTGGTTTTCGGTCAGCGCCGTGCCGAGCGGCGCCACGGTGGCGGCAAAGCCGCAGCCAACCATGGCGATGACGTCGACATAGCCCTCGACCACGATCACGCTCGCGCCCTTGTGCGCGGCGGCGCGCGCGGGCGCAATGTTGTAGAGATTGTCGCCCTTGTGAAACAGCGGCGTTTCCGGCGAGTTCAGGTATTTTGCGGGAACGTCCTTCTCCAGCGCGCGTCCGCCGAAGGCGATGACGCGCCCGCGCAAATCCGTGATCGGAAACATCACGCGGTCGCGGAAGCGATCATACGGCACGGGGATGTCGTCGGCCGCGACCAACAGCCCCGCTTCAACCATGTCCTCGACCGGAACGCCGTGGGAGCCGAGATGCTCCTTGAGGGCAAAGCGATCCGGCGGCGCGTAGCCCAGGCGAAACTGCAGCTGCGTCGCCGGCGAAATGCCGCGATCGGCGAGATAGCCGCGCGCTTTCGCGCCGCTCCGCGAAGCCAGCATATCGGCGAAGAATTTCGCGGCGAGTTCCATCACGTCATACAGCGTCTTGCGACGCTGCTCGTGCCGCTCGGCATCAGGCGTGGCCGCCGGCAACGGCAGACCCGCCATGGCGGCGAGCCGCTCCACCGCCTCGACGAAACCGACGCCCTCGGTCTCCATCACGAAGTCGAAGATGTTGCCGTGCTTGCCGGAAGAGAAGTCGTGATAAAATCCCTTCTGGTCGTTGACGGTGAACGACGGCGTCTTCTCCTGCTGAAAGGGCGAAAGCCCCTTCCACTCCCGCCCTGCCCTCTTCAGCTTGACGCGCTTGCCCACGACTTCCGACACCGGAAGCCGGGCGCGAACCTCGTCGAGGAATTGGGGCGTGAAGCGCATGGGGGAGAGATTAGACTCTAGTCGGGGCCAACCAGCTAGGCATATAGAGACCAGCCGGCAAAATACGAAGATTCTCGGGCTTTTCCTGCTTATCCGGGCAATTCACAGCCCGTCATTCCGGGGCGACGCATCGAACTCAGGTACGCAATTGCGCACCTGAGAATCTCGAGATTCCGGGTCTAGTCTTTCGGACCCTCCCGGAATGCCGTTGCAAGCGAAGGAACGCAATGGCGATGTGACCTTAGTGCTCCAGGAACCGCCCCGATGCAATCCGCTGCAGATCGGTGACCGGCCAGTTGTAGACGTAAGTCCACGCTTCGCTCGCCGTGCCGTCCTCAAGCGCCACGCGGATCATCTGCCGCACATATTCGGTCGGCTCGGCAAAGCCCTCGCCGCAGGCCTCATAGACGTCCAACTCGCGCAACAGCGCGTCAGGCTCACGCAGGCGAAAAAGGTCGCCGAACACGGCGTCGGACGCATCCTCCGGGAGCACCAGGCCCGGATAATGCGTCACCAGATAAAGCCGGCCCTGGCATCGCGCCTGCCCGAGAAAATCGGCGTTGGCGGACAACAGCCGCGCCATCGGATGGTCGAAGCCGCGCATCAAGGTGCCGTAGACGAAGAGACGATCGCAGATCATTGGAATGCAATGATCGAGGCCATCGCCGAGGTCAAGGCGTCAGCACTTCGTCAAGGGGCGCCACCTTGACGTCCACCTCCATGCCGAGAAAAGCGCCCGCCGGGCCACTATAGATGCCGTGCAGCGGAATGGCCTGGCGCGGATCGCGCGCGACCGCGACGCGGATCAGATCGCGCGTGCCGATGATGCCGTTGGTCGGGTCGAACTCGATCCAGCCCGCGCTCGGCAGGTAGACCTGCACCCAGGCATGGGTCGAGCCGCCACCAAGCTGGCGCTGGTCGCCGCCGGTGAAGAGATAGCCGGAGACGAAGCGCGCGGCGATGCCGAGCCGGCGCAGCGCCTCGATCATCAGAAGCGCATAGTCGCGGCAGGTGCCCGACCGCGTCTGCAACGTGTCGAGCGGATGCTGCGTGCCCTCCTCATACCGCGCGCGATAGGCAATGTCCTCGCGGAGGCGATAGGTCATGTCACTGAGAATCTTGAAGGTCGGCGTCGGGGCTTCCGCGTCGAGAAAGTTGCGCGCCCAGGCCGAGAGCTCGCCATTGGGGTCGCTATAGTAGGGCGTGATGCATTGCACGAGGTCGGGATGTTCGTCCTGATCGTAGAGAAACGGATAGAAATAGGCGGCATCGTCGGGCGTCAGCGCGAACTCTTCCGCCGGGTTGTGCTCGACGGTCAGGGACGATGTGAAGGTCAGAACGTCGGAGTGCGCATCGAAGGTTGCGATCGCCACGAAGTTGCCGAAGACGTCATGGATCCAGCGGAGCCGTGACGGCTCCGGGCTGATCTCGAGCCGGCTTTTCAGCACGCGCAGGTCATGGCCATCGCGCGGGCGCTGCATGATCCTGTGTTCGCCGAACGCGACAGGACACGAATAGCGATACTCGGTCTTGTGGTGAACGGTCAGTAGCGGCATCTTCGACCTATCATCATGATCGGGGCGGTCGTATCAATTTGGCATCGCGGTTCATCTCCGGATAGGTCCGCCACCTTCACAGGCAACAAGGTAATGTCTTCAGACGTCGCAAGCGCAACATCGTTGCTCCTCCATGGCGAGGACGTCCCGCCGGTCCATGAATATAACACCGAGGGCATCTCAGCGTTTCTACTGACTTGTGACCATTACGGCAGATTGCTGCCGAGGCGGCTCGGCGATCTCGGCCTGCCCGCAAGCGAGCTTGACCGTCATATCGCATGGGACAGCGGCGTCGCCGGCGTCGCCGAGCGGCTCGCGGCGGCGCTCGGTGCGCATCTGATCGCGCAGCGCTATTCGCGGCTGGTAATCGACTGCAACCGTCCGCCTCATGTCGCGAGCTCAATTCCGAAGCTTTCGGACGCCACCGTCATTCCCGGCAATCAGGCGCTGTCATCCGAGGCAGCCGAGGTGCGGCGGCGCGAGATATTCGATCCCTATCACCGCCGCATCGACGAGACCATCGACCAGCGCCTGCACGAGCGGAGGCCGACCGTGCTTGTGGCCCTGCACAGCTTTACGCCCGTCTATGCCGGCGTGGCGCGGCCCTGGCACGTCGCCGCGCTCTATCACCGCGATACGACATTGCCGCCGCTCCTGGTGAAGGCGTTGCGCGCGGAGGGCGATCTCGTGGTCGGTGACAACGAGCCCTATGCGGTGAGCGATCTCACCGACTACACGATCCCCGTGCATGGCGAAGCACGTGGGCTGATCAACACCGGCATCGAAATCCGCCAGGACCTGATCGCCGATCAATCCGGCCAGCAGCAATGGGCGGAGCGGCTGGCGCGGGTCCTGTCCGGGATCGAATCGCAGTTGTATGCGGAGCGGCTGATCTAGAGCCTTACTTCACCCGGGTCAGCGCCAGCCAGATGCCGCCGCCGATCATGAAGCCGCCGGAGACGCGCGAGAGCAGCCGCGTGCGGCGCGCCGAGAAGAACAGCCGCGCCCGTCCTGCGAGCAGCGCATAGGTCGCGTCCGTCATGGCCGCGATGACCATGAAGGTGACGCCGAGCAGCGCCACCTGCGAGACGTGATCGGCGTT
>CAYVVB010000250.1:0-4504 GCA_964454955.1 uncultured Bradyrhizobium sp. | reverse complement strand
TCTGAAGGCGCAATTTCTGGCACATCACGCCGACTTCCACATCGTTTGAGGCCGGATCGCGCCTTGCCGTCGCAAGCGCCGGCATCCGCGACCCGGAGCACCGGTGCCCTCCCGCAAGATCCGGCGTGATCGATCCGGGCTGGCGTGATAGTCCAAGGCGGCATGAATAGACTGAAGATCCTGCAACGCTGGTTCTCGCAAAAAGTCGGCTACGCGCGGCTGATCTGCCTTGCGCTATTGATCGCATTTGCCGCCCTGCGCATCGTCGATCCCGCGCCGATCCAGGAGCTTCGCGTCCGCACTTTCGATAGTTTCCAGTTGATCGATCCGCGGGTGAAGACCGCAAGGCCGGTCACCATCGTCGACATCGACGAGAAGAGTCTCGCAAAGCTCGGCCAATGGCCGTGGCCGCGAACCCATATCGCGGACATGATCATCAACCTGACCAATCTCGGCGCGGTGGCGATCGCCTTCGACGTGGTGTTCTCCGAGCCCGACCGGCTGAACCCCGCTGCCGCGGCGGGAACGATGCGCTATCTGGACGAGGTCACGCGCGCCAAGCTGCGCGACCTGCCGAGTAACGACCAGATCATGGCCGACGCCATCCGCCGCTCGCGTGTCGTGCTGGGCGAAACGGGCCTCAACAGCGTGATGTCGCAATTCGACAAGGAGCTGCCGCTGACGGGGTTTGCGACCATCGGCGCGGAGGCCGAGCCGTTCCTGTTCGAATTTCCCGGCCTGCTGCGCAACATCAGGGTCCTGGAGCAGAGCGCGGCGGGACGCGGCCTGTTCACGATCAAGACCGAACGCGACGGCATCATCCGGCGGGTGCCGATGATCCTGCGGGCGCAAGGCGCCATGATGCCGTCGCTGAGCCTGGAAATCCTGCGGGTCATCACCGGCACTCCGACGATCCTCATCAAGGCCGACAAGGCCGGCATCAGGAGTGTCGGCGTCAGGGGGCTCGAGGTTCCGACCGACAAGAACGGCCAGCTCTGGGTTCATTTCGCGCGTCAGGATCCATCGATCTACGTCTCGGCGGCCGACGTTCTCGACGGCAACGTCCCCGTCGACAAGATCAGGGGCAAGCTGATCCTGATTGGCACCTCCGCGGTCGGCCTCAACGACATCAAGACCACACCGGTGTCGCCGGCGATGCCGGGCGTCGAAGTCCACGCCCAGGTGCTGGAGAGCGCGCTCACCCACGCCTGGGTTTCGCAGCCGAATTATGCGATCGCGGTGGAATTCTTCGCGGCGCTCATCCTCGGGCTGCTGGTGATCGCATTCGTGCCTGGCCTGGGCGCTGCCGCGCTGGTCGTCGTCGGCGCGCTGCTTGCGATCGTGGTGATCGGAACCTCCTGGTATTTCTATCAGCACGATCGCCTGCTGCTCGATTTCACCTATCCCTTGCTTTCGACCGCCGCGATCTATCTGACGCTGATCTTCTCCAGTTTCGTGCGCGAGCAGGCGCAGCGGCGGCAGATACGTTCGGCGTTCGGCCAATATCTGTCGCCCGCACTGGTCGCGCAGCTCGCGCATTCGCCGGAAAAGCTCGTGCTCGGCGGCGAGGAGCGCGAGATGACCATCATGTTCTCCGACGTGCGCGGCTTCACCACGATCTCGGAGACCTACAAGAACGATCCGCAAGGGCTGACGCGGCTGATGAACCGCTTTCTCACGCCCCTGACCAATGCGATCCTGGCGCGCAAGGGCACCATCGACAAATACATGGGCGACGCCATCATGGCGTTCTGGAACGCGCCGCTCGACGACAAGGACCATCAGCTCAACGCCTGCGAGGCCGCGGTCGACATGCTGGAGCGGATCGCCGAGCTCAACAAGGTGCGCGAGCAGGAGGCCAAGGAGGGCGGTCACGTCTATATCCCGCTCAATGTCGGGGTCGGCCTCAACACCGGCACCTGCGTGGTCGGCAATATGGGCTCCGACCTGCGCTTCGATTATTCGGTGCTGGGCGACAGCGTCAACCTGGCCTCGCGCCTGGAGGGCCAGACCAAGGAATACGGCTTTCCCATCATTGTCGGCTCCAGGACGGCGCTTGCGGTGAAGGACCGGTTCGCGATCCTCGAGCTCGATTTCATCATGGTGAAGGGCAAGAAGGAGCCCGAGGTGATCTACGCCATCGCCGGGCGGGAGGATGTCGCGCAGTCCGAGCGTTTCCAGCGGCTGCGCAATCTCACCATCGAGATGCTGGCCTGCTATCGCAATCGCGACTGGGACGGCGCGCTGCAAGCGATCGCGCGCGGCCGGACCACCGACGAGGCCAACGACCTCGCCCTGCTCTTTGGCCTCTACGAGGCCCGCATCCTCAACTACAAAAAGAATCCGCCGGCGGCAGACTGGAACGGCGCCTATGCGCTGCTGACGAAGTAGAGAAAGTGCTGGCTTCCCTGTGGAGGTCGTCATGGCCGGGCTTGTCCCAGCCATCCACGTCTTTTGCAGCCGATTGCGAGGAGGGCCCGTGGATGCCCGGGACGAGCCCGGGCACGACGGTCACCTCATTCCACCCCGATCGTGGTGAGGTCCTGGAACCAGTGCTGCGCCTGCACGAAGGACTTGATCTTCGGCGACAGCGCGTGCGGGTTGGTATCGTGCACCACCCAGACCAGGGCCGCGTCGTCGACGACTAGCGCATGCGCCTGCGCGATCAGCGCGTCCTGCTTGGCGGTGTCGAAGGTCTGCTTGGCCTCGTTGATCAACGCGTCCACCTTCGGGTTCTTGTAGCCGCCCCAGTTGACGCCGACCGGCGCGATCTGATCCGAGGCGAAGAACCGCACGATGGCGTAGAGCGGGTCGGAGGTGACGTAGGCGATATTGTTCGCGGTGATGCCGGCGTTCATCTCGTCGGCCGCACCCTTGCGCCAATGCGTGTACAGGGTCTCCAGCTCGACCACCTTGAAGTCGATGTCGATCCCGATCTCCTTGAAGCTCTGCTGCAGGAATTCGTTCATCGGCAGCGACAGCATCTGCCCGGTGCCGCCCTGCGCGATGATGAAGGTGGTCTTCAGCGGCTTCTCCTTGGAATAGCCGGCCTCTTCGACGAGCTTCTTCGCGGTCGCGGGGTCATATTTGATGTCGAAGGTGGGCTTGCCGAACCACGGGCTCGACGGATCGACCTGTCCCTTGGCGGGCTTGGCAAGGCCGTTCATCAGTCCGACCACTGCATCGCGATCGATTGCGAGATTGAGCGCCTTGCGCAGCCTGATGTCGGTCCAGGGCGAGCCGGGCAGCACGCTCAGGTGATAGTTCCACACATGCGGGGTGATGTTGTCGACGATCCGCATGCCGGCCGCCTTGAGCTGCGGCACGGCATCGGGCGCCGGCGTCTCGATGATGTCGACCTGTCCCGCGAGCAGCGCGTTGGTGCGGGTCAGCGCCTCCGGCATCGGGATCAGGATCAGCTTGTCGACTTTCGGAATCCGGTTCTTGTCCCAATAGTCATCATTCTTGGTGAGCTCGGCGAGTTCGCGCGGCACCAGCTTCGTCAGCTTGAACGGACCCGTGCCCGAGGGCTGGCTCGCGAATTTGTCCCAATCCCGGCCGACCTTTTCATATTGAGCGGGACTCGAGATCAGGAACCACAGCATCTGGTAGGGAAAGAAGGAGTCGACGTTCTTGGTGGTGATCTCGACCGTGTAATCGTCGATCTTGGCGTAGCTCGCGACCGAGGGCAGGCGGGTCTTTACCTGCGCGCTCTGCCGCTTGTCGAATTGCGGCGCCTTGTCGTTCAGCACCTTGTCGAGATTCCAGATCACGGCGTCGGCGTTGAAATCGCTGCCGTCATGAAACTTCACGCCCTTGCGCAAGGTGAAGCGCCATTTGGTCTTGTCGTCGTCATCGACCTTCCACTCGGTGGCGAGCCCGGGCACCAGCTTGCCCGGCCGGTCCGCAACGCTCATGTCCCAGGAGATCAGGGGATCGTAGATCGTGTAGCCGGTGAACTGATAGGCGCCGGCGCCGCGGTCGGGCTGGCCCGTGGTGAGCGGAATATCCGCCATGGAGATGCCGTAGCGCACCACAGATTCCGCGCGCGCAGAGATCGTGGCGAGCGCCACCGCAAGCGCAGCAAGAAGCACCGAAACTCGGACGCGCATGAACAACTCCGTCGGACGTCTATGGACGATTTTCCGCGGTAAACCTGCAAGCGCGATGCCAGACGAGGCGCCGCATCCCGGCTTGGCAGTCACGCACAAAGGGCTGTGAAGTCAGGCAGCAATGCACCGGCCCGGCCGGCTGCTGGCATAGGCATTGCATGCATCTGCCTAAGCTTTGATCATTCAAGTGAGAGGATTTGTGGCGATGCGTCTTGGAATGCGCCTTGGAAAATGCGGGAAAAGCCGCGCCGTGCTTGCGGTTCTGGTGGCGGCTATGGCGGCTGCAGTAACCTGGCCTGGGAGGGCGTCGGCGGAGACGGTGCTGCGCATCGGCATGACCGCTGCCGATATTCCGCGCACTCTCGGCCAGCCCGATCAGGGCTTCGAAGGCA
>CAYVVB010000249.1:0-4362 GCA_964454955.1 uncultured Bradyrhizobium sp. | reverse complement strand
CACACGGCGGTCACTGCCGCGGAATAGGCCACGGATTTCGCCGGCGTCAGAGCCGCACCCCACTTGTGGAAAAGGCTTTCTGGACCGGCTCTTGAATCTGATTGAGACCGGCGGCGGCAACCGCGGCGATCGCAATCGCGGCCGCGCAGGCAAGCAGGAACGCTTTCATACGGCTCCCCCGTGACAGATCGGCATTTCGCAAAACTACATGATATGGCTGACTGCGGACAGCCATATCGTGAAGGGCGCCAATCGCCACTTTATTTCGCTGCGCGCTACTTTGCAGCCGCGTTGACCTCGAGCGGCGAGGCGGCCCGACCTGGTCGCACGCTCTCTTCGTCCAGTCGTGTATCCTGGGGCAGCCCGGCAAAGCGCCGCAGGGCCTCAGCCATCCTGGCCCGGCCGCTGGCGCCGGTTATCACCACGTCGACCATTGGGAAGGACGAGTGAAAGTGGCCGCGGGCCTTGAGCTGCTCGACCGGTACGCCTGCGGCGGCCAGCGCTTCGGCATAGGCAACGCCCTCGTCACGCAGCGGGTCGAACTCGGAGGTCACCACGAACGCCGGGGGCAAGCCGGAGAGTTTGCCGCGGAGCGGCGAGACGCGCGGATCGGTGCGGTCGGCGGGTGAGCAATAGATGTCCCAGAACCAGTACATGAGCGAGCGCGTCAGGAAATAGCCCGTCGCATTGTCGTTGTAAGATGGGCGATCGAACGTGCAGTCGGTGACCGGGCACACCAGAAGCTGGCCGGAGATTTGCAGTCCGCCGCGATCGCGCGCGAGCTGGCAAGTGACGGCAGCGATGTTGCCGCCGGCGCTCCAGCCCGCGACCAGCACCGGTCCCAGTCTGCCGCCGAGATCGGCGGCATGCTCCGCGATCCAGCGCGCGGCGGCATAGCCATCCTCTGCGGCTGCCGGGAAGCGATGTTCGGGCGCGTGCCGATAGTTGACACTGACGAAGATCATTCCGGTCCGCCGGCACATGTCGCGGCAGAACGGATCGTCGGATTGTTCATCGCCCAACACCCAGCCGCCACCGTGGAAATACACCACGATCGGATGCAGCCCCGGCGTGGCCGGCCGATAGAGACGGTAAGGCAGTTGGCCCTCGGCGCCGGTGAGGATCCCGTCAACGATCTCGCCGACCGGCCGACCGGCCGGACGGGCGGCGTTGAATTGAGTGAGGAAGTCCCGCGCGCCCTTGGCTCCGAACGACTCCAGCGGCGGCAGGTTCAAATCCGCGAGCATGTTCAGCACCAGCCGCACATCAGGCTGCAGCCGAAGGATCTCGCCGTCATTGCACTGCGCGGCAACGCCGGGGCCGGTGAGCTTGAAGCCCAGCATGCCCCGGCTGACGACCTCGTTGCAGATGCTGCGATAGGGGCCGACGCCGCCGGTATAGGGCATCACGCCTTGCGCCTTGCCGGGAACGTTCGCGCCCGTGTACCAGGTGTTCGCCAGCCGATGCAGCGTGAGCGTCGAGCAGTCGGCCATGTGCCGCGCCCAGCCGTCCTGCGCCGTTTCGGTCGCTTCGATCGTCGTGAAGCCGACTTCGCGCGTCGCGGCCAATCGGTCGACGACCCAATCGACATGCTGCTCGATGGAGACGGCCATGTTCGACAGCACCAAAGGACTGCCCGGCCCGGTGATCATGAACAGGTTGGGAAAGCCGGCCACGGTCAGCCCGAGATAGGTCTGCGGGCCGTTGGCCCAGACGCTGGACAACGATTTTCCGGCGCGGCCCGTGATCGGATGGACAGCCGTGATTGCGCCGGTCATGGCATCGAAGCCGGTGGCGAACACGATGACATCCACGTCGTACGTTCGCTTGTCGGTCTTGATGCCGGAGGCCGTGATCGATGCGATCGGCTCCTGCCGCAGGTTCACCAGCGTGACGTTGGGACGGTTGTAGGTGGCGTAGTAGTTGGTATCCAGGCACGGACGCTTGGCCCCGAACGGATGATCGTGAGGACAGAGCGCGGCGGCGGTCTCGGGGTCGTCGACGGCCGCGCGAATTTTCTCGCGGATCAGTTCGGCGACCAGCGCATTGCCGTCGACGTCGACGCCTTGGTCGGCCCAGAGCTGAGTGAGGATGTAGACGAGATCGCCGGCTGCCCATGCCTTCTCGAAGCGCTCGCGACGCTCGGCATCGCTAAGCTGCCAGCTGACCGCTGTTTGCTGCGGCCACGGCACGCCCGTCAGCGACCAGCGAGCCTGCTCACGGTAGCCAGCGCGGTCGTTTTCCAGCAGGGCAAGACGATCCGCTGGCGCAGCGCCATTGTGCGCGGGCAGCGCAAAGTTCGGTGTGCGCTGGAAAACGGTGAGATGGGAGGCCTGCTCAGCGATCAACGGGATCGCCTGGATCCCGGACGATCCGGTGCCGATCACCGCAACGCGCTTGCCAGCGAGCTTGACCTCTTCATGCGGCCATCGGCTGGTGAAATAAACTTCACCCTTGAAGTCTTTGACGCCCTCGATCTCCGGCGGCTTGGGCGCGGACAGACAGCCGGTGGCCATGATGTAGTAGCGGCAGGATACCGGCGCACCATTGCTGGTCGTGAGCAGCCAGCGTTCCGACGCCTCATCCCATGCGGCCGCCGTGACCCTGGCGCCAAAGCGGATGTCGCGCCGCAGGTCGTAGCGGTCGGCGACGAAACCAAGATAGCGCAGGATTTCAGGCTGGGTTGCGTATTTCTCGGACCATGTCCAGGCGCTCTCGAGCTCCGGATCGAAGGTGTAGCTGTAGTCGATGGTCTGAATGTCGCAGCGCGCGCCGGGATATCGGTTCCAGTACCAAGTGCCACCGACGTCATCCGCCTCGTCGAGCGCCACCGCCGTCAAGCCGGCTTTTCGCAGGCGATGCAACAGATACAGGCCGGCAAAGCCGGCACCAACCACAGCGACGTCGACCTGCTGCACTGCACTGCTGCCTGTCGCGTCCGAAGCACGTGGTGCAACCGTCGCATCTGGCATGCCATTCCTCCCGTGCATTATTGTTTTGGTGCAGCCTATAGCTGCTCAAGCAATTTGTCATCAGGATGTCGCCGCGAATTCATGTCATTCAGAATGGGCAGGACATCACCGCATAAATTCCGGAGCAACGAGCAAAAGGGGAGAGCAGGCCATGACTGTCCGACGACCTACACTCGATCAGTTGCGCGCCGTCGCCGAGGATCTCGGCATGCATATGAGCGACGCGGAGCTGAAATCTTATGACGGCCTGATGCAGGCGAACTACGCTGCCTACGACGCGGTCGATGCGATGGCCGACTATGTTCCCGCCGTTAAATATCCGCGCACCCCTGGCTTTCGACCCGAAGGCGAAGAGAACAAATACAACGCCTGGTACATCAAGACGGAAATCAAGGGGGCGAACGGCGGCAAGCTCGCCGGCAAGAAGATCGCGTTGAAGGACAACATCTGCCTGGCCGGTGTGCCGATGATGAACGGTGCCTCGACGCTGGAAGGCTATACGCCCGATACCGACGCCACCATCGTCACGCGCATGCTTGATGCCGGCGCCACCATCATCGGGAAGACGCATTGTGAGTATTTCTGCTTCTCCGGCGGCAGCCACACCTGCGCTGCGGGGCCGGTGCACAATCCGCACAAGATGGGTTATTCGGCCGGCGGATCGTCCTCGGGCTCGGCGGTGGTGGTTGCGCTGGGCGAAGCCGACATGGCGATCGGCGGCGACCAGGGCGGATCGATCCGTATCCCGTCCTCCTTCAGCGGCATCTACGGGATGAAACCGACCTACGGGCTCGTTCCCTACACCGGCGTCATGCCGATCGAACTCACGCTCGATCACACCGGGCCGATGACGCGCAACGTGCGTGACAACGCACTGCTTCTGGAGGTGTTGGCAGGCCCCGACGGTCTGGACCCGCGCCAGGGTGCGCCGAGAATGTCGAATTACACCGAAGCGCTGGGCGCCGGTGCAAAGAGCCTTCGCATCGGAGTTGTCAGGGAAGGCTTCGGGCATGCGAATTCCGAACCGGACGTGGACGCCAGGGTCAAGGCGGGCGCGGACATTTTCACGAAACTCGGCGCGAGCGTCGACGAGATCTCGGTGCCGATGCATCTGGCCGCGCTCGCAATCTGGCTCCCCATCGCGGCCGAAGGCGCTACCGAGTTCATGATGAAAGGCAACGGCATGGGCACCAATTGGCGCGGCCTCTACAACACCACGCTGCTCGATGCCCATTCCGCATGGAGGCATCGCGCGGACGAATTGTCCGACAGTCTCAAGATCACGATGCTGCTCGGCCAGTACTTCACCAAGCACTATCGCGGCCATTTCTACGCCAAGGCACAGAACCTGAACCGCAAGCTGCGTGACGCCTATGATGCGGCGCTTGCC
>CAYVVB010000248.1:0-9897 GCA_964454955.1 uncultured Bradyrhizobium sp. | reverse complement strand
ACGATGCTTCGCATCGCGCTTATGACGGTGACAAACGCTGGTTCACCGGGAAGAGCGCGAAGTAAGCCGTAAACCACTGCGCAGGGAAGGCCGGTTGTTACCGCCTGTACCTGTGGTCAACGCGCACTCGCGCAATCATTTCTTGCGCGGGGGCCGTGGGTGCAAGCGGGCACCCGGTCTTCCCTGCGCCCTCTGTCTTTCGGAGGGACAAAGTAAGTGGCACAGCTCGGGCGAAACGCGCCGCGAGAATGACGCTGCATGCCGTGGCGTTGCCGTGCTCGTGTTGCGGTTCCCTCGGCGGGCGCCTGCTACATCACGGGACAGGCGATTCATGCCCAGGGCAGGACCCGTTTTTCCGCATAACGTATAGTTGAGGTACAGGCTTTGTGGGTGGGTTGCCGGATAAATGCACTCGGCGGTCCCGGCTTTTGGTGCTAGTGATTATCATTATGAATAAGCAGGCTCGGCTCGATATCCGCCATTCCACCTGTCCGCACGACTGCCCCTCGGCCTGCGCGCTCGATGTCGAGGTGATCGGCGGAAACACCATCGGACGGGTGCGCGGGTCCAAGCTGCAGACCTATACCGCGGGTGTCGTTTGCGCCAAGGTCGCCCGCTATGCCGAGCGCATCCATCATCCGGAACGGCTGATGCATCCGCTGCGCCGCACCGGGCCGAAGGGCTCCGGTCAATTCGCGCGGATCTCCTGGGATGAAGCACTGAACGAGATCGCCGATCGTTTCAACGCGGCCGAGCGCGAGTTCGGCTCCGAATCTGTCTGGCCCTACTACTACGCCGGCACCATGGGCCTGGTGATGCGCGACGGCATCAACCGGCTCACCCATGTCAAAAAATATTCGCGCTTCTATTCGACGATCTGCGCCAACATCGCCCGTGTGGGCTTTGCGATCGGCACCGGCAAGGTCGCCGGAGTCGATCCACGCGAGATGGCGGTGTCCGACCTGATCGTGATCTGGGGCACAAACCCGGTGAACACGCAGGTCAATGTGATGACGCATGCTTCCCGCGCCAAGAAGGAGCGCGGCGCAAGGATAGCGGCGGTCGACGTCTACAACAACGACACCATGAAGCAGGCTGACATCAAGATCATCCTGCGGCCCGGTACCGACGGCGCCTTCGCCTGCGGCGTGATGCATGTGCTCTTCCGCGAGGGTTATGCCGATCGCGATTATCTCGCGCGCTACACCGATTGCCCCGCTGAGCTCGAAGCGCATTTGCAGACGAGAACGCCTGAGTGGGCGTCTTCGATCTGCGGCGTGCCGGTGGCGGAAATCGAAGCGTTTGCGCGCGCGGTTGGGCAGACCAAGCGCAGCTTTTTCCGCCTCGGCTATGGCTTCACCCGCAGTCGCAATGGCGCTGCGCAGATGCACGCCGCGCTGTGCATTCCGGCCGTGACGGGCGCCTGGCAATATGAGGGCGGCGGCGCCTTCTTCAACAATCTCGCGATCTGGCACTTCAATGAACGGATCATCGAGGGACACGATGCCATCGCTCGCAACATCCGCGTGCTCGACCAATCCGGAATCGGCCGCATCCTGACCGGCGATCCGCAGGCCTTGCGCGGCGGCGGTCCGGTGAAGGCGATGCTGATCCAGAACACCAATCCGGTCACCGTTGCCCCTGAGCAGAACCTTGTACGCCAGGGTTTTGCGCGTGACGACCTGTTCGTCGCCGTGCACGAACAGTTCATGACCGAGACGGCGCAAATGGCCGACATCGTGCTGCCGGCGACGATGTTCATGGAGCACGATGACCTCTATTACGGCGGCGGCCACCAGCACATCTCGGTCGGCCCCAGGCTGATCGATCCGCCCGGCGAATGCCGCAGCAATCACGAGGTGCTGCAGGGCCTCGCGCGACGTGTCGGGGCCGTGCATCCCGGCTTCGACATGACGCCGCGGCAGTTGATCGATGCCACGCTGAGGGAAAGCGGTCATGGCGACATCGAGACGCTGGAAGCCGAACTCTGGCGCGACCTGCAGCCGGATTTCCGCACCTCGCATTATCTCGACGGCTTCGCGCATGCGGACAAGAAATTCCACTTCAAGGCCGACTGGGCACACCCTCCGCTCGGTCTCCTGATGGGCGACGTGGACAAGATGCCGTCCCTGCCGGATCACTGGACCAGCATCGAGGAAGCGGATGAGGCGCACCCGTTCCGGCTGGCTACCAGCCCCTCCCGCAGCTTTCTCAACACCTCGTTCAACGAAACGCCGTCCTCGCAGGCGCGCGAGGGCAGGGCGTCCGTGATGATCCATCCGTTGGATGCGGCGCCCCTTGGCATCGCCGAAGGCGATGCGGTGACGCTCGGCAACGTCCGCGGCGAAACGACGCTGGTCGCAAGGCTGTTCGACGGCGTGCGCCGCGGCGTGCTGATTGCGGAATCCGTTCACCCGAACCGCGATCATATCGGCGGCCGCGGCATCAACACGTTGACCGGCGCCGAAGTGGTCGCGCCGATCGGCGGCGCAGCGTTCCATGACAACAAGGTGTGGGTGAAGAAGGCGAGCCTCTCGGCGGTTGCCTGACGAGTGCCAGTGCGTCTTATCGGCGCAGCAGATTCAGCAATCCCGGGGTGAATGCGACGTCATTTCTTGCGGTCCGAGCGGCATCCTTGATGTCCGGAGCTGTTGCAAAGGGCGCGGTTGCCGTTCTAAAGGTCCCTATTCGGATTATTCGTTGATTGTTGGTGACTTTGCCCAGATTTCGCCCTGCACCTCTGTTCATGCTGGGGTCATATCCTCGGATCGCATGACGACCCTTTTTGACATCGGCGGGACGAGTAGCTTAAGTAGCAATCCATTCGCGCCAAACCCAGTGACGATACGCAAGTCCGGTGTTGCTGCGGCCAGATACCCAGGCGCCTGCTTGCGTTTCAAAACGAAAGAGGGGGACGCATGACCGCCTACTTCCGGCGTCAGCTCGTCGACTACGTTGAATATCACCGTGACCCCAGGAACTGTGTGGCTCATGTGTTCGGCATCATCTTTCTTTTTCTTGCCGCGGTCCTACCGCTGACAATGTTGCCGATCCCCGGGTTCGAGGGCCACGTCACTCTGGCCACTCTGCTGGTGCTGCCCGTTCTGATCTATTGGCTGGCGCTCGATCCCCCGCTCGGGGTGGCGATCCTCGCTGCTGCTGTCCTGTTGTTGTCGACGGCTGCCGCCATCGTCAGCAATGTGAGCGTTGCCGGCGTTTGGATCGCGTCCGCGGTCTTGCTTGTCGTTGGGGTGACGGCGCAAGTCGTCGGCCACAAGGTCTTCGAACACCGAAAGCCGTCGATGGCCGACCACCCGACGCATCTGCTGCTCGGACCGATGTTCGTGATGGCCAAATTGTTCATCGCGCTGGGGTTCCGGCACGACCTGGCCACCATTCTCGGACCGGTCCCTGGGCCGGTAGGGGCGAACTATCCGGGCAATCGCTGAGACGACCGACCTCTTCATGACACGTATTCTCGTCACCGGCGGCAGCGGCTTCATTGGCCAGCACCTGGTATCGGAGCTTGTCGCCCGCGGGCGTCAGGTGCGCGTTCTCGATGTCCGTCTGCCGACACGCCCCCTGCCGGGGGTCGAATATGTCGAGGGCTCAGTGCTCGATGATGGCCTCGTGCGGGAGACGCTGGGCGGCGTCGGCGAGGTCTATCATCTGGCCGGCCATCCCGGCATGTGGAAGCGCGATCACGCGGAATTCTCCGCCGTCAATTTCAAGGGGACGGAGAAGGTTCTGGCCCTCGCACAAAAGCACGGCGTCACCCGCTTTCTGCACTGCTCGACCGAGTCGATCCTGTTCCGCAGCGCAAGGCCCGATCAGCCGGCGGCAGAGGACGCGCAGCTTTCCGTTGAGGAGATGCCGGGGCCTTACACGCGCTCCAAAATGCTGGCGGATCGATTGGCTCTGCAGTTCGCCGCATCGGGCTTTCCGGTGGTGGTCGGCTGCCCGACCATGCCGATCGGATTGCACGATCACAACCACACGCCGCCGACCGCGATGCTCCGGCATTTTCTCGGCGGCGGACCATTGCGGCTCTATCTCGATTTCATCGTGAACATGGTCGATGTGCGCGATGTCGCGCATGGCCTCATCCTCACGATGGAAAAGGGACGGGTGGGGAACCGCTACGTTCTCGGCGGTGACTCGATTCCGCTCGGACAGGTTCTGGCCCTGATGGCGGCCATCAGCGGCCGTCGCAAGTGGTTTGTTCCAATACCCGGCCGACTCGCGGAGCTGGCGGCATCCGTGATAGAGTTCAAGGCAAACTACGTGACCCGCCGGACGCCGGCGGCGACGGTCGAGGGTGTTCGCATCGCGCGGCGGGCGAGCGCGCTGTCGATCGAGAAGGCCAGGCGCGAGCTCGGCTATGCACCCCGTCCGGTCCAGCCCGTCCTGCAGGAGACGATCGCTCGCATGATGGGTGCGCCCGTGAGCAAGGTTCTGAAGCATGCTTAGCGGTTTGGGCGACATCGGCGACGCCGTCTTGAGCGGCTGGATCGTCACCTGGCCTACCAAATTGCTGGCGCTGATCTGGCTCGCATGGGTCGTGAGCTGGGTGGTTGCCTCGTTCTGGTCGGGCCGCACCAAGACGCACGTGCCCACCCTGGAGTCCTGGGTCTATCGCCTGCCGATTTTGTTGGGCGCGATCTTGCTGATG
Organism: uncultured Bradyrhizobium sp.; assembly: GCA_964454955.1. Classification (GTDB taxonomy): domain Bacteria; phylum Pseudomonadota; class Alphaproteobacteria; order Rhizobiales; family Xanthobacteraceae; genus Bradyrhizobium. The sequence continues at coordinate 5,225 of CAYVVB010000248.1, read as the reverse complement.
CCTCTGACCGCGCGCCTCGTCGGTGCAGCGCCGCTGTACGATACCGGTACGCTCGGGACCTACGCGCTTGCGGTGGTGACGCTGCTCGGCATCTCGTTCACCTGGTGGGCGCGGATCCATCTTGGCCGCTTCTGGTCCAACGCCATCACGCACAAGGAAGACCATCGCATCATCGATACGGGGCCCTACGGAATGGTGCGTCATCCCATTTATACCGGGCTCATCACCGCAATCCTCGCGACGGGAATTGCGGTTGCGACCTGGCCTGCGCTGCTCGGGGCGCTTCTGATCTCATTCGGCGAATGGCAGAAGGCGCGAATGGAGGAGGGGTTCCTCTCCGCCGAGCTCGGAGCGGAGGCCTATCGCAGGTATAGCCGCCGCGTTCCCATGATCGTGCCGTTTCTTCGGCGTTCAGCGCCCTGAGATCACCGGCTCGGCGACCGCGGTGAGCGGCTCGAGATGCCGCGGCACGACGACTTGCTGACCCGGGATGAGTTGCATGTTGTCCGGCGCGGGGTTCTCCTGGGTGAGCGACCACAGGGGCAGGTGATATTGGGCGGCGAGCGTCTGCAACGTGTCGCCAGGGCGTGCGGTGACGGCCGTGCCGCTGTCCCATAGCTCGATGTCGGCCTTCGGCGGGACCGCGTAGCGCAGCGGCAGGGTTTCGCCTTCCACTTTTGCCGGTGTCGCGGTGAGCTCTACGATCTTGTCGACGATCTGCCGATGGATCGCGTCGACCTTGTCGATGGTGATGTGAGAAACCTCGTCATGCTTCTCCAGGTCGTAGCTCGCGTAGTGGCCCGGAAAACCGGCGACCGGCTTGATGTCGCCGCCGCCGAGCACGTTCTTGGACAGAAAGATGTTGATGAAGCGCTCGACATTGGCCGGGACGTCCGGGCTCAAATGGGCGGGGTCGATGGTGACGACCAGGCTGACCGGAATGCCTTCCTCCTGCAGCTTCTCGGAAAATTGCAGAGCGCAGCGGCCACCCATGGAGTGTCCGATCAGGACGATCGGCGCGGGATCCTGCCGGTATTTCTCGACCGCCCTGGCGGCAACCAGGCCGCAGAGCGTGAACTCGTAGGTGTCGGCCGGCAGGCCCGCGCGCACGATCTTTTCCGCCAGACGGTCCATCCCCGTCGAGAAAATCGGCCCCAGCGCGCCCCGAAACAGATAGACGCGTCCGCGCGGCTGGGTCGGCAAAGGCTCAGTCGTCGAAGGCGCTGCGGCCGGCGTGCCCTTGGCCAGTGCCTGCGATCTGGTGTCGGTGGGCTGCGCCGCCGCCTGCTTGACGGCTTTGGGCGGGGCGGCCATGGCAGGACGTGCGGCACTGCCCAGAACGCCACCCAAGACACAGACAAGCAGCCCTATGGCCGAAAGGCCCGCAATTCGCCTGAGGCTTGCCTGTGTGCTTCTCACTGCGCCCCACATTCGTTGCCGTTGGCGCCGAAAGCGCCAAGGCGCGCCATTTCCGGCGCACCGCCACTGCATCGCAAACGAATGGGCGGAATTTGAGGCCGAAGAAAGCCGGCTCTGGTCCCGGACCAGACCAAATCAGTTGACTGCCGCCCGCTTTGGCCCGGAGGCCTGCGGGGCGACAGCACGAATTGGCCTCCTCGCAACCGGTGTCGCGCCAGGGCTGGCCGGCCCAACGCCCGGGCCGCCCCGGACAGCTGCGTCGATGGCTGCGATCACCTTCTGCTGAATCAACTCGTTCTTGTCGATCGTGAGATGGCCCACGCCCGGCACGCTCTCCACGTCGACATTTTCCAGCGTTCCCTGGAAGGTCCTGGACCTTTCCACGCGGGTACCGGCGCCGTTGGCGACATAGAAGTTGATGTAGCGCCCGACGCGGCCCGAAAGACTGGTATGGAAGACCGAATCCAAACCGATCGCAAGCTTCACCGGCACGCCCTGCTGACTGAGCCGCGCGACCATGTCCGGCAGCACAGTCGCTCCCGAGGAGTGGCCGACGAGGATGATGGTCTTCGCCCGACCGCTCCGGTAATCGGCGGCGGCATCGTCCGCGACGGAAGCCCAGACGAGATGGTTGTGAACGCTCGCCGGAATGCCCTGCTGCTGCAGCCTGGCGGCGATCTGGTCCATGCCCAGCGAGAAGATGTTGAGCACACCGCGCATCAGATAGACGCGCGCGGTGGCCGGTGCGGGCGCCGTGTGGGCCCGGCTCGGCGCGATCGCGACGGCAAACAATGCAATGGCCATCGCCGCGACCTTGAGCCAGCCCGGCCGTGGCGCAGACAGCGACGAAAATCCGCCGAGACGCGCCGTATTGCCGCTATTCGATGTCATGGATCCCCTCTGCCGGTCCCACTGCTTGTACAGGGTATAGGAGTCTCGCATTCGCATCTGCAATAGAGGAGGTGCGACCGGCTCTCACTTTCTGGTCAGGCGCGGCTCTCCTGCAACAGGCCGGACTTCCGCGGTGACTCCTCAGTATCTTAAACTAACATATTGATCCAAATATTGAATATTCCAGTTGACCGATCCGCGGCGGGGCGCGGATCGGTGCAGACTTGACGGAGGCTCGGCGCAAGAGATCGCCCTTGCAGTCGTTATGCTGTCATCGCAAATGCGTGGGCGAGGGAACAAGGAAGCGGGTGGCCTTATGAACGAAGACAACAGCGTGATTCTGCAAAAGCGCGGGAGTGCGTTCTGGATCACCATCAACAGGCCGGACAAGCGCAACGCGCTGAACGGCGCAGTGATCGCCGGCATCGCAAAGGGCTACCGTGATGCGCACGAGGACGCGGAGGTGCGCGTCATCGTGCTGACCGGCGCAGGCGAGAAGGCGTTCTGCGCCGGCGCAGACCTGCAGAACTCGGGTGCCGCGTTCTCGATGGATTTCTCCAGGCCCAATGTCGATTACGCCGACCTCTTGCGGCTGTCGCAGAACGCAACCAAGCCCGCGGTCGCCCGCGTCGGCGGCGTCTGCATGGCGGGAGGCATGGGCCTGTTGTGCATGACCGACATGGCGGTTGCCGCCGATCACGCGATTTTTGGGCTGCCCGAGGTCAAGGTCGGCGTGTTTCCGATGCAGGTCATGAGCCTGTTGCAATCGATGGTGCCGCCGCGGCTTGTCAACGAATGGGCGCTGACCGGCGAGCCGTTCGATGCGAAGGCGGCGCAAGCCGCTGGGCTTCTCAACCATGTGGTGCCGGCCACGGAGCTCGATGCGAAGGTCGAATGGCTGATCTCCCGTATCGTCGACAAGTCTCCGACCGCGATCCGGCGCGGCAAATACGCCATGCGCGCGATCGCCTCGATGTCGTTCGACGAAAGCATCGCCTACACCGAAAGCCAGATCGCGCTGCTCGCGATGACCGAGGACGCGAAGGAAGGACTCAAGGCATTCGGCGAAAAGCGCAAGCCGGTATGGACGGGAAAGTAAGCGCGGCGAAAACTTCGGCCGCTATCGAGCGCAGGTGAAACAATCCAGAGCCGCGCTCGCGATTCTGGATTGCTTCGCCGTTCGATCATGCTCCGACAGGCTAAAGCGCGATGGCGCTTCGCTTGAAGTCGCTCGCCATCACGCCACAGAACTCAGCACCACCGGCACCGTCCCCAGGACCGGCAGCAGCCGCCGCAACCTCGGCAGCCGCCGCACCTGCAGCCACGCGCGCCGCGGCAACCACGGCAACCACCGCATCCGCGGCGGAAGGCGACTTCCTGCGCGCCCGCACGGCTGCCGATATTCTCCTTGTCGAAGAGATGGAACGTGGCGAGACTGACGTCGGCCATCTCTTCGTCGTTGAGAACGAAGCGCTGATTGGGCCAGGCGTTGTTGGATTGCGGGGTATCAGCGGCGGGGATCGTTGACGCGGATGCGCTCCCCGCCAGCGAAAGCCCGAGTCCGGCGGCCCCCAGCGCGGTCACGGCGGCGGATTTGGTTGCGCGCTTCCTTTTCCCAGCTTGCTTCACCCGAGGCATGGTCCCATCCTTTGTTGGTTGGATCAACTGACGTGACAGGTGTGAACGTACCGCCTAAAAATGCGAAGCTGCGTGTCCGGTTCCTATTCGCAAGCGGCTTTTTTGAAACGCGGCTCGAGCGGGGGCCTCGCTGGATTCGCCGGTTCGTTGCTTGGAAGAAGCGTTCGCCCCGGCTTATTGCGCGCGGGCCGCGCGCTCGCGCTCCACACGCTCGGTCACGTCGCGGGCCATTGCGACCGACCCCAGCACCTCGCCATGCAGGTCTCTCACCAGCGCAAAAGTCATTTCGATGTAGAGCTTGCGTCCGCTCTTGTGGACGGCGCGGGTCAGGGTGGGACGCCCCTGCAGCTTCATGACGCCGCTGCTGACCGCTGCGTTGAAACCCTTCCAATGCGCAGCGCGCAAGTGCTCGGGAATGATGAGATCCAGATTGCGACCGAGCGCTTCCTCCGCGGAAAAGCCGAACAACACGGTGGATGCGCGATTCCAGCGTGTGATCGCGCCCGAGCGATCCGCGTAGATGAGGCTGTCTGCAACCTCGTCGAGGATTCGTGCGTCCAGGCCGGTTTGGTCGTTCATCTCTCTTCCCCTTGCTCGGAGAGCTGGAGGTGCCGCCTGCGGCGCTATCCCGGATTGGCCTTCAACCCCGCGGCCTCAATTCCCGCGATCGCGCAAATCTCGTCATTGTCCGACGTATCGCCGGAAACGCCGACCGCGCCAAGAAGCTTGCCGCCGTCCTGGATCAGCACGCCGCCGGGCACCGGCACCAGGCGTCCTTGCGCCAGCGTGTTGACCGCGTCGACGAAATAGGCCTGCTCCTGGGCGCGCTGGTAGAGCGCGCGCGATCCCATGCCCATGGCGAGCGCGCCGAACGCCTTGCCGTGCGCAACCTCGGCGCGCAGCAGGCTGGTGCCGTCCTGCGCCGCGGTCACCTTCACGGCGCCGCGCGCATCGAGAATGGTGATGACGAGCGGCTTCAACTTCGTCTCGACCGCCTTGGCGAGCGCGGCATCGAGGATCTTGCGGGCGACGTCGAGAGTCAGTTCAGCCATGGAGCGATTCCTTTACAGGGGAGAGGTCGGGGTTCGGTTGCGCGCGATCGAGGCTCATCGCCAGCACGCGTGCGGCGTGGAGCACGCCTCGCTTGGCGCCGTCCTCGATCTGGTGCCGGCAGGAGGTGCCGTCGGCAACGACAAGCGTTTCGCCGTCGGCGCGCCGGACGGCAGGCAGGAGCGACAGCTCGGCCATGTCCATCGAGGCCTCGTAGGTATCGGCGC
>CAYVVB010000247.1:0-36769 GCA_964454955.1 uncultured Bradyrhizobium sp. | reverse complement strand
CGCGATCTCGTCGCTGTCGATCTACGGCATCATCATGGCCGGCTGGTCGTCGAACTCGAAATATCCGTTCCTGGCGGCGCTGCGTTCGGCCGCGCAGATGGTCTCCTATGAGGTCTCGATCGGCTTTGTGATCATCACCGTGCTGCTGTGCGCCGGCTCGCTCAATCTGTCGGCCGTGGTCGAAGCGCAGAATACCCGCGGGCTTGCGAGCCTAATCGGGCTGCCGCAGCTCACCATCCTGAACTGGTATGTGTGGCCGCTCTTGCCGATGTTCGTCGTGTTCTACGTCTCGGCGCTGGCCGAGACCAACCGGCCGCCGTTCGATCTGGTGGAAGCGGAATCCGAGCTGGTGGCCGGATTCATGGTCGAATACGGCTCCACTCCCTATCTCCTGTTCATGCTCGGCGAGTATGTGGCGATCACCACGATGTGCGCGATGGCCACCATCCTGTTCCTGGGCGGCTGGCTGCCGCCGGTGGCGCTGCCGCCGTTCACCTGGATCCCAGGGGTGATCTGGTTCGCGTTGAAACTGTTCTTCATGTTCTTCCTGTTTGCGATGGCAAAGGCGATCGTCCCGCGCTACCGCTACGATCAATTGATGCGGCTCGGCTGGAAGGTGTTCCTCCCGCTGTCGCTGGCGATGGTGGTGATCGTGGCCGGCGTGCTGCATTTCGCCGACATCGCGCCGAAATGAGGCTGCCATGAGTGTCAAAGTTGCCGCGCGTTCGCTGCTGCTGTCCGAATTCGTATCGGCGTTCTTTCTCGCCATGCGCTACTTCTTCCAGCCGAAGCCGACCATCAACTATCCCTTCGAAAAGAACCCGATCAGCCCGCGCTTCCGCGGCGAGCACGCGCTGCGCCGCTATCCCAACGGCGAAGAGCGCTGCATCGCCTGCAAGCTGTGCGAGGCGATTTGTCCGGCGCAGGCGATCACGATCGAGGCCGGACCGCGCCGCAACGACGGCACCCGCCGCACCGTGCGCTACGACATCGACATGGTGAAATGCATCTATTGCGGCCTGTGCCAGGAGGCCTGCCCGGTGGATGCCATCGTCGAAGGGCCGAATTTCGAATTCGCGACCGAGACGCGCGAAGAACTCTACTATGACAAGGCGAGGCTTCTCGCCAACGGCGACCGCTGGGAGCGGGAGATCGCGAAAGCGATCTCGCTCGACGCGCCGTATCGGTAAGGGGACGGACACAGACCATGATCCTTCCCGCGCTTTTCTTTTATCTGTTCGCGGCCGTTTGCGTCGCCTCCGCCGTGATGGTGATTGTCTCGCGCAATCCTGTCCATTCGGTGCTGTTCCTGATCCTGGCCTTCGTGAACGCCGCCGGCCTGTTCGTGCTGATGGGCGCCGAGTTCCTGGCGATGATCCTGATCGTGGTCTATGTCGGCGCGGTCGCGGTGCTGTTCCTGTTCGTGATCATGATGCTGGATGTCGACTTCGCCCAGCTCAGCGAGGGCTTCATCGAGTACCTGCCGATCGGGCTCGTGGTCGGCGGCATCTTCCTGTTCGAGCTGCTGCTGATCGTTGGATTCTGGGTGATCAATCCCGGTGTCAGCAAGGCGATCACCGCAGCGATCCCGGCCAATGTGAGCAACACCGAGGCGCTCGGCCTTGTGCTCTATACGAAGTATGTCCATTACTTCCAGCTTGCCGGCATGGTGTTGCTGGTCGCAATGATCGGCGCCATCGTGCTGACGCTGCGCCACAAGGCTTACGTCAAGCGGCAGGATGTCAGCGCGCAGAATGCGCGGACGCCCGCGCTTGCCATGACCGTGCGCAAGGTCGCATCAGGGCAGGGGCTGCAGGACACGGATGCGGCGGAGTGGGTGCAATGACGATTGGACTCGGACATTATCTGGCGGTCGGCGCGATCCTGTTCACGCTCGGCATTCTCGGCATCTTTCTCAACCGCAAGAACATCATCGTCATCCTGATGTCGATCGAGCTGATCCTGCTTTCGGTCAACACCAACCTGGTGGCGTTCTCGACCTTTCTCGGCGACATCGTCGGCCAGGTGTTTGCGCTGCTGGTCCTGACGGTGGCCGCCGCCGAGGCCGCGATCGGGCTTGCGATCCTGGTCGTGTATTTCCGCAACCGCGGTTCGATTGCGGTCGAAGACGTCAATCTGATGAAGGGCTGACCGCATGATCCGGAAAAGTGGAGACCGGTTTTCCGATAAGATCATGCGGAAAGGAATTTGCTGATGATCCAGGCAATCGTTTTCCTGCCGCTGCTGGGCGCCATTCTCGCCGGCGTCATCGCCGTTGTCGGGGCGCATGGGCGCTGCCCGAGCGGCGACACGGTCGAGCATCATGCGGATGCGCATGGCAACGCGGAGGCGTCTCACCCGACTACGCATGTCGGTGAGGATGCGGCACTCGTCCATGTCGCCCACGACGAGCCCCTGGCTCATGACGACCACGGCCACGCGCCGGCCGAGCCGCCGGCAACTGGCTCGCGCGCCGCGGAATTGATCACGACCGGGCTGTTGTTCGTGTCGGCGGCGCTGTCCTGGTTCACCTTCGTCGATGTCGGCTTCCTGCATCACGACGCGCGAATCGCGCTGTTCCCCTGGATCACCTCGGGCGATCTGCAGGTCTCCTGGGCGCTGCGGGTCGACACGCTCACCGCCGTCATGCTGGTCGTGGTCACGACGGTATCCTCGCTCGTCCACCTCTACTCGATCGGCTACATGGACGAGGACCCGCACCGGCCGCGCTTCTTCGGCTATCTGTCGCTGTTCACCTTCGCGATGCTGATGCTGGTGACCGCCGACAACCTGGTGCAGCTCTTCTTCGGCTGGGAAGGCGTGGGTCTGGCGAGCTACCTCCTGATCGGCTTCTGGTACCAGCGGCCCTCGGCGAACGCCGCCGCGATCAAGGCCTTCATCGTCAACCGGGTCGGCGACTTCGGCTTCGCGCTCGGCATCTTCGCGGTCTTCGCACTGATCGGATCGACGGATTTCGAGACGATCTTTGCGGGCGCGCCGGGGCTCGCCGGCAAGACCATCGATTTCCTCGGCTGGAATGTTGACGCCCTGACGCTGGCCTGTCTGCTTCTGTTCATGGGCGCGATGGGCAAGTCCGCGCAGTTCCTGCTGCACACCTGGTTGCCGGACGCCATGGAAGGCCCGACCCCGGTGTCGGCGCTGATCCACGCCGCGACCATGGTGACCGCCGGCGTGTTCATGGTGGCGCGGTTGTCTCCGCTCTTCGAACTTGCGCCGACCGCGCAGGCCTTCGTGATGTTCATCGGCGCAACTACCGCGTTCTTTGCCGCAACGATCGGCCTCGTGCAGAACGACATCAAGCGCATCGTCGCCTATTCGACTTGCTCGCAGCTCGGCTACATGTTCGTGGCGATGGGGGCGGGGGCCTATTCGGTGGGCATGTTCCACCTGTTCACCCATGCCTTCTTCAAGGCGCTCTTGTTCCTGGGTTCAGGCTCGGTGATCTACGCGATGCATCACGAGCAGGACATCCGCAACATGGGCGGGCTGTGGCGGAAGATCCCCTACACCTTTGCGGTGATGTGCGTCGGCACCATGGCGCTGACCGGCGTTCCGGGCTTTGCCGGATTCTTCTCCAAGGACGCGATCATCGAATCCGCCTATGCCTCGCACAACTCTGTCGCGACTTACGCGTATTTGCTCACCGTGGCGGCGGCAGGTCTGACCTCGTTCTATTCCTGGCGCCTGATCTGGAAGACCTTCTTCGGCGAGCCGCACGACAGGGAGCATTACGAGGCGGCCCATGAGAGTCCGATGTGGATGCTGGTCCCGATCGGCGCACTGGCGGTGGGCTCGATCTTTGCCGGCTTCCCCTTCAAGGAGCTGTTCGCCGGCAACGGCGTCGAGGAATTCTTCAGGGATTCGGTGAAGATGAACCCGCATATCCTCGAGGATATGGAACAGATGCCGTCCCTGCTCGGACAGTTGCCGTTCCTGATGATGGTGCTCGGCTTCCTGGTCTCCTACGTCTTCTACATCCGCCGGCCCTACCTGCCCGTCGCGCTGGCCCGGCAGCAGCCGCTGCTCTACCAGTTCCTGCTCAACAAATGGTATTTCGACGAGCTGTACGATCTCATCTTCGTGCGACCGGCGAAGTGGATCGGACGCTTCCTCTGGAAGAAGGGCGACGGCTGGCTCATCGACGGCTTCGGCCCGGATGGCGTTTCCGCCCGCGTGCTGGACGTCACGCGCAACGTCGTCAAAATCCAGACCGGCTATCTCTATCACTACGCCTTTGCGATGCTTATCGGCGTGGCTGGTCTCATCACCTGGTTCATGTTCGGCTTCGGAGGCCAGTAAATGACAACCTGGCCCATTCTCTTCATCACGACCTTCCTGCCGATCCTGGGCGTTGCCCTCATCTATGTGATGGCGCGCGGTAGCGAGGAATCCGCCAATTCCACCGCGCGCTGGATCGCGCTGTGGACGACGGTGGTGACTTTTGCGATTTCGCTGATCCTGGTCTGGCGCTTCGATCCCAGCCAGACGGATTTTCAGTTCGTCGAGAAGGGCTCATGGCTCGCGACCGGGATCACCTACCACATGGGTGTGGACGGCATATCGCTGCCGTTCGTGATCCTGACCACGGCCCTGATGCCGTTCTGCATCGTCGCGAGCTGGAGATCGATCACGGTTCGCGTGCGCGAATACATGATGGCGTTTCTCGTCCTTGAAACGCTGATGGTGGGCACCTTCTGCGCGCTCGACCTCATGCTGTTCTATCTGTTCTTCGAGGGCGGCCTGATTCCGATGTTCCTGATCATCGGCGTCTGGGGCGGTCCGCGTCGGGTCTACGCCTCGTTCAAGTTCTTCCTCTACACGTTGCTCGGCTCGGTGTTGATGCTGCTCGCCATCATGGCGCTGTACTGGAACGGCGGCACCACGGACATTCCGACCCTGATGCACACCGCAGTACCGCGCTCGTTGCAGACCTGGGCGTGGCTTGCCTTCTTCGCTTCCTTTGCGGTGAAGATGCCGATGTGGCCGGTCCACACCTGGCTCCCCGACGCGCACGTCGAGGCGCCGACCGCGGGCTCGGTGATCCTGGCCGCAATCCTCCTGAAGATGGGCGGCTACGGCTTCCTGCGGTTCTCGCTGCCGATGTTCCCCCTGGCCTCGCACGACTTCGCGCCGCTGATCTTCTCGCTCTCGGTGATCGCGATCATCTACACCTCGCTGGTGGCGATGATGCAGGAGGACATGAAGAAGCTGATTGCCTACTCCTCCGTCGCTCACATGGGCTTCGTCACCATGGGCATCTTCGCCGGCACCGTGCAGGGCGTCGCCGGCGGCGTGTTCCAGATGATCTCGCACGGCATCGTCTCGGGCGCGCTGTTCCTCTGCGTCGGCATCGTCTATGACCGTATGCACACCCGCGAGATCGCGGCGTATGGCGGGCTGGTCAACCGGATGCCGCTCTATGCTTTGGCGTTCATGGTCTTCACCATGGCCAATGTCGGGCTGCCCGGCACCTCCGGCTTCATCGGCGAGTTCATGACGCTGCTCGGCACTTTCAAGGTCTCGCTGCCGACCACCTTCTTCGCCACGTTCGGCGTGATCCTGTCCGCAGCCTATGCGCTGTGGCTCTATCGCAAGATCGTTTTCGGCGCGCTGGTCAAACCGGCGCTGATGACCATCAAGGACATGACCTGGCGCGAATGCGTGACGCTATTCCCGCTGGTCGCGCTCACCATTTTGTTCGGCGTTTATCCGAAGCCGGTGCTCGACATGTCGGCGGCGTCGGTGCAGCAACTCGTCAACAACTATACGACTGCGGTCACTGCCGTTAAGGCTGCCGCGCTGCTGCAATAAGGCAGCGGATCAGGATCAAACTGCCATGAGCTTTGAGACCGCAGGTTATCAATTGCAGCCGGTTCTGCCCGAGCTGGTGCTGGCCGTAGGCGCCCTGGCGCTGCTGATGCTCGGCGCCTATCGCGGGCAGGGCACCACGAAGCTGGTGATCGGCCTCTCGGTGTGCCTCTTGATCGTGACCGGAGTCCTGGAGCTGATGCTGCCTTCGGGCAAGCTCTCGACGTTCGGCGGCAGCTTCATCGTAGACGATTTTGCGCGCTTTCTGAAAATCCTGGCGCTGATCGGCTCGGTGGCGACGCTGGTGCTCTCGGTCGAATTCCTGTCCGACCCGTCGCGGCGTATCTTCGAATATCCGGTCCTGGTTCTGCTCTCGACACTCGGCATGATGGTGCTGATCTCGGCCGGCGACCTGATCTCGCTCTATCTCGGGCTCGAGCTGATGTCGCTTGCACTTTACGTGGTCGCCGCCAGCAACCGCGATAATGCGAAATCGACCGAGGCTGGCCTGAAATATTTCGTGCTGGGCGCTCTGTCCTCGGGCATGCTGCTCTACGGTGCGTCGCTGATCTACGGCTTCACCGGCACGGTGAACTTTGCCGGGCTGGCGGCCGAAATCAAGACAGGCAGTGTCGGCCTCTCATTTGGCCTCGTGTTCCTGCTCGCGGGCCTCTGCTTCAAGGTTTCCGCCGTCCCGTTCCATATGTGGACGCCGGACGTTTATGAGGGCGCGCCGACGCCGGTCACGGCGTTCTTCGCGTCCGCACCGAAGGTGGCGGCGCTCGCGGTGTTCACCCGCGTCACGCTCACGGCGTTTCCGGGCATCCTGACGCAGTGGCAGCAGATCGTCGTCTTCGTCTCCATCGCCTCCATGGCGCTGGGATCGTTCGCCGCAATCGGGCAGCGGAACATCAAGCGCCTGATGGCCTATTCCTCGATCGGCCACATGGGTTTTGCACTGGTGGGGCTTGCCGCCGGCACGGTCGAGGGCGCGCAGGGCGTGCTGATCTATCTTGCGATCTACGTGGCGATGACGCTGGGCTCGTTTGCCATCATCCTCGCGATGAAGCGCAACGGTCAGAATGTCGAGAACATCAGCGATTTCGCCGGCCTGTCGCGCACCAACCCGCTCCTTGCCTTCTTCTTCGCGATGCTCCTGTTCTCGCTGGCCGGCGTGCCGCCGCTCGCGGGCTTTTTCGCCAAATGGTACGTGTTCGTAGCGGCGATCAAGGCCGGGCTGTTCACGCTCTCGGTGATCGGCGTGCTCACCAGCGTGGTTGGCGCCTATTATTATCTCGCGATCGTCAAGGTGATGTACTTCGACGAGCCGCTGGCCAAGCTCGATCCGGTGCGGGTGGAGCTGCGCACGGTGCTCGCGATCGCGGGCCTCTTCAACATCCTGTTCTTCGTCCTTCCGGGTCCGCTGGTTGCCGCTGCGACATCAGCGGCCAAATCGCTGTTCTAGATGACATTCACGCTGGGTCCGCGCGCGGCTTCCGCAGGTTACCGGCTCGCTGCCTTTGATCGGATCGGTTCGACAAATGCGGAGGGGCTGTCGCGGGCGCGCGCCGGCGAGGGCGGCCCGATATGGCTCGTCACTGCCGAGCAGACCGCCGGCCGAGGCCGGCGGCATCGTCCATGGATCGCGCCGCGCGGCAATCTCGCCAGCAGCGTCCTGGAGGTCATGCAGTTGAGCCCCGCCGTCGCGGCGACGCTCGGCTTTGCGGCCGGGCTCGCGCTGGAGCAGGCTTTGCGCAAGCTGAGCGTCGAGGCGGCGCTGCGCGCGCCGGGCTCCGACGATCTGGAGTTCTCGCTGAAATGGCCCAACGACGTGCTGGCGGGCGGCAAGAAGCTTGCGGGCATTCTGCTGGAGGCCGAAGCGGTCGGCGGCGGACTGGCGGTCGTGGTCGGCATCGGCACCAATGTGATCGCGGCGCCGACGGATACCCCGACGCCGGCGACCTCGCTGAAGGCGCTTGGGGTCGACGTCAGCGCCGAAGAACTGTTCGCCGTGCTCTCCGATGGCTGGGCCGAATTCCGCAGTATCTGGTACGATGGCCGGGGCTTTCCCGAAATCCGCAAGCTCTGGCTCGCGCGGGCGGCTGGACTGGGGCAAGCTGTTGCGGTCAGTTCCGGGGGAAATCCAATTCGGGGGACGTTTGACACAATCGATGAACAGGGCTGCATGGTCGTGCGCACCGCCGCGGGCGAGCAGATCGCCGTCAGCGCGGGCGACGTCTATTTCGGCTCGGCGGCCTCAATAGGGGCAGCCTGATGGCGGACGAACTGACCTTTGCGCCGCTTGGAGGCGTCGGCGAGATCGGCATGAACCTGTCGATCTATGGGCTGGGAAATCGCCACCAGCGAGCGTGGCTTGCCGTCGACCTCGGCGTCTCGTTCGGCGACGAGGAGCATCTGCCGGGCATCGACCTGATCATGCCCGACATCAGCTTTCTCGAAAAGGAACGGCAAAATCTGGTCGGGCTGGTGCTCACCCACGCTCATGAAGACCATTTCGGCGCCATCATCGACCTCTGGCCGCGCCTGCAATGCCCGATCTACGCCACCAAATTCAGCGCGGCCCTGTTTCAGGCCAAATGCGAAGCCGAGCGCAATCCGCCGAAGATCCCTGTGACGGTGATCCCGTCGGGCGGCCGCGTCGATGTCGGACCGTTCAATGTCGAGTTCATTCCGGTCGCCCATTCGATTCCGGAATCGCATGCGCTCGCGATCCACACCGAAATCGGCACGGTGCTGCACACCGGCGACTGGAAGATCGATCCGACGCCGATCATTGGCCCTCCCACTGACGAGCGCCGCCTGCGCGAATTGGGCGATGCCGGCTTGCTGGCGCTGGTCGGGGATTCCACCAACGCCGTTCGCGATGGTCGTTCGCCGTCTGAAACCGAGGTCGCCAAAGCGATCGCCGAACTGATCAAGGGCGCCAAGGGCCGTGTCGCGGTGACGACGTTTGCCTCCAACGTCGCGCGCATCAAGGCAGTCGCGGAGGCGGCGGAAGCCGCGGGCCGCGAAGTCGTCGTCGTCGGCCGCGCGATGGCGCGTGTCGTGCAAGTGGCGCGCGAGACCGGGTATCTCGATGGCGTGAAGAATTTCCGCAGCCCCGAGGTCTACGGTCATCTTCCTCCGGACAAGGTGGTGGCGCTGTGTACCGGCAGCCAGGGAGAGCCAAGAGCGGCGTTGGCAAGGATCGTGAACGACGACCACCCCGAGGTGACGCTCAACAAGGGCGACAGCGTGATTTTTTCCTCGCGGACCATTCCCGGCAACGAGAAGGCGGTCGGTGCCATCATCAACGGGCTGGTGGCGCAAGGGCTGGAGGTCATCACCGACCGCACCCATCTCGTCCACGTCTCCGGGCATCCGCGCCGCGACGAATTGCGGGACATGCTGGCCTGGACGCGCCCGCAGCTCCTCATCCCCGTCCATGGCGAGGCGCTGCATCTGTCCGAACATGCCCGCCTCGGGCGGGCCTTCGGCGTTCCGAAAGTGCTGACCTGCCGGAATGGCGACCTCGTCAAGCTCGGGCCCGGCATGCCCGGAATTATCGGCGAATTGCCAGCTGGCCGGCTCTACAAGGATGGTACCATTCTGGAAGACGCCAAGTCGCGCGCGGTGATCGAGCGGCGGCGGATGGGCTTTGCCGGCTGCATCTTCGTGGCCATTGCCATGAGCGAGAAAGGGGAACTGGCCGACGATCCCGAGGTTGATCTCGTCGGTATCCCCGAGAAGAATACGGCCGGCGAAGCGTTCGACGACATCGTCTTCGACGTGGTGGTTTCCACAGTCGAGGGGCTGCCGCGCGGGCGGCGACGCGACCCGGATGCGGTGGCGGAGTCGGTGCGCCGGGCGGTTCGCGCCACGCTCAGCGAGCAGTGGGGGAAAAAGCCCCTCTGTCTCGTTCACGTCCTGGAAGTCTAGAGCGAAGACGCTCTAGCGCCGGGCGGAAGAAACCCGAAACGGAGGATTCCCATGCTGGGGCGGCTCAATCACGTCGCGATCGCGGTCAAGGATGCCGAGAAGGCCGCAAGAATCTATGGGGCGGCGTTCGGCGCCGGGATTTCAGAAGCGGTACCGTTGCCAGAGCATGGCGTCATCACCGTATTCGTGACGCTGCCCAACACCAAGATCGAGTTTATCCAGCCGCTCGGCGAGAATTCGCCGAATGCGAAATTCCTCGAGCGCAACGCCGAGGGTGGCATCCATCACCTCTGCTACGAAGTGGCTGACATCATCGCTTCGCGTGATACCCTGATCAAGGCAGGCGCGCGGGTGTTGGGAGACGGCGAACCCAAAATCGGCGCACACGGCAAGCCGGTCTTGTTTCTGCACCCGAAGGATTTTTCGGGTGCGCTGGTCGAGATCGAGCAGGCGTAAGGAAAGCGATGGCCTATACCATCTCAACCGCGTTGGCGATCTACTTCGTGATGTGGTGGGTAACGCTGTTCGTGACCCTGCCGTTCGGCGTGCGCAGCCAGCACGAAGACGGCGTTGGCGCGCCGGGTACCGACCCGGGCGCACCGATCGTGAGCCGCATGGGACGCAAGCTGATCTGGACTACGATCATCTCGGCCGTGATTTTTGCTCTCGCGATGCTGGCCTATAATGCGGGCTACCTTTCGACCGAACGATTGTCGAAGTTGATGGGCATGCCGTTTTAGCGGCTGATTTAATCGTTGGTCCTGGCCCGCAGCCGCTGCGCATAGACATTGATGACGAGGGCGGCGAGCAAGATGAGGCCGCGGATCAATATCTTCAGGAAACTGTCGATGTTGACGTGATCGAGCCCGTTGTTGAGTACGCCCAGCACGAACAGGCCGACAATGGTGTTGCCGATGCCGCCGCGGCCGCCGAACAGGCTGGTGCCGCCGACCACGACGGCGGCGATCGAGTCGAGCAGGTAGGTGTCGAATTCGTTCTGCTGGGCGCTGCCGAAATGGGCGACGCCGAGCATACCGCCGATCCCCGAGCAGACTGCCGCAATCACCATGACGCTGCCGAGGATCAGCTTGACGTTGAGGCCGGAATATTCCGCCGCTTCCCGGTTTCCGCCGACCATGTAGACGTAGCGGCCGAAGCGCGTGTAGGTCAGCACCAGATGGCCGCCCGTCAGCATCAAGGCCGCGACGACCACGATCCAGGGAATGCCGCCGACGGCGGCCGACCCGAGCGTCGTGATCAGATCCGGCACCTTGTATGCAATCTGGCCGCGCACCAGGAGCGCCGATATGCCGGCCGCGATCTGCATCATGGCAAGGGTCATGATGAAGGACGGAATGCCGATGACGGTGAGGCCGAAGGCGTTGACGAGCCCCAAAGCGGCGCACAGCGCCAGCGCAAGCAGGATGGCCGCCCAGCCAGGCAGAGGGATGTTGGCGATATTCACGTAGCTTTCCTGCTGCGTGAAATAGGCGACAGCGATGCCCGTGACGTTGGCGATGCTCGCGATCGACAGGTCGATCTCGGCACAGAGAATGACGAAGGTCAGTCCCACGGCGATGATGCCGGTGACCGAGACCTGCGTCAGGATGTTGCCGACATTATCGAGCGTTGCGAACGACGGGCTTGCCACCGCGAAGAAGGCGGACAGAAGGATCAGCGTCAGGAACGGCGCGATGTTGCGCATCTGAGAGCGCAGCAGTGCGGTGATCCTGCGTGATCCCTGGCGATTCTCCGCGGAGAAGGCCGCGCTGTCACCGCTCACCATGAATATCTCCTCAGGCCGCTTCCAGAAGGCGATCCTTGCTGATCGCCTCATTGGCGAATTCGCGCACGACGGCGCCGCGCTTCAACACGATGACGCGATCGGAAAGCGACAGCACGGTCTCAGGCTCGGTCGACAGCACGATGATGGCGAGCCCCCGCTCGCGCAAGTGCCTTACGATATGGATGACGTCGTTCTTGGCGCCGACATCCATGCCGCGGGTCGGCTCGCACAGCACCAGAACGCGCGGCGGATAGGTGAGCCACTTCGCCAGCGCGACCTTCTGCTGGTTGCCGCCGGACAGCATGCCGAGATCGAGCTCGACGGCCGCGGGCCTGATCTGGAGCTGCTCGACCTGGCTCGTCGCGAGCGCGCGTTCGCGTGAAGGCCGCAGAAGGATCGACGAAATGCGTTCGAGAATGCTGATCGAGATATTCTTGTAGACCGGCTCCTGGTGAAAGAGCATGGCGCGGCGGCTCTCGGGAACGAAGGCGATGCCGGCGCGTCGCGCGTCGGCTGTGCTGGCGAACGCGGTTTGCTCGCCGGCGACTTCGAGCGCGCCGCGATCGGGCCGAAGCTTGCCGAACAGGATGCGCGCCAGTTCGAACTGCCCGCAACCCATGAAGCCGTAGATGCCCAGAACCTCGCCGGAGCGTGCCTTGAACGAGACGTCGCGGAGGCTGCGGGCGAGCGAAAGCGAATTGGCTTCCAGCACCACCGGCTTTTCGCCGAGCGGGGGCAGGGCGACGCCGTGGGTATAGGTCTCCTCCAATGCCTCGCGCCCTCTGCCGATCATGGCCTCGATCAAGGCCGCCTTGGTGGTGGCGGCTGCCGCTGTCTCCGCGACCTTCCGGCCGTTGCGGAACACCGTGACGGTGTCCGAGACGCGCAGGATGTCCTCGATGAAGTGCGATATGAAGACGATCGCAGTTCCGGTCTCCCGCAGGCGTCTCAGGGTCGCAAACAGCCGCTCGATCTCCGGCGGCGAGAGCGCCGAGGTCGGCTCGTCCAGAATGATGATGCGGGCGCCCGAGAACAGAACGCGGGCGATTTCGATCAATTGCTGAATGCCGATCGGCAGATCGCCAAGCCGCGACAGTGGGTCGACGTCGATACCGAAGCGGGCGAGCTGCTCACCCGCTTCGCGCGCCATGCGGCGCCACTGCACGAGGCCGAAACGGTTGGTCGGCTGCACGCCGAAAAAGACGTTTTCCGCCACCGACAGATCGGGCGCGACGCTGAGCTCCTGGTGGACCATGGCGATCCCGGCCCCGCGCGCGTCACGGGTGGAGCGGAAGCGGGTCTCGCGGCCGTCCAGCATGAAACGGCCGGAGAACTCCGGATGCACGCCGGCGATGATTTTCATCAGCGTGCTCTTGCCTGCGCCGTTCTCACCGACGAGGCCGTGGATTTCGCCGGAAGAAAGCGCAAAATCGACCCCGCGCAGAGCCTCGACGCCGCCGAACGCCTTGGTGATCTGCGTGAGCTCGAGGATGGGCGGGCTGGCTTGCGCCATCGGCTGGCTCAGATCAGGAAATGATCCTCCATCCACTGCATGCCGGGAGCGTTGGCTTTGGTCACGACCGGCCCGTCGGTTACGACGCTCTTCGGGATGCCCTGTCCGCTCTTCTCGCCGGCGGCGACAGCCGCAACGCCCGCGACGATGGCGCCGCCATGGATCCGGCATGAGGGATTGCGGACTGTCGCGTACATGCGGCCCTCGCTGACCGCTTGGATCGCGGGCGGCATCGCATCGACACCGCCGATCAGGATGTTGGTGCGGTTGTGCGCCTTCATGATGTTGTAGGCAGCGAGCGCCATGTCGTCATTATGGAAGAAGGCCGCGTCGATCTGCGGGTATTTGGTGAGATAGGTCTCCCAGAGTCGCGCCGTCTTGGAGACATCCCAATCCGCCGGCTGGGTATCGAGCACCTCGATGTTCGGATACTGCTTGATCACCGAGTTGAAGCCTTTGGCGCGGCCTTGCGCGCCGGTATGGCCGAGCGCGCCTTGCGTCATGATCACCTTGCCTTTGCCGTTGATCGCATTGGCCAGGGCCTGGGTCACCGAGGCGCCCATGAATTCATTATCGGGTGCGAGGAAGGAGTGGACATTGATCTGGTCCAGCGGCGCGATCAGCGTGTCCATGTCAATGACCGGAATGCCGACATCGATCATCTTCTGCACCGGCTGGGTCAGCGTGCCGATGCCGAACGCCTGGATGGCGACAAAGTCCCACTTCTGCGACGCCATGTTATCGATGGCGGCGCGCTGCTTGACGGCATCGAGCTGACCGTCGAACCAGGTGACCTCGACATTGAACAGTTTGCCCCACCATTCCGCGGCTTGCTTGCCTTGCGCGCACCAGGTGGCCTGCAGGCCGGCATTTGAGAAGGCAGCCTTCAACGGTTTTTCCGAACGGCCCACGCCTGCGGCCAAGGCCGGACTTGCGCCCATTGCGCCTAACAGCGCGAGGGCTGCGCCGGCGCTTCCGCCTGCCTGAAGAAGATCGCGCCTTGTCGTTGAGGGATTTTTCCCTGACATCGCTCGCTCCCTTATGGCTTTTTATGATCCGCAGCGACTTGTGCGCGCCGCGGTTGGAGCGACAGTGTCTCACAGTCGGTTTGTTTCCGCCACACGCGACTCGATGCCCGGCTCGAACTCATGCTGTGCCGCGCTTGCGAAATCCAGGGTGGCCTCGATGGTCGAGGCGAGCGTCGATCTTGCAACGATCGACGACCGGCAGCCGTGCTGGATGAGGTCAATCCTGCCGGCACGCATCTCGTCGGGGTGTTTGAAAAAAAAGAGCAGGGCAGCGGGCCCTGCTCGAAAAATTGTGTCGACCCTATTTCCCCGCAAAGTTGGAATTTGATCTTGCGGCGGGATGACGCTGCTTCTGCGCGCCAGGGCTCCTCCCGAGACTTGGACCACCAGGCCCAGGCGTTAGGCCCTGCCTGTAAAATGAGTCGTAGACCATCTTTATTGTCTTGTCATCATTGTCGGCAACGAATGTTCAAAGTTCAGGCAGTTTTCGAAACGATCGGAAATTGGCCAGGATTATTGAGACTGCACACACGAACCGTTAGCAAGAGGTAACATAGTACGTTTCGCGCAGGCGAAGTGAGTGCCGCCAAAAAGGACATCGCCCCTCAAATCGAAGGGATGCGCGGATGGCGGTTCACCAAAGGCGTCGTCAAAATTTCGATAAAGCTTGCGCAGCCGCAATGAGCGATCTCGACTTGGAACTAGACGAGTGATTAGGTGGCGTGCGTGGAACGGGCTCCATGATGCGGCGGCGACTGCAAAAATTTCTTCCGATCGTTCTGATCGCGCTGGCGGTGCAAATCCTTGCGCCGATCGCAGCCTGCTGGGCCGCAGCCGGCGCCACCTCCGATCCGCTGCAGTCGGTCGAAATCTGCCACAGTCTGGCCGGCGCGGCTTCCGATCAGGGTAATCCGAGCGGCGATCCTGCCGTGCATGATGGCGCCTGCACCCTTTGCTGTGCAGTTCAAGTCGCCGCCTCGATCGATACGCCCCAGCAATCCGCTTTCTCGATTCCGTACCGCCACACCACGCGCGTAGTCTGGCACATTGCCGCGCGCGGCCTGTCGCTGTCTCATGCGGGTTCTAACACCCAAGCCCGCGCTCCGCCGCTGCCCATGTGAGCCGGCGGCTTATCCTGGCCGTCGATCCGAGCACTCAGGCAGTTGCGGAGATCTTCAATGTCTTTCCGTCTTTTGCGCACGAGTCTCTTGGGATTCGCCGGCGCACTCGTTCCCTTGAGCCAAGGCGTAGCCCACGAGATCGTTGGCAATCGCTTCTTCCCGGCCACGCTCAGCATCGACGATCCCGGCGTCAATGACGAGCTGTCGCTTCCAACCGTCGATAGTTTCAATACCGGGGACAACCCGCCGGTCCGGCAGCGCGACATCTCCGCCGAGTTCTCCAAGCGGATCACCGAGGACTTTGCGATATCGTTTGGCACAACTTACACCTTCCTCGGTCCGATCGATCCGACGGCGGCCGGAGCCAATGGCTTCCAGAACCTGGAGACCACGTTCAAATATCGGGTGTTCAAAAACGCCGAGCACGAGTTCGTGATGTCCGTGGGCTTGAGCGTGGAGTGGGGCGGCACCGGCTCTGCCATGGTGGGCGCAGAAACTTTCAACACCTACACGCCGGCGCTCTATTTCGGCAAAGGGTTGGGCGATCTGCCGGACACGTTGTCGTGGCTCCGGCCAGTCGCGATCACCGGTCAGGTCGGTTATGCAATCCCGGGGCAGAATTTCACGACGAACTTCGGGGTTGATCCCGGCACCGGCGCACTAACCGCCGATACCGAGTTCAACCCGCGGGTGCTGAACTGGGGCCTGAGCGTTCAATACAGCATGCCCTATCTGAAATCTTCCGTGGTCGATCTAGGCTTGCCGGATTTCATCAATCACCTGATTCCGCTAGTCGAGGCCAACCTGCAGACGCCCGTGTCGAACACGTTGACCTCGGGCACATTGACCACCGGCACCATCAATCCAGGCGTGATCTGGGTCGGCAACGATTTCCAGGTCGGCGTCGAGGCGCTGATCCCGATCAACCGGCAAAGCGGCAGCAATGTCGGCGTGATCGCGCAGCTCCATCTCTATCTTGATGACATCGATCCGCGCGGGATCGGCAAGCCGCTGTTCGGCGGCGCTGTCCAGCCTGCCAGCCCTTTTCGAGGTAATTGACCATGCGACGTTCATCTCTGATCGGAATCGTCCTCCTTCTGTTCGTGGTCGCAAACGGTGCGGCACAGGCGCATGCTTTCCTGGACCATGCCGAGCCGCGCGTCGGCAACAAGGTCGCAAGTCCGCCGCACGAGGTGACGCTGTGGTTCAGCCAGAAGCTGGAGCCTGCCTTCAGCAGCGTCACAGTGACCAACGCGGCCGGCGAACGTGTCGATAGTGGCAAGGCGCGCGTGAGCGGCAACCAGATGTCGGTCTCGCTGCGTCCGGGAGGTGCGGGCGCATATCACGTGAATTGGCGCGTGCTTTCCGTGGACACCCATACCACGAACGGCAGCTTCACCTTCCAGGTCGGTCAGTAGGTACGCGAACAAGCCGATGAGCTGGCTCGGGGCGGAGATTGACGGTCCACTTGTCCTGACGCGCGCGATCCATTTCGCAGCGTCGGCTGTGACCGTCGGCGCTCTGATGTTCCATGCTTTGGTCGCCAAACCGGCTCTGCGCCCCTCGCCCGAGGATGACGCCATCGTCCATTGGCGAATGATTTTGCTTGCCTGGGCGGGGCTCGCCGTCACTGCCGCGACGGGTTTGGTTTGGCTTGCGCTGCAGACCATGTCCATAGCCGGCCTTGCCTTCGGCGAGGCGATGAGATCGGGCGCGATGCTGATTGTCCTGAAGGAGACCCAATTCGGCTTGGTCACGGAAATCCGGGCCGGGCTCGCGATCCTGCTGGCAGCCTGTCTGGCCCTCGACCGGTTTGGCCTGTCACGATGGCCTGCGCTCTTGACCGCTTCAGGGTTGGCCGGTGCGATCGCGTGGACCGGACATGCCGGATCGACGCTCGGCGCGTTGGGAAACCTGCATCTCGCGGCCGACATTGTGCATCTTTTTGCCGCGTCCGCCTGGCTCGGAGGTCTGATCGGACTTTCCGTTCTGTTCGCCATCGGCCGGCGCCGTTCGGCTCTCGAATGGGGGCCGTTGCAACTGGATTCTATCCGCCGCTTTTCCGTTCTCGGGATGATCAGCGTCGCCGCCTTGATCGTGTCGGGAAGCGTGAATGCGTGGATCCTCGTGGGTTCGTTGCGCGCCCTGCTTGTGACCGACTATGGACAGCTTCTGCTGCTCAAGATTGGGGCTTTTGCGATCATGATCGTTTTTGCTGCGTTCAACCGGTTCCGGCTGACGCCTCGGCTTGCCCTGGCCGAAAAAATCGACGCCGATCCCGGCGCGCTCTCGGCGCTGACGCGCAACACGCTCATCGAACTGGCGCTGGGACTTTCGATCTTTGTCATGGTCGGGGTCCTCGGCACGCTGCATCCTGCCATTCACCTCATGAGTTGAAACGTCAGAAGAACAAGAGCCCCAATCATATGTATTTCGGAACCTCCCGATGATGTCGATCGTCTGCGCCGCGCCACCAGGCGACCACGCGGAGGCGTCAGCAATTCGGTCGAAAGGTTGCGCAGCCGCAATGAGCGATCTCGACTTGGAGCACCCGCGGTGATTAGGTGGCATGGTTGAAACGGATTCCATGATGCTGCGGCGGCGGCTGCAAAAATTTTTTCCGATCGTTCTGATCGCGCTGGCGGTGCAAATCCTTGCGCCGATCGCAGCCTGCTGGGCCGCAGCCGGCGCTGCCTCCGATCCGCTGCAGTCGGTCGAAATCTGCCACAGTCTGGCCGGCGCGGCTTCCGATCAGGGTAATCCGAGCGGCGATCCTGCCGTGCATGATGGGGCCTGCACCCTTTGCTGTGCAATTCAAGCCGCCGCCTCGATCGATACGCCCCAGCAAACCGCTCTCTCGATTCCGTACCGCCACACCACGCGCGTGGTCTGGCATGACCAGGGGACCGGCCCTTCGGCGTTCCTTGACGGTGCCGGCACCCGAGCCCGGGCTCCGCCCACTGTTTCCTGACGCAACCTGAGCGACCCGGGGCGCGTTGCGCGCCGGGCAGTTGTTCTCGGTGGGCGCGCTTCGCGCGGCCCCTCAGGAAATCAAGGGATGTTACGTATTCATGTCCTCGGTGGCGTGAGCGTGGCTGCAATCGAGCTGCTGCAGCCGCCGCTCGTTGCGAACGCTCAAACGGGCGAACATATGCTGCCGGCGGTTGAAGTCCATGCGCCGCGGGCACACACGCAGCCCAAGAATGCGGTCCGCGAACGGACCGCGACTGCCGCACGCCAGCAGCAGCCAGCCGCTGCGTCGCCGCCGCCACAAAGTCCGGCCGTCTCCGCCAATATCGATGGTGGCGGTGTCAACGCATCGTATGGCGCGCCGCCCGCGGTTGCGCGATTCCAGTTGCCGCAGGAATCCCACAGCATCACGTCCAGGCAGATCGACGAGACCGTCAACCTGAAGGATCCCGAGGACGGCGTGAAATACATGCCGAGCCTGTTCGTCCGTAAGCGCAACGACGGCGACAACCAGGCGGTGCTGGCGACGCGGACCTGGGGGCTCAATTCCAGCGCGCGTACGCTGATCTATTACGATGACATCCTGATTTCGGCGCTGATCGCAAACAACAACACCAGCGGCTCGCCGCATTGGAACCTGATCTCTCCGGAAGCGATTCAACGGATCGATTTTCTGGACGGACCGTTTGCTGCCGCTTACCCCGGCAATTCCATCGGCGGCGTGTTGCTGATTACGTCCAAAATGCCCGACAAGCCGTTCGCGGTTGCCAAGGAAACGGTGTCCGTGATGCCGTGGAGCCAATACGGCACGAAGGATACCTATGTGACCAGCCAGACCAGCGCGGCAGCGGGCAATCGCGACGGCGCGCTCTCATGGCTCGTGACGGCCAACTACCTCGACAGCTATCAGCAGCCGCTGACTTATACGACCAACGGTTCGATCCCTGCCGGGGCCACCGGCGCTTTCCCGGCACTGAACAAGCAAGGCCTGGTTGCCGACGTGGTCGGCACGGGCACCCTGGCGCATTCGCAACAGACGTCCGGCGACGTCAGGCTGGTCTACGACGTCACGTCGGCCGTGCAAGGCACGTATTCTTTCGGCGTCTGGCACAATACCCAGACCTCAAATCCGCAGACCTACCTGACCTCGACCGCCACGGGCCAGCCGACCTTTGCGGGGATTTCGGGCTTTGCCAGCAATAAATACATCTGGGACGAGACGCATGTGAGCAACGCCGTGTCGCTGAAGAGCGATACCAAGGGCGTGTTCGACTTCGATCTGTCGGCCTCGAGCTACAATTATCTCCAGGATATCATGCTCAATCCATTCACGGTGGCCCCAAGCGGTGCTGGTTACTCGATAAACGGCAAGATCACGCGCAATGACGGCACCAACTGGCAGAATGCGGATGCCAAGGGCATCTGGCGCCCCGATGCGGCGCAGGAAATCAGTTTCGGCATTCACGGGGACCGTTACCGGCTGGAGAATCCGGTCTATGCGTCCTCCGTTTGGAACGCCACATCGTCCACTGGAACGGGCTCGCTCTATTCGGACGGCGAGGGTGAAACTCGCACCGGCGCGCTCTGGCTGCAGGATGCCTGGAAGATCGAGCCCAATCTCAAGCTGACGCTTGGCGGCCGGTTTGAGGCATGGCGCGCGCTGGACGGCTTCAATCTCAACACGACCACGACCGCAGCCGGCATCATCACGTCGACGGCGACGATTAATCAGCCGGGCCTGCAATCGACGAATTTCTCGCCCAAGGCGTCGCTGTCCTATGATCCGAACAAGGACTGGAACATCACCGCCAATTTCGGCGAGGCTTATCGTTATCCCACGGTAAGTGAATTGTACCAGAACGTCACCGTCGGCGGGATTGCCACCTTTGCCAATCCGAACCTGCTGCCGGAGCAGGATTTCAACGGTGAACTCAACATCGAGCGTCACTGGAGCGATGGCCGCGTCCGGCTGACCCTTTTTGAGGAGAGAGCCAACAACGCGATCATCTCGCAGACCAACCTCGTGACCAATCCGGTGACCGGAGCGCAGGCGCCGACTACGACCATCGGGAATGTCGGAGCGATCCGCATGCAGGGCGTCGAACTGTCGGCCGACAAGAACAACATCCTCGTCAGCGGCCTGCAGGTTTTCGGCAGCGTGACCTATGTCGATTCCCGCATCCTGTCGGATCCGACCTGGGCGGGGACCAATCCGTTGACAAGACTTCCCGACACCGTCGTCGGCAAGCGCGTTCCCTATGTGCCGGACTGGCGGGCCAAGTTCGGCATCACTTACCGGCCCGACGACAGTTGGGCTTATACGGTCGCCGCGCGCTACAGCGGCAAACAGTACTCGACGCTCGACAACACCGATATCATCTCTCATGTCTACGGAGCATTCGATAACTACTTCGTCGTCGACATGAAGATTCACTACAACGCGACCAGGAATTTCTCGTTCGACTTCGGCATCGATAACCTCTTCGACGAGCAATACTTCCTGTTCCATCCATTCCCGGGCCGCACCTATGTCATGGCGGCCAAGTACACGTTCTAAGCAGCAACCATCTCAAGAAGGAAAGGGACTTCCCATGAAGACGATGTTACGCGGACTCGCCGGCGCTGCGCTGGCTGCTTGCTTGCTTGTGGCTCCTGCCCGCGCGGAGGATGTCAAGGCAGGTGAACTCGTGATCACGCAGGCGTGGGCACGCGCCACCCCGGGCGGAGCGAAGGTCGGCGGCGGCTTCCTGACCATCGAGAACAAGGGCACCCAGCCCGATCGCCTGATCGGCGCTTCGGCGGATATTGCCGGCAAGGTCGAGGTGCACGAGATGGTCACGGAGAACGGCGTGATGAAAATGCGTCCCGTCGAAAAGGGCATTGCCATCGAGCCCGGCAAGACGGTCAAGCTTGCGCCCGGCGGCCTCCACCTGATGATGACGGATCTGAAGGCGCCGATGAAGCAGGGCGACAAGGTGCCGGTCACGCTCGAGTTCGAGAAGGGTGGCAAGGCAACGGTCTCACTCGATGTCGAGGGCGTCGGCGCCCAGAGCCCGGCCGGCGGCGGAGACAGCATGAAGAAGATGGACATGCCCGGCATGAAGAAGATGTAGTTTCGATGAACCGGATCTCACTGTCTCTCATCGCCGTCACCGCGTTCGCCGCCTCGCCGGCGAACGCGCACGTCACGCTGGAGGGCCGTCAGGCACCGATCGGCGCCGCCTACCAGGCGGTGTTCGTCGTGCCTCACGGCTGCGCCGGCTCGCCCACCGTCAGGCTTCGCGTTCAAATCCCCGAGGGGGTGATCGCGCTGGATGCGAAGCAGACGGCCGGCTGGAACGTCGAGACCGTCAAAGGAAAATATGCCAGTGCGTACGAGTACCGGGGCGCCGAGGTTTCCGAAGGCATCAAGGAGGTCGACTGGAGCGGCGGCAAGCTCCCCGACAAGACCCGCGAGACCTTCGTGGTCGATACGTTCCTCAGCCAAGCGCTGAAGCCGAACACGACGCTCTATTTTCCCGTGGTTCAGGAATGCGAGCAGGGTGTCAGCCGCTGGATCGAAATCCCGGCTGACGATGCTGACGCACATGAAGGCAAATGGCCGGCACCAGGCGTCAAACTCCTGCCGAATCCATGATGCGTGCGCTTGCGGCTGCGACCGTGCTCTTGTGGGCTATCTGCCTTGCGGGCACGGCGTGGGCGCACGCTGCGCTGGTTGTGGCGGAGCCGCGCGACGGCAGCCTGCTGACCGAGGCGCCCAAGACCGTCGAACTGCGCTTCAGCGAAGGCGTCACGGTCGGCGCAGTCAATCTCATCGATGCCGAGGGTAAGCTGCGCAGCGATGTGATCGTCAAGTCGGACGGTGACGCGATCCATATCGAACTACCCGCGCCGCTGCCCAAGGGCACCTCCGTCGTGAGCTACCGTGTGATCTCGCAGGATGGCCATCCGGTCGCTGGAGCGATCAGCTTTTCGGTCGGTGCGCCGACCGCGACCAGGTTGCCGGAGAACGCAGGCGCGGGGGTCGCCGGCCTGATCTGGCTGGCACGATTCGGTCTCTATGTCGGGCTGTTCGCCGGCGTCGGGGGCGTGTTCTTTGTGATCTGGATCGCGCGGAGGAGGGCGGCCGCGCAGATCATTTTCGCTGCGCTTGCCGCAGGCATCATCAGCGCCGTCATCTCGATTCCCCTTCAGGGCCTGGACGTACTGGGGCTGCCGCTTTCCGCGCTGCTTTCGGCTGCGCCCTGGCGGATCGCTCTGCAGGGCAGCGCGGGCGCATCCCTGCTCATTGCGAGCGCCGCCATTATCATCGCTGCGATTGCGCTTGGCGGCACATCCGAACGGCTTGCCCGCGGGCTGGCGGCGTTGGCGCTTGCCGGGTGCGGAGTCGCTCTGGCCGCAAGTGGTCATGCCGCGACAGCGCCGCCGCAAGCGCTGACACGGCCGGCGGTGTTCCTGCACGCCACTGCCGTCGCTTTCTGGCTCGGCTCATTGATGCCGTTGGCGGCGCTGCTGTGGCAGGAGAAAGGTGCATCGCTTGCCATCGTCAGACGGTTTTCCGCTGTTGCGGTCGTGGTTGTCGCAATATTGATCCTGACCGGGCTCGTGCTCGCGATCATTCAGATCGAAAGTCTTGCCGCGCTGATCGACACGAACTACGGCATCATCCTCTCGATCAAGCTCTTGCTGGTTGCTTCGCTGCTTGTCCTGGCGGCGCTCAACCGCTTTCGCTTCACGCCGGCGCTGGAACATGGCGCAAAGACTGCGCAGCCGTTGCTGAGATCGATGCTGGCTGAATGCGTGCTGGGGGCCATCATTCTCTGCGTCGTTGCCGGCTGGCGCTTTACGCCACCGCCGCGATCGCTCATTCCGGAAGCGCCACTCGCGGTTCACATTCATACCGACAAGGCGATGTTTCAGGTCTTGATATCGCCGGGCAAGGTCGGGTCGGACAACTTTACCCTGCAGTTGATGAACGGAGATGGCAGCCCGCTGCAGGCGAGGGAGGCAACACTCGCCGTCAGCCTGCCCTCGCGCGGAATCGAGGCGATTGAACGTCCGGGTGTTCTGGGGCGGGACGGCTTTTGGCACGTAAGCAATGTCCCGCTCTCCGCACCCGGCCGTTGGCACATGCGGATCGACGCGCTTGTGACGGATTTCGAGAAAGTCACCCTGACAGAGAACTTTGACATCACGGCGCACTGAAGGCCGCAGGAAAGCTTCAAATATGATGAAAATCCGACCGGTTAGCGGCTTTTCCTCAATCCCGGTCTTGTGTTTTCGGTGTCAATCCGCTTTCACTGCAGGCTTCCGGTCGAATCCTCGAGTTAAACCCATGCGACTCACGCGATTTTTCCTGCCGATCTTGAAAGAGAACCCGAAGGAGGCTGAGATCGTTTCGCATCGTTTGATGCTGCGCTCCGGCATGCTTCGGCAGGAAGCGGCCGGCATCTATGCCTGGCTGCCGCTGGGCTATCGGGTTCTCAAGAAGATCGAACAGATCGTGCGCGAGGAGCAGGACCGCGCGGGCGCGCTGGAATTGTTGATGCCGACCCTGCAGCTCGCGGACCTCTGGCGCGAGAGCGGCCGCTACGACGCCTATGGTCCGGAAATGCTGCGCATCTCCGACCGCCACAAGCGTGAATTGCTGTACGGGCCGACCAACGAGGAAATGGTCACCGAGATCTTTCGCGCCTACGTGAAGTCCTATCGGAACCTGCCGCTCAACCTCTACCACATCCAGTGGAAGTTCCGCGACGAGCAGCGCCCGCGCTTCGGTGTCATGCGGGGACGAGAATTCCTGATGAAGGACGCTTATTCCTTCGACCTGGACGAAGCGGGCGCGCGGCGCTCCTACAACAAGATGTTCGTCGCCTACCTGCGCACCTTTGCGCGGATGGGTCTGAAAGCGATTCCAATGCGCGCCGAGACCGGCCCGATCGGCGGCGATCTCAGCCATGAGTTCATCGTGCTGGCGGAAACCGGCGAGTCTGCGGTCTATTGCGATCGCGACGTGCTGGACATGCCGGTGCCGGGCCCGGACGTCGACTATGACGGCGATCTCACCCCCATCATCAAGCAGTGGACCTCGCTCTATGCCGCCACCGAGGACGTCCATGACGCCGCGCGCTTCGATCGCGAAGTGCCGGCCGAACGGCGGGTGCACACGCGCGGCATCGAGGTCGGCCAGATCTTCTATTTCGGCACCAAATATTCCGAACCGATGAAGGCGTCCGTCGCCGGTCCCGACGGCGCCGAAGTGCCGATCCACGGCGGCTCCTATGGTGTCGGGGTCTCGCGCCTTGTCGGCGCGATCATCGAGGCCTGTCATGATGACGCCGGCATCAAGTGGCCGGAAGCGGTCGCCCCGTTCAGGGCCGTCATCCTGAACCTGAAGCAGGGCGCCGGTGATACCGATGCGGCTTGCGAAAAACTTTATCGCGAGCTGATGGCGAAGGGCGTGGATGTCCTGTATGACGACACCGACCAGCGCGCGGGCGCAAAGTTCGCCGCTGCCGACCTTATCGGTATCCCCTGGCAGATCATGGTCGGACCGAAGGGACTGGCCGAAGGCAAGATCGAGATCAAGCGTCGCAGCGACGGCGCGCGCGAGAGCATGTCCGCAAACGACGTCGTGGCGCGGATCGCCGGATAAGATATCCACCGGAGGCGCTTTTTCGAGGTGGCCGACGCCGCCACATTTGCCCCCGAATCATGGGATTATCGAACGATGGATGAGACCATGAACGAACCGATCCACACCGCGCCCTTTGCGCCGTTCGAATGGATGCTGTCGGCGCGCTACCTGCGCGCCCGCCGCAGAGAGGGGTTCATTTCGGTCATCGCCGGCTTTTCCTTTCTGGGCATCATGCTCGGCGTCGCCACGCTGATTATCGTGATGGCGGTGATGAACGGCTTTCGCAAGGAGCTGCTGGACAAGATTCTCGGCTTGAACGGCCATCTTCTGGTCCAGCCGCTGGAATCCCCGCTCACCGATTGGAAGGACGTGGCCGAGCGCATCAGCCAGGTGTCCGGCATCCGCCTGGCCGCACCCGTCGTGGACGGCCAGGGCCTCGCATCCTCGCCGTTCAATGCCGCCGGCGTACTCATTCGCGGCATGCGGGCGGACGATCTGAACAATCTCACATCGATTGCGAAGAACATCAAACAGGGCTCGCTCGAGGGATTCGACGAGGGGCAGGGGATTGCGATCGGTCGCAGGCTTGCCGATCAGTTGTCGGTGCATGCCGGCGACAGCGTCACGCTGGTGTCGCCGAAGGGCGCGGTGACGCCGATGGGCACGACGCCGCGAATAAAGCCATATCGCGTCGTAGCCGTGTTCGAGATCGGGATGTCGGAATATGACGCGGGCATGGTGTTCATGCCGCTGACGGAGGCGCAGGCCTATTTCAACCGCAACAACGACGTCACCGCGATCGAGGTGTTCACCACCAACCCCGACCGCATCGGTGCGTTCCGCAAATCGGTGACCGAAGCCGCCGGACGCCCGGTGTTCCTGGTCGACTGGCGGCAGCGCAATTCGACCTTCTTCAACGCGCTGCAGGTCGAGCGCAACGTGATGTTCCTGATCCTCACCATGATCGTGCTGGTGGCTGCACTCAACATCGTGTCCGGCCTGATCATGCTGGTGAAGGACAAGGGAAGCGATATCGCGATCCTGCGCACCATGGGCGCCTCACAGGGCTCGATCATGCGGGTGTTCCTGATCACGGGGGCTGCGATCGGCGTAGTGGGAACGCTGGTCGGTTTTTGCGTCGGGCTCGTCATCTGCCTCAATATCGAATCGATCCGGCAATTCCTGTCCTGGCTCACCAGCACGGAATTGTTTTCACCTGAGCTTTATTTCCTCTCAAAACTGCCGGCCGAGGTCGATTTCGGCGAGACCGCGGCCGTCGTGATCATGGCGTTGACGCTCTCCTTTCTCGCCACCCTCTATCCGTCGTGGCGCGCTGCGCGGCTCGATCCGGTCGAAGCGCTGCGGTACGAGTGAGGGCCTGATGGAGCAGGGGACGGAAGATGTACCGGTCATCTATCTCCACGAGATAAAGCGCCAGTACATGCAGGGCGAAGAGCCGCTGATCATTCTCGACGGCGCCAAGCTTGCGCTGTGGGCCGGGCAGTCGGTGGCGCTGGTTGCGCCCTCGGGCTCCGGCAAGTCGACGCTGCTGCATATTGCGGGTCTCCTGGAAAGCCCCGATGACGGCGAGGTCTATGTCGCGGGGACGCCGACGTCGCAATTGACCGACATCGAGCGTACCCAGATCCGACGGACCGACATCGGCTTCGTCTATCAATCGCACCGCCTGTTGCCGGAATTCTCTGCGCTGGAAAACGTGATGCTTCCGCAGATGATCCGCGGCCTCAAGAAGGGTGAGACCGTCAAGCGCGCCACCGAAATCCTCTCCTATCTCGGGCTTGCCGAGCGTCTCAAACACCGGCCCGCGGAGCTGTCGGGCGGCGAGCAGCAGCGCGTTGCGATCGCGCGCGCGGTCGCCAATGCGCCGCGGGCGTTGCTCGCCGACGAGCCGACGGGAAACCTCGATCCGAACACCGCCGATCACGTCTTCCACGCCCTCATGCAGCTCGTGAAGGCCACGCAGGTCGCGATGCTGATCGCGACCCACAACATGGAGCTCGCCGGCCGAATGGATCGCCGCGTCTCCATCGTCGACGGGCGGATCGTCGAGCTCGACTAGTTCGAGGCCGAACCTCCGCCACAAGACCGTCCCGGAGACGGATCAACGCCTCAGTAGCCGCGGTAATGCCGCCAGTGCGAGAGCGGCGGCCGGTCCATGCCTGCGTTTGCGAAATAGGGATTGATCATGCACTGCGCTGACCGGCCCGACGCACTTGCCTGGCATTGAGGCAGTGACGTGTACCTGCATTCATAATAGCTCACCGGGCCGGAGACATGCAGACAAACCGGAAATCTGGGGTCGAAGGTCTGCGCGCGTCCGGGCGCGGCCGCGACGATGGCTCCGACGACAAGGATGATGGAAGCTGGAATGCGCATCAAGACCTCTCGTTCTGGCGAGGCTGCGCGGAGAAGCCGCCGGGAGCGGCAGGCAGGATTCTTGATTTCATCTCTCCCGCGTTCTCGCCTTGCGCTCGCGAGAGATCAACCTCACGTCCGGCAGCCAGCAAACGTTCGCGTGCGAGGTGAGTTCCTGTCTGGTGCGGAAAGTGCCCGCGTCAGCAGCCAAAGCGGCGCCGCGCATAACGCCTCCCACGATTCTGCATGTGGGCATGATTTTGCCACAATGCAAAAACGGGTTCCTCCGCTTGCAATTTGAGCGCGAAATCGCTGCCGATGGAGAGTTCCGGGAGCGCTCGCGATCGCATCATTAAATCGCGTTAAGGCGTGTAGCGCTTTCCAATCGGGTGTTGCGCTCCAGTTACAGCAATGAGCGCTCACACTGGTAAGACGCGCGCGGCGAGGGGGCCATCTAAAGGAATCAAAATCGAAATGAAGAAGAACCTGTTGCTTGTAACTGCGAGCATCGTCGCGCTTGGTGCGTCGGTGCCTGCCTTCGGCGCGGACCTTGCGGCGCGCCCTTACACCAAGGCACCGCCGATGGTGGCTTCGCCGATCTATGACTGGAGCGGCTTCTACGTCGGCATCAACGGCGGCTGGGGCTCGAGCCACAGCTCCTGGGACGTCGGCGGCGTGGGATTGGGCTCCCATGATGCGAGTGGCGGAACCGTCGGTGGCCAGATCGGCTATCGCTGGCAGATGGGCCAGATCGTGTTCGGTGTTGAAGGCCAAGGCAACTGGGCCGATTTCAGCGGCTCCCATGTGGACGCGTTCGATCCGACCCAGAGCGACCATTCGAAGGTCGATTCGTTCGGCTTGATCACCGGCCAGATCGGCTATGCGTTCAACAACGTGCTGCTCTACGCCAAGGGCGGTGCTGCAGTGACCGACAACAAATACCGCGTCGACACGGCCGCCGGTCTGTCCGCGACCGCTGATAACGAGACCCGTTGGGGCGGCGCGATCGGCGCCGGCGTCGAAGTTGCCTTCGCGCCAAACTGGTCGGTTGGTGTCGAATACGATCACCTGTTCATGCAGGACGGCACCGTGACCTTCACCGCGCCCGGTGCCGCGGGTAGCGCCAATATCAGTCAGGATGTCGATCTCGTGACCGCGCGCGTCAACTACAAGTTCGGCGGCCCGGTTGTGGCCAAGTACTGATCGCAAGACGTACTGATCGCAAGACGTACTGATCGCGACGGGTCCTAAGCACTTAGCGGCGGATCGAAAGCCCCGGCCTCCCGGCCGGGGCTTTTTTCGTGCGGCGAGCGAAATTAACCAGTCGGGTTGGTTTCCGGCGATGCATTCGACTCCACCTTGACCGAAGAACAAAAAAGGAACATTGTTCGCTCTATGTTCTCTTGCTTGAGGGAGGGAAGCGATGTTGAAGATCTTCGTGGAAGAGGCTGCGGCGCTGGCGTCCATCACGCTGTTTGTCGGAATGCTCGCTGTCTGGGCCCAGCTGTTTTCCCAGTTCTGACAGTGGCTTGGGGAAAAGCCGGATGGCGGTGGCAAACCGGCTGCCGTGCATGGACTCTTTCCGTCCGGCCCATCACCATGGGGTCTGCGAGTCGGTGAAGGCGGGAGCGCCTCCACCGAGGGAGGCCACCGCCCCGACCGCGAGCCAACTTTGTTCAAGCAGCCATGCCCAGCGCCGGATTCGTTCATCTCCACGTTCACTCCGCCTATTCCCTGCTGAAGGGTTCGATCAAGATCGCAAAGCTCGGCGAGCTTGCCAAAGCCGACCGCCAGCCGGCGCTGGCGCTGACCGACACCGACAACATGTTCGGCGCGCTGGAATTCTCCGACAAGATGGCCGGCTACGGCATTCAGCCGATCATCGGCTGCGATCTCGCGGTCGATTTCGGTGACCAGGATCCCAACGCCCGCGGCGCGCAGACGGCAACGCCGCCGCGCATCGTGCTGCTGGCGGCCCGCGAGCGCGGCTACCGCAGCCTGATGCGGCTCAATTCGCGGGCCTTCCTGGAAACGCCGGACCATCAGGCGCCGCATATCAAGTTCGAATGGCTGAACGGCGAGGCCGACGACCTGATCGCGCTCACCGGCGGTCCCGACGGTCCAATTTCGCTCGCCCTGCAATCCGATCATCCCTTGCTCGCGGCAACTCGCTGCGAGCGCCTCGCCAACGTCTTCGGCGATCGCCTCTATGTGGAGCTGCAGCGCCATGGCATCGATCGCGAGCGTCGGGTCGAGAGCGGGTTGATCGATCTTGCCTACGAGAGGGGCCTGCCGCTGGTTGCGACCAACGAACCCTATTTCGCCGCCAGCGACGATTACGAAGCCCATGATGCCCTGCTCTGCATCGCAGGCGGGCGGCTGGTCGCCGAGACTGATCGCGAGCAGCTGACGCCCGATCACCGCTTCAAGACGCGTGCGGAGATGGCGGTCTTGTTCGCGGACATTCCCGAGGCTCTGGCCTCGACGGTGGAGATCGCCGAGCGCTGTTCATTCCGACCGATGATGCGCAAACCGATCCTGCCGCTCTTCACGGTCGGCGCGAGCTCCTCGGCCGCGGACGCCGCGGCAGAGGAGGCGGCCGAATTGCGACGGCAGGCAGAGGGGGGCCTCGAGCGGCGGCTGAAGATTCACGGTCTCGCGCCGGGAATGACGGAAGATGACTACCACAAGCGGCTCGCCTTCGAGCTCGACGTCATCACCCGGATGAAATATGCGGGTTACTTCCTGATCGTCTCCGACTTCATCAAGTGGGCGAAGGCGCACGACATTCCGGTCGGCCCCGGCCGCGGCTCCGGCGCGGGCTCGCTGGTGGCGTGGGTGTTGACCATCACCGATCTCGACCCGATGCGGTTCAATCTGCTGTTCGAGCGCTTCCTCAATCCGGAACGCGTGTCGATGCCGGACTTCGACATCGACTTCTGCCAGGACCGGCGCGGCGAGGTGATCTCCTACGTGCAGCAGCGCTACGGGCGCGATCAGGTCGCCCAGATCATCACCTTCGGCACCTTGCAGGCGCGCGGCGTGCTGCGCGACGTCGGCCGCGTGCTGCAGATGCCGTACGGGCAGGTCGACAAGCTGACGAAGCTGGTGCCGCAGAATCCGGCCGCGCCGGTCACGCTCGCCGCCGCGATCGAGGGCGAGCCCAAGCTGCAGGCCTTCCGCGACGAGGATCCGGTGGTGGCGCGCGCCTTCGACATCGCCCAGCGCCTTGAAGGCCTGACGCGCCACGCCTCCACCCATGCCGCAGGCATCGTGATCGGCGACCGGCCCTTGAGCGAGCTCGTGCCGCTCTACCGCGATCCGAAATCCGACATGCCGGTGACCCAGTTCAACATGAAATGGGTCGAGCCCGCGGGTCTCGTCAAATTCGACTTTCTGGGGCTGAAAACGCTGACCGTGCTCGACGTCGCGGTGAAGCTGTTGAAGCAGCGTGGCGTCGGGGTCAATCTCGCGACGCTGCCGATCGATGATGCCCCAAGTTACCAGATGCTGGCGCGGGGCGATGTGGTCGGCGTGTTCCAGGTGGAAAGCCAGGGCATGCGGCGGGCGCTGATCGACATGCGGCCCGACCGTTTCGAGGACATCATCGCGCTCGTTGCGCTGTACCGGCCGGGCCCGATGGCGAACATCCCGACCTATTGCGCGCGCAAGCACGGCGAGGAGGAGCCGGAATATCTGCACCCGCTGCTCGAGCCGATTTTGAAGGAGACCTTCGGCGTCATCATCTACCAGGAGCAGGTGATGCAGATCGCGCAGAGGATGGCCGGCTATTCGCTCGGCGAGGCTGACCTGCTGCGCCGCGCGATGGGCAAGAAGATTCGCGCCGAAATGGAGAAGCAGCGCGAGCGCTTCGTTGCCGGCGCGATGAAGAACGGCGTTCCCAAGGGGCAGGCGGAGACGATCTTCGAGCTGCTCGCGAAGTTCGCCGATTACGGCTTCAACAAGAGCCATGCCGCCGCTTACGCGCTGGTGTCCTACCAGACCGCCTACATGAAGGCGCATTATCCGGTGGAGTTCATCGCCGCGTCGATGACGCTCGATCTCAACAACACCGACAAGCTCAGCGAATTCCGCAGCGAGGCGCAACGGCTCGGCATCAAGGTCGAACCTCCCTCGATCAATCGCTCCGGCGCCACGTTCGAGGTCAGCGAGGGGACGATCCACTATGCGCTCGCCGCCCTCAAGGGCGTCGGCCCGCAGGCCGTCGAGCAGATCGTGCAGGAGCGCAAGAAGAATGGCGCGTTCACCTCGCTTGCCGATTTCGCGAGCCGGGTCAATCCGCGCGCCATCAACAAGCGCATCATCGAGAGCCTGGCGTCGGCCGGTGCCTTCGACGCGATGGATTCAAATCGTGCGCGCGTGTTCGCGGGCGCCGAAGCGATCCTTGCCGCCTGTCAGCGTAGCCACGAGGCCGCAACCATCGGCCAGAACGACATGTTCGGCAATGCGGCGGACGCACCCACCATCATGCTGCCGCAGGTCGAGCCGTGGTTGCCGGCCGAACGGCTGCGTCGTGAATACGACGCGATCGGCTTCTTCCTCTCCGGCCATCCGCTCGACGATTACGCGACGGTGCTCAAACGCCTGCGGGTGCAGTCCTGGGCGGAATTCTCCCGCGCGGTGAAGACCGGTGCCACGGCCGGGAAGGTCGCGGCCACCGTGGTGTCGCGCATGGAGCGGCGCACCAAGACCGGCAACAAGATGGGCATCATCGGGCTCTCCGATCCAACCGGCCACTTCGAGGCGGTGCTGTTCTCCGAGGGGCTGGCGCAATATCGCGATCTCCTGGAGCCGGGCGGTGCCGTATTGCTGCAACTGGGCGCCGAGCTGCAGGGCGAAGACGTTCGCGCCCGCGTGCTGCATGCCGAGCCTCTGGACGATGCGGCGGCCAAGACCCAGAAGGGCTTGCGCATCTTTCTACGCGATACGAAGCCATTGGAGTCGATTGCGCGGCGGCTCGCTGCCCCGGAGCCTGGCTCTGTCAATGGAGGCGCGGCGAACGGAGCGGCGCCCGCCGTGCTTGCCCGCGGCGGCAATGGCGACGGCGAAGTCAGTCTTGTCATGATGCTCGACCTCGAGACCGAGGTGGAAATGAAGCTGCCCGGCCGTTTCAGGGTTTCGCCGCAGATCGCGGGGGCGATCAAGGCGGTCTCGGGCGTGGTGGACGTGCAGACGCTGTGACCTTGCGGCGACGCATCTCGTTCAAGCGGTGTTCAGCCAGCGCACGTCAGGCTAGGCTGATGGGAGGCACTTAAACTTCCGTGGGGGTGAAACGCCATGCAATCGGCCCGAACCTTTCCGCTATTCGTTCTTTGCCTGCTCTTGATGGCGGCCCTGCCCGGATGGATCAGCCCTGCTGCCGCCCAGCAGGAGGAAAAGCGCATTGCACTCGTGATCGGTAATGGTGCCTACGAGAAGGCGCCGCTCGCCACCACAGCCAATGATGCGGGCCTGATCGCACAGACCTTGCAGGCGGCTGGCTTCGACGTCATTGGTGCGCGTGATCTCGATGGCGATATGTTGCGCAAGAGTTTTCGCGATTTCATCCAGAAGGCGGAAAGCTCGGGCGCGAACACGGTCGCGGTGGTCTACCTTGCCGGGTACGGCGTGCAGTTGGCCGGCGAGAATTATTTCATTCCGGTCGACGCCACGATCAACCACGACACCGACATTCCCGTCGAGGGTTTGCGGATCAGCGACTATACGCGCCAGCTTGCCGCGATTTCGTTGAAGGCCAGCGTGATCGTGCTGGATGCCGCGCGGCAGCAGCCGTTCATAGAGGGCGGCCAGCCAATCGCGGGCGGGCTTGCGCTGGTCGAGCCCGAAAACAACATGCTGATCGCGTTCAACGCGGCGCCCGGTACGGTCGCGCCCAGCGAACCGGGACCGTACGGCATCTACGCGCAATCGCTTGCGGAAATGATCCGCACCGGCGGGCTGTCATTGCCCGAGGTGTTCGATCGCGTGCGCCTGCGCGTCGACGAGGCGAGCAAGGGCGCGCAGGTGCCGTGGAACTCCCAGAAGATCGAGGCGCAGTTTGCGTTCTTCGAGCGTGCGCCTGACGCGCCGCCGACGCAGGGACCTGCGGATCAGGTCGCGGCAATTCGTGACCGGCCGATCCGCGAGCTTTCGGTGCAGGATGCCTACACCGCGGCGCTCGAGCGCGACACGCTGCAGGCCTACGGGGATTTCATCCAGGCTTTTCCCGACGATCCCCTGGCCAAGCGGGTGAGGGCGATCATGGCCGCACGGCGTGAGGCGATCATCTGGCGCAGCACCTACCGGGCCGACACGCCCGAAGCCTATTGGACCTATCTGCGGCGCTATCCGCGCGGACCGCATGCGTCGGATGCCCGGCGGCGGCTTGCCATCCTGACGGCGCCGGTCGATCCGCCGCAGTCATTTGCGATGATGGACTACGACGTGCCCCCGCCGCCGGAGGACGAGATGGTCTATGTCGATCGACCGGTATTCGACTTCGGCGATCCGGATTTCGGATTTGAGCCGCCGCCACCGCCGCCGGTATACTTCCTTCCGCCACCGCCACCGGACTTTGCGGTGCTGCCGCCGCCGATCGCGCCGGTGGGATTGTTCATCCTGCCGCAGCCGCTGTTCGTGCCGATACCGGTTTTCGTGCGGCCACCGGTCCATATCGCGCCGCCGCAGAACAACATCATCTTCACCAACATCCACAATACGACCGTCATCAACAACGTGATCAACCAGCCGCCGGCGGGGCGTGGGGCTGGTCCACCCGGCGCTCCTCATCCCGCGGCCGCTGCAGCCGCCGCTGCGGGGACCCCGGTTGGAGCAGGCCCGCCGGTGCCCCCCTCGGTCAGGCAGCGCGCCACGCTGATTCAGCAGGGCAGAGCGCCCGTCCCACCCAGTGCGTCCATCATCCCCACGGCAAGACCGCGAACACCGGGACCGCAACCGGCTAACGCGCCCGCTAATGTGACCCCTGGCCCGCCGCCGCCCACAGCGTTGCCGAGGGCCAACGCGCTGCCGACTCCCCCGACCCAGAGCGCGCCGCACGCACCTGCCGGGCCGCCCGCCGCGGGGGTGAACCCGAATGTCAGGCTCGCCCCGCCCGGAACGCCGGGCGCCGCTCCGCCGAAGCCCGGGCCGGCCGGTGCGCCCCCAGCTCATGTTGCGCCCCCAGCTCATGTGATGCCGTCGCCACCGCCAATGTCCGGTCCGCCGAACCGGACCAATCGGGCTGCGCCGCCCTCGTTGCAGCGGCAGGCGCCGCCGCCGTCATCACCGCATCCGGTTTCCCGGCCTGCGACCAGGCCGATGCCGCAGTCGCTGCCGCCCCGGCCGAATGTGCAGCATGCCGCACCGCCGGCGGCGCCGAGGCCGCCCAGCGCCCGCCTGACCCCGGCACCACCGTCGCCGGCGATCCGTCGGCCGCCGTCGCCTCCGGTGATGCGTGCGGCACCGCCGCCACCCAGGCCGTCGCCACCCCCGGTCGCCCGCGCCGCACCGCCGCCTCCAGTCGCACGTGCGGCACCGCCACCGCCGAGGCCCGCACCGCCCAGGCCAGCCGCGCCCGCCGCTGGGAAGCGGTGCCCGCCCAACCAGCCCAGGTGCTGACCGGACCACGGGCTGGGCGGACCTTCAGCCTCGTTCCGATCGCATCGGAACGAGGCTCAGAGTTGTTTGCCTGTGAGAGGAGCCGACCGCGCGGGATTTGTCGCAAATAGGTACAAAGCCCAATGATTTGACAGCGCGAGCTCCAAGAACCGGCCTAATTTCCTTGCTTCTGGCCGAAATCGCGCTATATAGCGCGCCATCTCACACGGAAACATGGCTGTAGAGGCCGTCCGGTGGCAGCCGGGCCTGAAGGGCTCGTTTGCTCACAACGTTTCCGGAGGAACCAACCGGAGAATCAATCCAATGGCGCTGCCCGATTTCACCATGCGCCAGCTGCTCGAGGCTGGCGTGCACTTTGGTCACCAATCCCACCGCTGGAATCCGAAAATGGCTCCGTTCATTTTCGGCACCCGCAACAACATCCACATCATCGACCTCGCCCAGACCGTGCCGATGCTGCATCAGGCCCTGCAGGCCGTCAGCGACACGGTGGCCAAGGGCGGACGCATCCTGTTCGTCGGCACCAAGCGCCAGGCGCAGGACACCATTGCCGATGCGGCCAAGCGCTGCGCGCAATATTTCGTCAACTCGCGCTGGCTCGGCGGCACGCTGACGTTCTGGAAGACGTTCTCCGCGTCGATCAAGCGGCTGCGGCATCTGGATGAAGTGCTCGCCTCCGGCGAAGCCAACTCCTACACCAAGAAGGAGCGGCTGACCCTGCAGCGCGAGCGCGACAAGCTCGACCGCTCGCTCGGCGGCATCAAGGACATGGGCGGTCTGCCCGACATGATCTTCGTGATCGACACCAACAAGGAAGACATCGCGATCCAGGAGGCGCAGCGGCTCAATATCCCGGTCGCCGCGATCGTCGACACCAATTCGGATCCGAAAGGCATCACCTATGTGGTGCCGGGCAACGACGACGCCGGTCGCGCGATCTCGCTCTATTGCGAGCTGATCGCGCGTGCCGCGATCGACGGAATTTCGCGCGGGCAGGGCGATGCCGGCATCGATATCGGCGCCGCCGCACAGCCGCTGCCCGAGCAAATTCCAACTGCGCCGCAGGCGTCGGGCTTCCAGGGCCTGCCCGGGCCGCGCGGTACGGCCGACGACCTCAAGAAGCTCTCCGGAGTGTCGGGTGCGATCGAGAAGAAGCTCAACGATCTCGGCGTCTTCCACTACTGGCAGCTTGCCGAGCTCGACAACGACACCGCGCACAAGATCGGCGAAGAGGTGGGGCTGCCGAGCCGCGCCGGCGCCTGGGTTGCGCAGGCCAAGAAGCTGACTGCGGAAGCGGAATAACGACGGCATGATCCCGGAAAAGCGGTCACCGGTTTTCCGAAAGGGTCGCGCTCAGAGATAAGGCGAGGGCCGCGCGTGTCGGCCCTCTCACGCAATCGAGACGTTCCTGAAAGCGGGGCGCGGCGTGGCGGTTTGCGCTGCGCCGCATTCGGTCCGGACAGGCAAAAGGAAGTTCAACAATGGCTACAATCACCGCAGCGATGGTCAAGGACCTGCGCGAGTCGACCGGCGCAGGGATGATGGATTGCAAAGCCGCGCTCACCGAAACCGGCGGCGACATGCAGGCCGCGCAGGATTGGCTGCGGAAGAAGGGTTTGTCGAAGGCGGCGAAGAAGGCGGGCCGCGTGGCGGCCGACGGCTTGATCGGCGCCCTGACCAAGGCGACCAAGGGCGTCGTGGTCGAGGTCAATTCAGAGACCGACTTCGTCGCGCGCAACGAGCAGTTCCAGGGCCTGGTCAAGATGATCGCGCAGGTCGCGCTCGACGTCGGCGCGGACGTGGAGAAGATCAAGGCGGCCAAGGTCGGCAGCGTCACGGTCGAGACCGCGATCGCCGACGCGATTGCCACCATCGGCGAGAACATGACGCTCCGGCGGGCTGCAACGCTCGAGGTTTCCCAAGGCGTGGTGTCGAGCTACGTCCATGGCGCCG
>CAYVVB010000246.1:0-3363 GCA_964454955.1 uncultured Bradyrhizobium sp. | reverse complement strand
GCCAAGATCGGATCCGCGCGTTGCCGATCTTTTTGCTGAAGGCCTTGCGCATCATCAGGCGGGCCGGCTCGCGCAGGCCGAAAACCTCTATCGTGAGACGCTTGCGCTGCAGCCCGACCATGCCGACGCGCTGCATCTTCTCGGCGTGATTGCGTCCCAGGTCGGGCGCCATGACGTCGCGGTCGACCTGATCGGCCGGGCCATCGCGCACGACAAGACCAACGCCCGCTATTATTCCAACCGCGGCCTCGCGCTTGCCGGCCTGCAGCGTTTCGAGGAGGCGATCGAGAGCTACGAGCGCGCCTTGCGCTTGCGTCCCGATGACGCCGAGGTGCTCTACAACCGCGGCAACGCGCTGCTTGCACTCGGCCGCAACAACGAGGCGCTTGCGGCCTACGACCGCGCCGTTCTCGCAAGGCCGGACTACGCGCAAGCCCTGTGCAATCGCGGCGTGGCGCTTGCAGCCCTCGGGCGCAACGACGAGGCGCTTGCGGCCTACGAGCGCGCGCTCGCGGCCGCGCCCGATTTCAGCGAAGCGTTATCGAACCGCGGCAATGCGCTCAAGGCGCTGGGTCGTCTCGATGACGCGCTGGCGAGCTACGATCGCGCATTGAGGGTGCGCCCCGAGGACGCGCACGCGCTCTTCAACCGCGGCGTGACCCTGCACGAATTGAAGCGCTTC
Organism: uncultured Bradyrhizobium sp.; assembly: GCA_964454955.1. GTDB lineage: Bacteria > Pseudomonadota > Alphaproteobacteria > Rhizobiales > Xanthobacteraceae > Bradyrhizobium. Next base: position 2,681 of record CAYVVB010000246.1, on the reverse strand, counting down.
GACCTCGCGCTCGAAAGCTACGATCAGGCGCTCGTGGCGCGCCCCGACTATGCCGAAGCGCTGTCGAACCGCGGTGATGCGCTCCGCGAACTCGGGCGGCTGCAGGACGCACTCGCAAGCTACGACCGCGCGCTGGCCGCGCGCCCCGATTACGCCGAGGCGCTGTCCAATCGCGGCAACGTGCTCAAGGCGCTCCGTCGCTTCGATGACGCGCTGGCAAGCTATGACGCCGCCCTGCGGCTTGATCCCGATGATGCCGCCACACTGTCGAATCGCGCGGTGACGCTGCAGGCGCTCGATCGCCCCGACGAGGCGCTCGCTGCTTGCGACCGCGCGCTGGCATTGCGGGCCGACTCGATCGAGGCGCTGAACAACCGCGCCAGCGTGCTGCAGGAGCTGCGGCGCTTCGACGAGGCGCTTGCGTCCTATGATCGCGCTATCGCAATCGCGCCAGACTATGTTGAAGCGCAACTGAACCGGGCGCTGCTCCTGCTGCTCACCGGCGATTTTGCGCTGGGTTGGCCGGCCTACGAATGGCGTCGCAAACTGCCGAGTTGGGTCGAACGCGGCTTCGCCCAGCCCGAATGGTCGGGCGAGGATATTGCCGGCAAGCGGCTTCTGCTGCATGCCGAACAGGGCTTTGGCGACACCATCCAGTTCGCCCGTTACGCCGCGCTGGCGGTTGAGCGCGGCGCCGATGTCGTTCTCGAGGTCCAGCCGCCGCTGAAGCCACTGCTCGACGGATTGTTCGGCACCACGGTGATCGCCTCCGGCCGCGATCCGCTTCCGCCCTTTGATCTGCACTGTCCCCTGCTCAGCCTGCCGCACCTGTTTGCGACGACGCCGGCGACGATCCCGGACGGCGTTCCCTACATCGCCGCGCCGGACGATCGGTTGGCCGCATGGGCGGATCGCTTGCCGGCGGAGGGAATGCGTGTCGGTCTCGCCTGGTCCGGCCACCCGGACAACGCCAGGGACCACGAGCGTTCGATCCCGTTCGCGCGCCTCGAGCCGCTCATGCGCGTCCCCGGCATCCGCTTCGTCAGCCTGCAGAAGGACATCCGCGCCGCCGACGCGGACGATTTCCAGCGCTGCGGCAACATGGTCGACCTGCGCGCCCACTTGCGTGACTTCGCAGATACCGCAGCCATCATTGCGCAGGTCGACCTCGTCATCACCGTGGACACCGCGGTCGCGCATCTCGCCGGCGCCATGGGCAAGCCGTTCTGGTTGCTGCTGCCGCGCATACCCGACTTCCGCTGGCTGCTCGATCGCGCGACCAGCCCATGGTACCCGAGCGCGCGGCTGTTCCGCAAAGCTCAGGCGGACACGTGGGACGCTGTCATCGCGCGCGTGGCGACGGAACTCGCTGCGCGAAGCTGATCAGGAGGCGAATCAGGCCGACGCGCCTTGCGCCTTTGGGCGCCGCAGGTGTTCGTCCAGGCGCGGCATGATCTCGACGAAATTGCACGGGCGCGTGCGGTAGTCGAGTTGCGCGGCCAGGATGCCGTCCCAGGCGTCGCGACAGGCGCCGGGCGAGCCGGGCAGGCAGAAGATGAAGGTCGCCCCCGCAACGCCTGCGGTGGCGCGGCTTTGAACGGTCGAGGTGCCGATCTTGGCGTGACTCAACATGTGAAAGGCGATCGAGAAGCCATCCATGCGCTTCTCGAACAGTGGCTCGACCGCTTCCGGAGTGACATCACGTCCGGTGAACCCGGTGCCGCCGGTCGTGATGATCACATCGACTCCTTCGTCGGCGATCCATCGCCGCACGACGGCGCGGATTGCCTCGACGTCGTCGGTTACGATCTCGCGCGCGGCGAGCCTGTGGCCGGCCGCGGTGAGCCGATCGGCGAGCGTGCCTCCCGATTTGTCGTCCGCGAGCGAGCGCGTGTCGGAAATCGTCAGCACAGCGATGTTGAGCGGGACGAATTGCTTGGTTTGATCGATGGACGACATGACTGCCTCTTTTCATCATGCGCGGCCTTGTGCCGGGCATCCACATCTTAAACGTCGAACCCCCCATAATAGTTGTTTGGGGGTGTCACGCCGGGCCACGACGGTCATTGCTCGACCAGCATCTACAACGACGCGTTGCTGAACGTGTTGCAAGCCTGCACGGTGCCCTGCTGATAGCCGGTCATGAACCATTGCTTGCGTTGCGCCGAGGTGCCGTGGGTGAAGGAGTCCGGCACCACCCGCCCCGTCGCCTGCCGCTGTAGCGTATCGTCACCGATTGCGGAAGCGGTCCTCAGCGCGGCGTCGATGTCGCCGGCCTCGAGGAAGCCGGGACGCTTCTTCTCCTCGCGGTTGACCCAGACGCCGGACAGGCAATCCGCCTGCAGTTCCACCCGCACCTGCAACGCATTGGCTTCGGCCTTGCTGCCCGCCTGCTGCTGCAGCCGCGTCACCCGCGGAATGATGCCGAGCAGGTTCTGGACGTGATGGCCGGCTTCATGCGCGATGATGTAGGCCGCGGTGAACTTGCAGGCACTGCCGGAGCAGCCGTGAAAGCGGGTCTCGACCTCGCGGAAGAATCCGGTGTCCAGGAAAATCTTCTGATCCGGCGGACAATAGAACGGCCCCATCGCCGATTGCGCCATGCCGCAGCGCCCGCCATTGGTGACGTTGCGGAACAGCACGATCTTCGGCCCGGTATAGTTCTTGCCGCGCGCGCGGAA
>CAYVVB010000245.1:0-6140 GCA_964454955.1 uncultured Bradyrhizobium sp. | reverse complement strand
TTCCTTGGGTCGGGATCGGCCTCCGCATGCACCGCGTCGTCATGGTCCTTGGCGTCGGGCGGATCGATCGTGACCAGCGGCACCTCGCGCCAGTCTTCGCGGCCCGCGAGCGTCGCCGGTCTTGCCTCCTCGGCCTCGCGCAGCGCGCTTTTCGAAAACTCCATCGGGATTTCGTGGGCGTGGATCGCGATCAGGCTGATCGCCTTCTCCGACGCAATCGAGCCGAGCCGCTCCTTCACGCGGGCAGAAGCCAGGCCGAAGGCGCGGGTGCGGATCAGATCGACGCTGACGAGATCGCCGTCCTTTGCGCCACCGCTGTCGCTCTCGGCGATGTTGAGCTCGCGCCCGGCCTGCTTGCGGTCGACGGGAACGAGGCGCCCGCCGCCGGTGGGCAGGCTGCGGAAGATGCCGAGCACGCGGCTCCTGGCATGATCGATGATCTTGATGATGCGCCCGCGGTAGGCTGCGCCGTCAGCCTCTTCGGAGGGCTCGACATGCAACAGCGCGCGGTCGCCGACTCCGGCGGTAGCCGAAGGCCGCGCCCGGCGCTGCAAATGGATGCGGATCTTCGGCGGCTCGCCGTTTTCGACCTCGTCCCATTCGGTGGGCGTTGCGATCAACTCGCCGTCACGGTCGCGACCGGTGATGTCGGCGACGACCGTGGCGGGCAGCGCAGCCGGCTCCTGCAGCTTCCTGCCGCGCTTGGCGATCGTGCCGTCGTCGGCGAGCTCGCGCAAAATGCGTTTCAGCTCGGCGCGATCGGCGTTCTTCAGGCCGAACTGTCGGGCAATCTCTTTTGTCCCGACCTTTCCGGGATTCTTTCGGATGAAGGCGACAATGGCGCTGCGATCGGGAAAGCCATTGTCAGGTTTCTTCTTCACCGTGGTCAGCGAGCCTTTCCGGCGCTCTTCTTTGCAGCCGCCTTGGATGTCGGTGCAGGTTTGGCAGCCGACGTCTTGGCCGCTTTTGCCACCGGCGCACGCGCCTTGCTGGTGGCTTCGGATTTCGGCTTGGCGGCGGCCTTCTTCACGGCCGCTTTCTTGACGGGCTTCTGCGCGTCCGCGTCGTCCTCGGCCGGCTTTGCCGCCTTCTTTTCCTTGGCGGACTTTGCGGCCTTGGCCTTGGCTGGCTTACCGCCGCCCTTCGCGGCGCGCTCGTCGATCAGCGCGATCGCCTGTTCAAGGGTCACGCTGTCCTTGTCGAATTCGCTCGGGATGGTGGCGTTGACGCCGCCTGCGGCGACATAGGGACCATAACGTCCGTTCTTCACCGCAACGGGCCCGAGGCTCGGGTGATCGCCGAGCACCTTGCCGGGGTCGGCGCCGAAGCGGCGGCTGGGACCTTTCGCAACCTTCTCCGCGATCAGCGTCACGGCGCGGTTCAGCCCGATGTCGAAGACCTCATCGCCGGCCTCAAGACTTGCGTAGGTCTTGTCGTGGCGTACGAACGGACCGAAGCGGCCGATGCCGGCCGTGATCGGCTGGCCGGTCTCCGGATGCTTGCCGATCTCGCGCGGCAGCGACAGCAGCTTGAGCGCAAGCTCGAGGTCGACATCGGCCGGCGAGGTGCCTTTGGGAATGCCGGCGCGCTTGGGTTTTTCGCCCTCCGCATAATCCTTCTGCTCGCCGAGCTGGATGTAGGGACCGAAGCGGCCGGTCTTCACGGTGACGTCGAACCCGGTTTCGGGATCCTGGCCGAGCAGACGGTCGGCGCTGGCCTCGCTCTCGGCGGCGAGCGGACGGGTGTAACGGCACTCCGGATAGTTCGAGCAGCCGACGAAGGCGCCGAACTTGCCGGCCTTCAGGTGAAGCTTGCCGGTGCCGCAGGTCGGGCATTGCCTGGCATCGCCGCCATCCGCGCGGGGCGGATAGATGTGCGGGCCCAGCATCTCGTCGAGCGCAGACAGGACTTCCGCGACGCGCAGGTCCTTGATGTCGTCGACCGCGCCGATGAAGTCGCGCCAGAAATCCTTCAGGACCTGCTGCCAGGAGATTTCATTGTTGGAGATGCGGTCGAGCTGCTCTTCGAGATCGGCCGTGAAATCATACTCGACATAGCGGCGGAAGAAGTTCTCCAGGAACGCGACGACCACGCGGCCCTTGTCGGCGCCATAGAGGCGCTTCTTCTCCAGCCGCACATAGCCGCGGTCCTTCAGGACCTGCAGGATCGAGGCATAGGTGGAGGGACGGCCTATGCCGAGCTCCTCCATGCGCTTGACCAGCGAGGCTTCGGAGAAACGCGGCGGCGGCTCGGTGAAATGCTGGGTGACATCGAGGCTTTGCCGTTTCAAGGCCTCGCCCTGGCTCATGGCGGGCAGGCGGCTGTCCTCCTCGTCGCTGTCGTCGTCGCGGCCCTCCTGGTAGAGCGCGAGAAAGCCGTCGAACTTGATGACCTGGCCGGTCGCGCGCAATTCGAGCACGCGGGAGCCGGCCTTTGCGGTGATGTCGACCGTGGTGCGTTCCAGTTCAGCCGATTCCATCTGGCTTGCGACCGTGCGCTTCCAGATCAGCTCGTAGAGCCTGGCCTGGTCGGCATCGAGGCGCCGGCGCATGGCGTCCGGCCGGCGCGACATGTCGGTCGGGCGGATGGCCTCGTGCGCCTCCTGCGCGTTCTTGGCGCGCGTCTGATACTGGCGCGGCGCCTCCGGCACATAGGCGTTGCCGTAATCCTCGCCGATCACTTTCCGTGCCTGCGTGATCGCCTCGTTGGCGATCTGCACGCCGTCGGTACGCATATAAGTAATGAGGCCGGTGGTTTCACCGCCGATATCGATGCCCTCGTAGAGGCGCTGGGCAATGCGCATGGTATGCGCCGGTGCAAAGCCGAGTATGCGGCTTGCTTCCTGCTGCAGGGTCGAGGTGGTAAAGGGCGCCTGCGGGTTGCGCCGCGCCGGTTTCGCGTCGACCGTGGTGACGGTGTAGGCGGCCGCTTCCAGCGCCTGCTTGAACGCTTCGGCGTCCGCGCCCGAGCCGATATCGAGCCTTTGAATCTTCTTGCCGTCGGCGCCGACGAGGCGCGCCTGAAAGGCTTCGCCGCGCGGGGTCAGCAGGGTCGCGATCAGCGACCAATATTCCCTGGGAACGAATTTCTCGATTTCGAGCTCGCGGTCGCAGACGAGCCGCAACGCCACAGACTGCACGCGGCCGGCCGAGCGCGCGCCCGGCAGTTTGCGCCACAGGACCGGGGAGAGCGTGAAACCGACCAGATAATCCAGCGCACGCCGCGCCATATAGGCGTCCACGAGCGCGCCATCGATCTGGCGCGGATGCTTCATGGCCTCGGAGATCGCCTGCTTGGTGATGGCGTTGAACACCACGCGCTCGATCTTCTGGTCCTTGAGCGCGCGCTTCTCCTTCAACACCTCCAGCACGTGCCAGGAGATGGCCTCGCCCTCGCGATCAGGGTCGGTGGCGAGAATCAGGCGGTCGGCGCCCTTCAAGGATCTGGCGATGTCGTTGAGCCGGCCGGCCGCCTTGGCGTCGACCTCCCAGATCATCTTGAAATTATGGTCCGGATCGACCGATCCGTTCTTCGCCGGGAGGTCGCGGACATGGCCAAAGGAGGCCAGAACCTCGTAGGACGAGCCCAAATATTTGTTGATCGTCTTGGCTTTCGCCGGCGACTCCACAATGACGATATTCATGCAGTTCCAGTAACTTACGGGAAAATGTGGGGCGGTTCCAAGAGATTCGAGCCGCGCCCTTCGGTCTCGAACATGGGTGCAGCGGGTCCCGGTGTCAAATCGCCAGATGTTGAAGTTGGTGTGGCGGGGCGGAACTTTACATCCTGTTGGTTGTAAAATACGTCCTATGAGTTGTGTTTCTAACGGGACCTTAATAAGGCCAAGCGGCTTCAGGATCAAAGCGCATAGAGCAGTCGTTTAGGCGGTCCGCCAGCCGCTCCGGCGCATTCAGCGGCCAAGCGACGAGCGCGGGTGACGCTTTGCCGCGGGTCGCGGCTTCACCTCGATGTCCGCCGCGCCAAGCAGCCGGCCGTCCCGAGAGCGAAGCTCCAGCTTCTTCACGGGGCGGCCCCACGCGCGGTCGACCAGGATCGTGGCGATGCCCTCTGGATGTTCGTCGAACTCCTCGCTCCATTGCCGCAAGGCAACCAGGATCGGAAACACGCCGCGGCCTTTTTCCGTCAGCACATATTCCTGGTAGGCGCTGCCATCGGAGGCGGGCGCCGTCTCCAGAATGCCTTCACCCACCAGCAGGCGCAGCCTGGCGGCCAGGATATTCCTGGCGAGACCCAGGTTCTTTTGGAATTCGCCGAAGCGGCGGCAGCCGAGCAGGGCGTCACGGATGATCAGGAGCGACCACCAGTCGCCGATCACATCCAGCGAACGCGCAATCGGGCAGCCGTCGCCGGCAAAGCTTGTCCTTTTCATCGTCGTGCCCGTCACGGTCTTGTGTAGTTGCAATATAAAACCAGATGCCTAGATCGCAAGGGCTTAGGTTTAATCATGCAACCAGATGACGGAGGCGGCGGTGAGGCTTGCGAACAAGACGGCGTTGATCACGGGAGGCAACAGCGGCATTGGTCTGGCGACCGCCAGATTGTTCGTGGCCGAGGGCGCGAAAGTCACGGTCACCGGGCGCAACAAGGAAACGCTCGAGGCGGCGGCAAAGGAGTTGGGACCGAACGCGCTGGCGCTCACGGCGGATGCAACCGACATTGCCGCCACCGAGGCGGCGGTCCGCCGCGCGGCCGAGAGGTTCGGCAAGCTCGACATTCTCTTTGCCAATGCCGGCATTCCCGGCACCACGCCGCTCGGCGCCACCGCGCCGGAAGCGTTCGAGAATGTCCTGAAGACCAACATCACCGCCGTGTTCTTCACGGTTCAGGCGGCGCTGTCTCATCTGAATGACGGCGCCTCCATCATCCTCAACGGCTCGGTGATCTCCGTGCTCGGCAATCCCGGCTATGCTGCTTATGCCGCGAGCAAGGCCGGGGTGCGGGCGATGGCGCGGGTGATGGCGTCGGAGCTGTCGCCGCGCGGCATCAGGGTGAATGTGGTGGCACCGGGCGCTGCGCGCACGCCGATCTGGAACGGCGCTGCGCCAACCCCCGACGCGTTCGCCGCGCTGGAAAAGCGCATCGCTCGCTCGACCCCGCTCGCCAGGATGGCCGACGCCGACGATATCGCGAAGACGGTGCTGTTCCTGGCCTCCGACGATTCCGCTCATATTCAGAGCGCGGAAATCTTCGTCGACGGCGGCGCAACCGGCTCGCCTGCCGGCGCTCCGATCTATCGGGCGTGAGAAGCAGCTCACATTCTCCAAAAAGTGAATAGAACCCGGTGAGCGTGTCTCGCGATTTCTCGTCGAGCGTCGCGCTGACCGGTCTCCTTTTTGTGAAGAAAGACAGTGGCCGCGGTTGAACCTCGTGCGCAGCCGCTACGACACTCCTGCGGGGTGGAAATTTTGCAGAAGAAAATTTTGGAGTGCCGCCATGTCAAAAGCAGTTCGTTTGTCCGTTTCGAGTCCAATCTCGACGCTTTCCGACAAATCAGACCGCCGCCAAGCGCGTTCAAAGCGGGCCTTGCCGGTCTCTTCCGGGAGCGCCGACCCCAGGAATAACACCAGTCAATTTGATCTCGCCAGGCTCATTCCGATCGCCCTGTTCTCCGGAATCGGGCTTCTGATTTTGCTCATCGCACTTCTGTTCGGCATGCAGGGTGCATGGTACTGAACGCCTTCTCTTGCCCGGGCAAGCTGCCGCCGTGCTGCGCGTATCGAACGGGCGAGCACCGAACGATGCTCGCCCGTCGGCGGCGTTACGCCGCGCGCAGATCGCTCACAGCCTGTAGCGCGTCCGCCAATGCCCTCTGGCGATGCTCGGGGCCGACCTGAATGCCGTCGGCCGAAATGAATTCGAGCTGGTCTACGCCGATGAATCCGAACACGCCGCGCAAATAGGTTTCAAGATGTTCGAGGGTCGCCGCCGGCGTGCCCGGGCCGTAGAATCCGCCGCGCGACATCGCCACGATCACGCGCTTGTCGCCGGCCAATCCCACCGCGCCTTGCGCGCCATATCTGAATGTCTTACCGGCCACCACGATACGGTCGATCCACGCCTTGAGCTGGCTCGGGATCGTGAAATTGTACATCGGCGCGCCAAGCACGAGGATGTCGGCG
>CAYVVB010000244.1:0-3386 GCA_964454955.1 uncultured Bradyrhizobium sp. | reverse complement strand
CGACATGCCAGCATTGTAGGCCATTAAGCGTCAGGCGCTCCACATCGCGCCAATCTGCGTCATGACAACACGATCAGCCCGCTTGCCCGCAATGGTCATCAGCCGCTCGATCGGTTCGTGCGTCGGCTCGTGCGAAAGTCGGAAGGTGCTGTGGTGCATCGGCAGCAGATAGTCGGCATTGAGATGATCGGCCATCGCCCAGGCCTGCTCGGGCGTCGCATGTGAAGCCAGGTATGGGTCGTAACCGCCGATGCCGAGAATCGCCAGATCGACCTTGGCGATTTCCTTGAAGTAATCGTGATAGGCGGTATCGCCGCCGTAGAGTACGCGGCGCTCGCCGGCTTCAAGCAGGTAAGCGTTATAGCCGCGGTGGCTGTCGAAGAACGTCCGCGCGCCCCAGTGCGCGACCTTCTGCGCCGTCACCTTCACGCCGCGCAGGCTAACCGATTCGCCCCAGCGCAGCTCGGCGATCTGCCGGAAACCCAGGTCGCGGATGAGATCAAACGTCTTGCCGGCCGTGATCACGGGCGTCTTCTTATCGAGCTTCACCAGCGTCGGTCGATCCAGGTGATCAAAATGGGCATGCGAAATCAGCAGCAGGTCGATGGGCGGAAGCTCTTCCACGCGCAGCGCCGGCGCAACATGCCGCCGTGGCCCGCCGGTGATCAGCCCCAGGCCGATGCCGACGCGATTGCACAGCACCGGATCGGTGAGAATCGTCATCCCCCCCATGCGCAGGAGCACGCTGGCATGCCCAAGCCAGGTCGCCGCCAGGGTCTGCTCCTGCCAGTTGCTCAGATCGGGCTTGAGCGCCGAGGGCGGCGGCGCATTGAGATGATCCAGCCAGCGCGTCCGCCCGCGCCCTCGGCCCAGAAAATCGGCCACACGCAAAAGCGGATGCCGCCGTTTAACCCAGTCTGTGATCTCTCGCCAGCTCAATGGATGTTGATCCTCATACGACTTCTTCTGCTGACCGTCATTCAGACACGCGGCTCTGCCGTGTCTTCCCGAAAGCCGTCATCCTAAGCAGCCTGCATAGCAGGTCTGGGCTCACACCGCCTGCTCACTCAATCTCAGCTCCGACCGGAAAATGATCGCTCGCATACTTCGCCAACCGGTCATACTCAATCCACGCCGATCGGATTTGTTTCGCTGCCAGCGAATGGGCGAAAATATAATCCACGCGCTGTCCGGGAAACTGTGTCGAAAAGGTGCCCCTGGTCGCAGCCGACTGTGGCTCCGCTTCTTGATACGTATCCAGATACCCTTCGTTCAACATTCTTTGAATGACCCGCCGCGGGATGGTTCCGCCGTTGGCCGCGGCATCGTTGCGGGTCCGCGGTTTACACGCTTCCACGTCGATCTGCTGAATCGGTGAATTCGAATTGAAGTCACCGAGCAGAATGTGCGGCGTTTTCGCCTGGCGCAGCGGCGCAAAGATCTTCAAGAGCACATTCAGCTCCCCTTCGCGCTGCGTTTCGTCGGCCTCCGTCGCATGGGCGTGAAGATGAACGACGCCAAAATTCCAGACCTTGCCGGCTGAATCGACCACGCTCGCCTGCAGCAATGATTTACTCAGGCGCTGTTCAAGCGCGCCGTGATTGATCGAATCGCGAATCGCAAATCGGCTGAGCAGCGCCGAGGCCGCAATGCCGATGATTGCGCTCGCGATGGCCGCGCCCAGGAGAATGCCGAACAGACTCTTCAGGAATGGCCCGCCTGCAATCAGCGCATCGCCCGCGGAGCCAGCATTGGTCTGGATGCGCAGCTCGACGTCGTGCTCGGCAAGCAGGTAGACCGCGCCGAGAATGATCAGCGTCACGAGGAAGAAACTGATCGCAAGGCCGGCCGTCAGGCGGAAGAAGGCCGAGTGGCGCACTTACGGCGCGCCCACCGGCTCGAAGATGTAGCCGGAGCCGCGCGCCGTCCGGATTACCGGCGGCTCGCCTGCAGCTTCGAGCTTTCGCCGGAGCCGGCCGACGTGAACGTCCACGACATTGGTCTGCGGATCGAAATGCAAGTTCCAGACGAGCTCAAGCAGCATGGAGCGGGTGAGCACCTCGCCGGCATTGTCGGCGAAGGTCTTCATCAGCTTGAACTCCTTCGGCGAGAGCGCGATGTAGCGCCCCCGCCGGTGAACCGTCCTCGCCTTCGCGTGAATCTCGATATCGCCATAGGTGACGAGGTCGCCGGCGCCGGTCGCCGCTACCCGCCGGAGCATGGCGCGGGCGCGGGCGATCAGTTCCTCCGCCTCGAACGGCTTGGCGAGGTAGTCGTCGGCACCGCGGTCGAGCCCCTCGACGCGGTTGACCGTCCGTCCGAGCGCGGAAAGCACCAGGACGGCGGATTGGCGCCCTTCGCCACGCAGCCGTCCTACTATGTCGAGCCCGTCGCCGTCCGGCAGCATCCGGTCGAGAACGATCAGCCCGTACGGCGTCGCCCGGACCTTCGCCAATCCCTCATTGACGCTGGCGACCCGGTCGCAGGCAAGGCCGGCGCCATCGAGGATGCGGCCAAGCTCGCCCGCCGTCGCATCGTCATCCTCGATGATGAGCACACGGTTCCCGGCCATGACCGTCCCGATCCCTGGCGATTCCTCTTCCGAAGCGCGCATGTTAGCCGCGAACCCGTTCGCGTCGAGACCCCTTCGCCATTGATCCATAAGCCGCGGCACGCGCAGGCGGGATGACAAATCGCGTCATCTGGGAGGGTGACACGGACAGGCCGAACGCCCATGCCCACCGTTTACTGGAAAAAGTCGGTCAGAGAGGGCGTGCTCGGGCGGCTGCTCCGCCGGCTTATTCGGCCGGCTGGCGCACTGTGTCGTCGGCCGGTTCGGCCCGTCCGCCGCGGATGACCTCGCCGATCCAAGCGAAGACGCGGCGCGTGCCGGCCGAGAGCTGCTCCATGTAGAGGTAGATCACCGGGGTGATGAACAGCGTGAGCAACTGCGACACGATCAGCCCGCCGACCACAGCGACACCAAGCGGCTGGCGGAGTTCCGACGACGCGCCGGCTCCGATGGCAATCGGCAGCGAGCCCATGATCGCCGCCATCGTCGTCATCATGATCGGCCGGAATCGTATCAGGCACGCTTCGCGGATCGCCTGGAGAGGTGTCGACCCGGCACGCTGCCGCACAATCGCGAAGTCGATCATCATGATCGCGTTCTTCTTCACGATACCGATCAGCATCAGGATGCCTATGATCGCGATCAGGCTGAGATCGAAGCCGAAAATGTTGAGCGTGAGCAGGGCCCCCGCCGCTGCCGCCGGAAGGCCGGTGAGGATCGTCAGCGGGTGGATGAAGCTCTCGTAGAGGATCCCCAGCACGATGTAGACGACGAGGACGGCGATCACGAGCAGGATCGCGAGGTTCGACAACGC
>CAYVVB010000243.1:0-13417 GCA_964454955.1 uncultured Bradyrhizobium sp. | reverse complement strand
GGTCGGCGAGGAGGACCTTGCCGATGGGGTGGAAGGAGACCTGTGCTGTGGAAGAGCGGATGCGCTTTGTGGTGGCGGTGGAGAAGCACGAGGAATCGTTTGCGACGATTTGCCGGCGCTTTGGCGTGAGCCGACGGGTTGGCTACAAATGGCTGAGCCGTTTTGAGGAGGAGGGCGCTGCAGGGCTGCTCGATCGGTCGCGGGCGCCGCGGCATCATCCTCAGGCGATAGCGGACGAGCTCGCCGAGCGCTGCCTTGAGGTGCGGCGGGCGCATCCGACCTGGGGCCCGGTGAAGGTGCGGGCCTATCTGGAGCGTCGCGCCCCCGCAACGGATTGGCCGGCGGCGAGCACGATCGGCGAACTGTTCGACCGTGAGGGACTGACGGTGAAGCGGAAGCTGCGCCGGCGCAGCCCGCCCTCGAGTGCGCCCTTTGCCCATTGCGGGGCCGCCAACGATGTCTGGTGCATCGATTTCAAGGGCTGGTTTTTGACCGGCGACGGCAAACGGTGTGAGCCATTGACGATCACCGACGCCTATAGTCGTTATCTGTTGCGCTGCCAGGCCCTGGCGCGGACGGACACCGAGCATGTCTGGCCGGTGCTCGATGCGGCATTCCGTGAGTTCGGCCTGCCATGCTACATGCGATCGGACAACGGCTCTCCCTTTGTCTCGTGCGGTGCCGGCGGCCTTTCCAAGCTCTCGGTGAATCTGATCAAGGCCGGCGTGATGCCGGAACGCATTGCCCCCGGCAAGCCGCAGCAGAACGGCCGCCACGAGCGCATGCACCTGACCCTGCTGCAGGAGGTCGCAAATCCGCCGGCACGCAGCATGCGTGAACAGCTCGAGCGGCTGCGCGACTTCCAGCGGCTTTACAACGAAGAACGTCCTCACCAGGCGCTCGATAATGCCACGCCGGCCGACCGCTATGAGGTGTCCGCGCGCCGCTTCGACGGCATCCTGCGTGAGCCGGACTATGGCGATGACCAGAAAGTGCGTCGTGTCCGCCACAACGGCGAGATCAAGCTCAACGGCAACATGATCTACATCAGTGCAGCCCTGGTCGGCGAGCCGATCGGCCTGGCCGAGGATGAGGATGGCTGGACTGTCAGCTATGGGCCGATCGTGCTTGGCGCCATCGCCTACCGCGACGATCGGCTGCGCAAACCCAAACGCAAACGCTGTGGACTTGAGGACAACGCTGCGCGTTGCCCTCAGGGTCCACAGCCGCAACAACAGACCTGAACGAAACGAGAATTCTGTTACCTATGTCGTCGGTCTGAACTGTTACCTATGTCGTCAGTTGCTCACGTGTGCCCCAAGAGAGACCTCACGGCTTCGCCGGATGAATGAACGTCCACGGCGTCACTTCTGAATCCCTGGGCACCTCGATCGCGATCAGATGGGGCCCGCCATGCGCCAGTGCCTTTTCCAGCGCAGGGCGGAAATGATCGGGTGAGGTGACGCGGCTTGCCGCGACGCCAAAGGATTCCGCAAGCTTCACGAAATCCGGGTTGACCAGATCGGCCGCCACCACGCGGCCATCGAAACGCTCGCGCTGGTCGCGCCGCACGTTGCCGTAGGCGTTGTTGTTGAAGACCAGCGTCACCACGCCGATGTTGTACTGGGCGGCGGTCGAAAGCTCCTGCACGGCGAACATGAATCCGCCGTCGCCGGTGATCGCGACCACCGGCGTGTCCGGATTGGCGACCTTGGCGCCGAGCGCGGTCGGAAAGCCCGAACCGAGCGTGCCCTGATAGCCAGAGGTGATGAAGGTGCGCGGCTCATAAACCGGGAAGCCATACCAGGAGGCGAAGCCGACCTGCGACAGCTCGTCGGTGACGATCGCGTTGTTCGGCAGCACCTCGCGCAACACATTCAGGTAGGCCATTTGCGGCTGCACCTGCTGGATTTCCTTCATCGCCGCCGCGGACGCTTCGCGGATCTCGGCGCGCCGGCCGCTGCTCTTGCGATAGCCGGCCTTGCGCACGGCGGCGAGCAACTCGCGCGCGCCAGCCCTGGCATCCGACACCACCGCAACATCGGGCGTGAACCGGCGCATCTCGGCCGGATCGATGTCGATGCGGATCGATTTCAGGCCTTGCGGCTGATACGGCCACCGGAACGATGATGCCGGCAATTCCGCGCGCGTGCCGATGCCGATCATCAGGTCAGTCTGCGGCCAGAGCCTGTATGCGGCCGCAATCGTCAAGCCGAGCTCATGCGCGTTGGAGACGATGCCGCGCCCGCTGCGGAAGGCGACGACGGGCGCGTCGATCAGTTCCGCGAGTTCGAGAATCTCTTCGCGCGCCTCGATCGCCCCGCTGCCGACGAAGATCATCGGCCGCTTGCTGGCGGCAACCAGCGCGGCTGCACCCTTGACGCGATCGGGATCGGGCAGGGGGGCGGGGAAGGGCTCGAACATTTGTGCTGCGCCGGTCGCCGCCCGTTGGGTGAAGACGTCCCAGGGCATTTCCAGTGCGGCGGGGCCGCGGCGCCCCGACAGCATCTCCTGGAACGCGCGCGCGACCAGCGTCGGCGCCACATCGGGATATTCCATCCGCTCCGCCCATTTCACGAAGGTTCGCAAAGTGGCGAGCTGGTCCGGCATTTCATGCAAATGGCCGCGGCCCTTGCCCAGGAATTGCGTCGGCACCTGTCCCGTCAGGCACAGCACCGGCTCGTTGCACCCGAACGCCGTGAGCAGCGCCGCGCCGGCATTGAGGACGCCGGGGCCGGGCACCACGCTGAAGACGCCCGGCTTGCCGGTCGAGCGCGCGTAACCGAACGCCATGTAGCCGCAGGCCTGCTCGTGGCGCGCGCCAATGACTTTGAGTTGCGCCTGGTGGAAGGCGTCGAACAGGCCGTACACCTGCGCGCCGGGCAGGCCGAACACCGTGTCGACGCCGTGCGCGACGAGGCCGCTTACGATTGCTTCGCCGCCGGTCATTGAAGTCATAGTCGGAATCCCGTCGTTGCGGATAAGGCTTTCAAGACGGCGTGGTGCTATCAGTCCGCGACGGTGACGTCAGCAACAAACAGCGGCTCGCGCACCTTTTGCCCCGTGAACGGTGAACCCTGCTCGAACCAGGAGCGCGGGGCCGGTGCGCCCCACAACGTCTGCCGCCGCGGATCCTTTAGCGACCAGCGCAGCGGCAGGTGATCGTGATCCATGGTGAAATAGTCGCTGGTGTAGAGTTCCAGCCGATGGCCGTCTGGATCTCGGACATAGAGGAAGAAGGCATTGGAGATGCCGTGCCGGCCGGGCCCGCGCTCCATGTTCTTGAGATAGCCGCTGGAGGCCATGATGTCGCAGAGATGCAGGACGTTCATCGCCGTCGGCACCCAATAGGCGAAATGATGCAGGCGAGGACCCTTGCCGTTGGTCAGCGCGAAATCGTGCACATTGCCCTTGCGATGCATCCAGGCAGCGGCCATGCGGCCGTTCGGGCCGTCCTCCTCGGCATATTCTGTGAGGCGGAAGCCGAGCCGCGCATAGAAATCGACGGTGTCCTGCAACTCGGCGGCGAACACGTTGAAATGATCGAGCCGCTGCGGATGGCAGCCCTTGTAGAGATCGTAGCGGCGCAGGAGGTGCGGCCGCTTCTCCATGGTCGCATAGAGCTCGATCCGGTAGCCGAAAGGATCGGTGAACTGCAGCGTGCGGCCCTGGAATGGCTGATCGACGAAGGCGCAGGCGATGCCGTTGTCCTTGAAGAAGGCGGCGGCCTTGTCGAGATCGGCCTCGTTGCCGACCCTGAAGCCGAGCCGGTTGCAGGCGGGCGCTGACGCCTTCCGCAGCACCAGCGAATGATGCTGATGCTCCTCGGCGCCGCGCAAATAGACGGCATCGTCGTCGGCATCCTCGACATGCAGCCCGACCGTGGTCTCGTAGAAATCGCGGCTGAGCTTGGGGTCCGTCACGTCAAGGATCACGTGGCTCGCGCGGATGATGTTGAAGGGCGGATCGAAGACGTGTTGCGGAACGGGCATTTTCTCGTTCTCCAGGGCCTTCGTCATTCCCGAATGGCGCGTCAGCACCAGACCCGGAATCTCGAGATTCTCAGGTGCGCAATTGCGCACCATAGTTCGCCTCTTCGAGGCGCCCCGGAATGACGAGTGTGGTCAGATTCCCAGCTTCTGAATCTTGTGTGTGCCTCGCGCGAGCGAGACGTGCTTGGTCTCCATGTAGAAGTCGAACGAATAGTCGCCGCCGTCGCGGCCGATGCCGGACGCCTTCATGCCGCCGAAGGGGGTCGGCAGGTGGCGGACGTTCTCCGAATTGAGCCAGATCATGCCCGCTTCCAGCGCGTCGGCGACGCGCAGCGCGCGACCCATATCGGCGGTCCAGACATAGCCGGTGAGACCGTATTTCACGTCATTGGCGATCGCGACTGCATCCTTCTCGTCGCGGAACGGAATGACGGTGAGGAACGGCCCGAACACTTCCTCCTGCGCCACGCGCATCCCGGGATTCGCAGCCGTAACCAGCGTCGGCTGGACATAGTGTCCGCCGCCGGGCCCGTCGTGAGCCTTTCCGCCGACGGCGATCACGGCGCCATCCTGCCGCGCCACATCGAAATAGGAGCAGACTTTCGCAAGGTGCCGTTCATGGATCAAGGGCCCGATCTCGGTCGCGGGATCGAGCGGATGGCCGACCTTGAGCGCCTTCACGCGTGCGACGAGCTTTTCGATGAAGGGCTGCGCGATGCTTTGCTGGATCAACAGCCGGCTCGACGAGGTGCAGCGCTCGCCATTGAGCGAGTAGATCATGAACACCACCGCATCCAGCGCCCGCTCGAGATCGGCATCGTCGAACACGATCACCGGGTTCTTGCCGCCGAGCTCGAAATGCACGCGCTTCAAGGTCGGCGCACCCTGCGCCATGATGGCGGAGCCGGTCGCGCTTTCGCCGACAAAGCCGATCGCCTTGATGGCGGGGTGTTCGGTCAGTGCCTTGCCCGCCTCTTCGCCGAAGCCGTGCACCGTGTTGAGCACGCCGTCAGGGATGCCGGCCTCCTTCACGATTTTCGCGAGCAGGTCGGCCGTGACCGGCGACCATTCGGCCGGCTTGTGCACGACCGTGCAGCCGGCGGCGAGCGCCGGGGCAATCTTCCAGGTCGACAGCATGAACGGCGTATTCCAGGGCGTGATGACGCCGACCGGGCCGATCGGCACGCGCGTGGAAATGTTCCAGTGCTCCTCGCTCGGCGTGTTCAACCCGTCGCGGGCATCCGCGCACTTGTCGGCGAAGAAGCGGAAATTTTCCGCCGCCCTGATCGCGGCCTTGGCCATGAACCGGTAGGCCTGCCCGGTATCGATGCATTCGAGCAGGGCGATATCTTCGGCGCGGTCCACGATGGCATCGGCCACGCGATGCAAGAGCTTGCGCCGCATGGAGGCCGACATGTCGCGCCAGGCGGGGAAAGCTTCGGCGGCAGCCGTTGCGGCGCGATCGACATCCTCGGCGCTGCCGCGCGCGACGCTCGCCAGCACCGCATTGTCGACGGGGGACCTGGTCTCGAACGTGCCGCCTGATATCGACGGCACGATCTCGCCGCCGATCATGTGGGCGATGCCGTCCGCCTTCAGCTTCGCAAGCAGCGGTGCGGCGCGATCGAGATTGGCTTTGAACTGATCGGCCTTGGGTGCGGCCTTATCCATGGACGTTCTCCACTTTCAGGGCTTCGTGGATGTTGTTGCGTTTCCAACTCGTCTCCTTGTCGTTGATCTGCATGTCGAACGACAGGGCGAATTTGCTGGAGGCGAAAACCGGGTCGAGGTGCTTCGAGAGAGCCCGAAAAACGTGCTCGCCGGCTTGTTTGCGGGTTGCGAGATCACGTCCCTCGCCAAGCCGCAGCAGCATGGCGAGAAAGCCGTAATCCTTGCGGCCATCGGCCATGGCAAAATGCTCGCAGCGAATGGCCCGTACGCGGATGCCGCCGACCGGAAAGATGCCGGTCTCCACCGCAGCCTTGCGGACCACCTCGACCACATCAGCCATGTCGATGCGCGCGTCGAGATTGGCGGAATATTCGATCGTGAAATGCGGCATGGCGCGTCGCTCCACCAGTAATATTCATGCGAAATGACAGCTCACGGTTCCGTAAGCGCCATAGTCGGCCTGGATTGTGTCGCCTCTGCGGGCCTCGATCGGGCGTATGAACGATCCGGCCAGGACCACTTGGCCGGGCTCGAGCGCCAGCCCAAGCGGTGCGATCTTGTTGGCAAGCCAGGCCACTGCGGTCGCAGGATGGTTGAGCACGCCTGCCGCAAGACCGGTTTCTTCCAGTTGGCCGTTGCGATAGCAGAGCGCACCGATCCAGCGCAGATCGGCATCCAGCGGCCGCAACGGCCGTCCGCCGAGCACGATGCCGGCATTGGCCGCGTTGTCGGCGATGGTGTCGAAAATCTTTCGCGTCGCCTTCGTCTTCGGATCGACCCGTTCTATCCGCGTATCGAGAATCTCCAGCGCCGGCACCACGAAGTCGGTTGCGCTGAGCACGTCGAACAGGGTGCAATCGGGCCCCGAGAGGCGCTTGCCCATGACGAAGGCGAGTTCCGCTTCCACGCGCGTGGCGATGAAACGATCCGACGGCACGAGGCCGCCGTCGGCACAGAACATGTCGTCGAGCAGCACGCCGGAATCCGGCTCGTCGATGTTGAGCGCGCTCTGCATCGCTTTCGAGGTCAGGCCGATCTTGTGGCCTTTGACCACGCGTCCTTCGGCGCGCTTGATCTCGATCCACGCCTTCTGAATCGCATAAGCGTCCCCGATGGTGATGGCTGGAAACTCCTGCGACAGCTGCCGGATCTGTTGCCGGGTCTTCTCCGCCTGATGCAGGCGCTCGGCCGCCATGCGGATATCGTCTGTCGAAAGAGCCATGTGTGGTCCGCGAAAATGAGGTGCGGCGGGATAGTTAACATGTTAAATTTATCGCAGCAAACGGAATTGGCGCGTGTTGCAGCGCACATTTTTAACAACGGGACGCGGATGGCGCGAAAGAAATCACCGAGAGGGTCGGCTGCCAGGCCGGCGGCGTTGCCGGCGCAACGCGTGCCGATGCGCGACTTTTCACGCTCGCTGCCGATGGCGCTCCTGCGTGCGCGCGAAGCCGTGATGCGTCAGTTCCGCCCCTCGCTGCGCCGCTATGGCCTCACCGAACAGCAATGGCGCATCCTGCGCGCGCTTTCCGCCGTTGAGGCGAGCGAGGTGACGGAGTTGGCGCGCGCCGCCTGCCTCCTGGGACCAAGCCTGTCGCGGATCCTGCGCGACCTGGAGGCGCGCCGCCTGATCGAGCGCAGGGCCGCGAAGACCGATCTGCGCCGGGGCGTGGTGTCGATCTCGGACAAGGGGCTGAAGCTGATGGAAGTGGTCGCGCCCTCGTCGGAGGCGATCTACGCGGCGATCAGTCGGCGCTACGGCGCCCGCAAGCTCGCCGAATTGCAGGACATGCTCGGCACGCTGGAGGCGAGCCTTGACGCCGACGAGTCGAAGGAAGCTGCGCGATCAGACTGAATGCAAATTTTGCATGATGATCTGCGGTGGGACGCATAGCTGAGCGCCCTGCACAGCGTTTGCGCACGGAATTGCGCTTGTTCACGAACTTTCTGCGCCGTTAGTCGAAGTCGCTCCGATACCAATTTACTCCGGGCGCGAGAGTCCTTAAAGAGCATGCGGTTTTCGCGATCCAACGCGATCGCCAATACCAAGAAGGGCCGACAAAGACGCCCGGCCACAGGGAGGTTCAAGAATGAAACTGACGAGACGTGATTTCGCAGCCGGCCTCGCCGCTGGAATCGCAGCACCTTACATCATCACCAGGGCGAGGGCGGAGAGCGGCGCCACCATCAAGATCGGCATGTGCGCGCCGGTGACCGGGCCTGCTGCGGAGTCGGGCGGCTATGCCATCAAGGGCGCGAAACTGGCGCTCGAGGCCGTCAATAAGGCCGGCGGCATTTTGGGCAAGCAGGCCGAGTTGATCGTCGAGGACGACCAGACCACCAATCCGGGCATTGTTCTCGCATTCTCCAAACTCGCCGCACAACAGGACATCGTCGGCTTCCTGGGCTCGATCCGCTCCACCCAGGTCCATGCCATGGCGCCCGACGTGCTCAAGCTCGGCAAGCCGGTGATGATCGGCGGCACCGATCCCAATCTGACGCACATGAGTAACCAGTGGCTGTTCCGCTGCCGCCCAAACGACAGCTATTCCGGCCGCGTGATCGCCGAATACGGCGTCAACACGCTGGGCAAGAAGAAGTGGGCCGTGCTCCATTCGACGGATGCCTTCGGCACTGCCGGCGGCAAGGCCTTGACCGAGGCGCTCGGCAAGCTGGGCTCTCCGCCCGTGCTCGACCAGGGCTATGCCAACCAGAGCCAGGACTTCACGCCGGTCGTACTCGCGATCAAGCAGTCCGGCGCCGACATTCTGGGTTCGTATTTCACCTTCGAGAACGATCTCGGCATTTTCGCCCGGCAGTTGCGTCAGCTCGGCGTCAACATTCCTTGGGTCGGCTCGCCTTCGATCACCAACATCACCGCGCTGAAGCTCGCAGGACCTGCGCTCTACGGCACCTTCGGGGTTGCCGACTATGCCGAAGAGTCCTGCGATGGCGCGAAGGCCTTCGGCAAGGCCTATCGTGACCTCGTCAAGGTTGCTCCGGACAACCAGAGCTCCTGGACCTATGACGCCGTCAACGTTCTGGCGGCGGCGATCAACAAGGCAGGCACCACCGATCCCGCCAAGATCCGTGAGGCGATCCTGGCGACCAAGAAGTTTCCGGGTGCCGAGGGCGAATACAATTTCGACCAGAACGGCGACGGGCTTCACGGCTACAACATCGTGAAGAACGACAAGGGCAATATCGTTTTCGACAAACATATTGAATTTACCGATTAAGTCCGACCTTCGGCCTCTTCCGCAGCCTTGTGGGGGAGGCCGAAACCTTGTCCGCCGATTGAACGGATTTATTCAAACCGAGGCCCGCTCATGGATCTCGTCCTGCAACTCTTGTTCACCGGGATCGGCATCGGCGCGGTCTACGCTCTGGTCGCTCTCGGTTTCGTGCTGATCTTCCGCGCCACCAACGTGGTGAACTTTGCGCAAGGCGAATTCTCCATGGTTGCCGCCTATCTGATGGTGGTGTTCGCTGTCGACCTCGGCTGGCCCTATTGGTTGTCGTTCCTCATTGCGCTGGGTGGCATGGCGCTGCTCGGCGTCGTCTTCAATCTCGGGGTCTATTATCCGCTGCGCCACCGCACCTTCCTGCCGGTGATCATCGCCACCATCGGCGCCTCGATCCTGCTCGCCAATTCGGTGCTCGCCATCTACGGGCCGCAGCCGCAGGTTCTGCAGGGCTGGTTCGAGACGCCGGGCATCCAGCTCGGCCCGGTGTACCTGGACAGCCAGTATCTCCTGATCATCGCGGTGACGATCGCGCTCGTGATCTTCAACTACTGGTTCTTCGAGCACACGCTGCTCGGCAAGAAGCTGCAGGCGACCTCGCAGGACAAGGAAATGGCCTCGCTGCTCGGCATTTCCGTCTCGACCATGATCATGATCACCTTCATCTATTCGGCGGTGCTGGGCGGATTGGCGGGCATCCTGGTCGCGCCGGTCCTGTTCGTGTCCATCCAGATGGGCTCGACGATCGCGCTGAAGGCCTTCGCCGCCACCATCATCGGCGGCTTCGGCGACGTCGCGGGCGCCATCATCGGCGGGCTTGCGCTCGGCGTGATCGAAACGTTCGGCGCGGCGTACATATCGGTTCCCTACAAGGACGGCTTCGCGTTCCTTGTCCTGATCGCGTTCCTCATCTTCCGGCCGCAGGGCATCTTCGGTGAACGGGTGGCGGAGAAAGCATGAGCGCAGGCAGCGACAACATGGCGGCTCCGGCTCCGGTCATCCGTACAAGGCCGCTGTTCATCCGGCACCTGCCATATTTCATCGGCGCCGCGATCCTGGTCGCGCTTGCCGCCGGCATGCAATTCGACGGCTATGTGCTCAATATCCTGATGCAGGCGACGACTTTTGCGATCGCGGTGTTCGGGCTGTCGGTCGTGCTCGGCCTGTGCGGGCAGATCAACCTGGCGCAGGCGGCGTTCTTCGGTTTCGGCGCCTATGCAGTGGGCCTTGGCACCGCCGACCTGCATGTGAGCTATTGGCTCTGCCTGCTCGCGGGCTGTCTCACGGCGCTGGTCGCGGGCGCGCTTCTGGGCATGTCGACGCTGCGGCTCGGGGGGCACTATCTCGCGATGGTGACCATTTCCTTCCAGCAGATCGTCACCCTGGTCATGATCAACGCCATCTGGCTTTCCCACGGGCCCGACGGCGTCTCCAACATCGGACGGCCCCAGCTCTTCCAGAGCTCGCAGGGCTATCTCGCCTTCTGCGTCGCGGTGCTGGCGATCGTCGGCTACATCGTCTGGCACCTGCCGGATACCCGGCTCGGCCGCGCGATGCGCGCGGTGCGCGACAACGAACTCGCGGCGGGCGTCAACGGCATCGACGTGTTCCGCACCAAGGTCTCCGCCTTTGCGATCTGCGCGGCGCTCGGCGGGCTTGCCGGCGGACTGTTCGCCGGCGGATTTGCCTATGTCAGCCCGGACCAGTTCTCCTTCGCCGAATCCATCGTGTTCATGACGATGTCGCTGCTCGGCGGCGTCGCTTCGCCGATCGGGTCGGCGATCGGCACCGGACTCCTGATCCTGATTCCGGAATGGCTGCGCTTCCTGAAAAGCGTGCCCGGTCTCTATCTCGCGATCTACGGCCTGTTCGTCATTCTGATCATCCGCTTCATGCCCGACGGCATCTGGGGATTCGTCGCGAGCGCCTTCGAGCGCTGGCGCGCCAAGACCGAGGCGCCTCCCGCGATGAAGCCGCTGCAATTGAAGCCGGCGACCGCCGGCGGCGACATCGTGCTCGAGGTTCGCGGGCTGTCGAAACATTTCGGCGGGCTCAAAGCGGTCGATGGCGTCGACATCTCCGTCAGGCGCGGCGGGGTGCACGCGCTGATCGGCCCCAACGGTTCGGGCAAGACCACGACGCTCAACGTGCTGTCCGGCCTCTACAAGGCAACTGCAGGCAAGATCGTGCTCGACGGTACCGACATCACCGCCATGCCGCCGCACAGGCGTACCGCGGCAGGGCTCGGCCGCACTTTCCAGAACATCCGCCTGTTCCGCTCGATGACGGCGCTGGAGAATGTCGAGATCGGGGCCGAGCGGCCCGGCAACACCATGGTAGGGCAAGGGGTCAGGCAGGGGGGCGACGCCTCGCTCACCGAACGCGCCATGGAGGCGCTGACCTTCGTCGGGCTCGGTCATCGCGCCAACGAATTGATCACGAGCTTCTCCTACGGCCACCAGCGGCTGATCGAGATTGCGCGCGCGCTCGCGGGCAATCCGACGCTGCTGTTGCTCGACGAACCCGCGGCCGGATTGAACTCAAGCGAAAAGCTCGAGCTCCACGAGCTCCTCAAACGCATCGCCGCGCAAGGGTTGACCATCCTGATCATCGACCACGATATGACCCTGGTCAGCGAGGCGGCCCAGCACATCACGGTGCTCAATTTCGGACGCCGCATCGCGGACGGCGAATCGATGGCGGTGCTGCGCCATCCCGACGTCGTCTCCGCCTATCTCGGAAGCGAATAATGGCGCTGCTCGAAATCCGCGACCTGGTGGTGCGCTATGGCGAAATCGAAGCGCTGCGCGGCATCTCGCTCTCCGTCGAGCAGGGCAGCGTCGTGACCCTGCTCGGCGCCAACGGCGCCGGCAAGTCGACGACGCTGCGCGCGATCTCGGGCCTGGAGAAGCCGGCCGCCGGCGACATCGTGTTCGACGGCAAATCCATCGCCGGCCTCGGGCCCGAAGCGATCGTGCGGCTCGGCATCTCCCACGTGCCGGAGGGCCGGCGGGTGTTCCCGGGCCTGTCGGTGAAGGAAAACATCATGCTCGGCGCGTCGAACAGGCGCGCCTCGAGTGCGGAGATATCGCGCGAGGCGGACGCGATGTTCGATCTGTTTCCGGACATCCGTTCCTTTTCCAGTGCGCTGGGCTGGACGCTCTCGGGCGGACAGTTGCAGATGGTCGCGGTTGCCCGGGGCCTGATGGCCAAGCCGCGGCTGCTGCTGCTCGACGAGCCTTCGCTGGGTCTCGCGCCCGTGATCGTGCAGGCGGTGTTCCGGATCATTTCGCAGATCAGGCAGACCACCACGGTCTTGCTCGTCGAGCAAAATGCGCGCATGGGCCTGTCGGTTGCCGATTACGGCTATGTGCTGGAAACCGGGCGTATCGTGCTCGGCGGCAAGCCCGATGAATTGTGGGGCAACGAAGCCATCCGCGCCGCTTATCTCGGCGGTCACGCCAAAGCCACTGCGTAACGCTACGATCCGGAGCGGCATGGCTCCGGGACGATCAGGCCAAGACTCACGATCACAGAGACTAAAGGAACGAGCTAGCCATCCATGGTCACGATCAAGGTTCAAAATCTCATCGACTTCGTCGCCGATGTCTTCGGTCACGCGGACTCCTCGCCCGAGGAAGCCAGGCGCATCGCGACCTACCTGACCACCGCGAACCTGACCGGCCATGACAGCCACGGCGTGATCCGCGTTCCGGTCTATATCCGCTGGAAGAAGATGGGCTCGGTGGTGCCGAATCAGACCGCGGAGGTGGTGGTGGATACGCCCGCGCTTGCGGTGGTCGACGGCAGGTTCGGCTACGGCCAGACCGTGGCGCCGGTCGCGGTCAGGCTCGGCATCGAGAAGTGCAAGAAGGCGGGGCTTTCGGCTGTGGCGCTGCGCAACGCCGGCCATATCGGCCGCGTCGGCGACTGGGCCGAGATGGCCGCTGCCGAAGGCCTGGTTTCGGTGCATTTCGTCAACGCCGCGGGTTCGCTCCTGGTGGCCCCATTCGGCGGCGTCGAAAAGCGGCTGTCGACCGCGCCGTATTGCGTCGGCATTCCGCGCCAGGGCGAGCCGCCGGTCGTGCTCGATTTTGCGACATCGATCGTAGCGGAAGGCAAGTGCCTGGTCGCCAGCCGCGGCGGCAAGAAGCTACCCAAGGGCGCGCTGATCGATGCCGACGGCACCTTGAGCGAAGATCCGCAGGTGCTCTATGGCCCCTACACACCCGATGGACCGCGCGATCACACCAAGGGCACCGGCGCGATCCGCGCCTTCGGCGAGCACAAGGGCTCCGGCCTTGCCGTCATCTGCGAACTGCTCGGCGGCGCCTTGACGGGAACGGGGGCGACTGCGCCGAACCGCCGTTTCGCCAACGGCATGCTGGCGTTCTACATCGACCCCAAGGTCGTCGATCCCAGCAACTTCTTCGACGGCGAAATCTCGCGGTATATCGATTTCATCCGGGCAACCAAGCCGGTTGCCGGTGTCGAGCAGGTGCTGATCCC
>CAYVVB010000242.1:0-12007 GCA_964454955.1 uncultured Bradyrhizobium sp. | reverse complement strand
CCAGGATCACCGCCTGCTTGGTGCGGGCCGGTCCGATCAGGTGCAGCATGCGCGGCACGCTCTGCCAGCTCATGTTCATGCCAAGCCCGATCTCGGGTACGCGCAGATGCGCATCGCGCGCCATCACGCGAAAATCGAGTGCCACCGCCAGTGCGACGCCGCCGCCGATGCAAAAGCCCTCGATGGCCGCGATCGTCACCTGCTCCATGTCATGCCAGGCGCGGGTCAGCTTCGGTCCGAGTTTCAAGTGCCGCCGCAGCTCCCCGATATCCATGTCGCGGCGCGAGCGGCCCTCCGCATCCTTCAAGTCAAAGCCGGCGCTGAAGGCTTTTGCGCTGCCGGTCAGCACCACGACGGAGGTGTCGGCGTCATCCTCGAAGACGCGCGCAGCCTGGGTGAGCTGACGCAGCGCCTCGGGCGACAGCGCATTGATGCCGTCGGATCGATCGAAGCGCACGATGGCGATTCGCCCTTCCGAACCCAATCCTCTCTCGATGCTGACGAAATTCGGCAAGCGCGCCTCCCTGCTCTTTCGTTCGGCGAACGATAGCGCAAGGCCAGCGTCTCGACATAGCCCGAACTTTCCGCCTATTCTCCCCGCATGGCCGGCCCCGCACATGATCACGATCATTCGGAATTGTCCGAAACCGAGCTGCGCGTCCGCGCGCTGGAAACCGTCCTGATCGAGAAGGGCTATCTCGATCCCGCCGCGCTGGATCTTCTGATCGAGACCTACGAGACGAAGGTCGGCCCCCGCAACGGCGCCCGCGTCGTGGCGCGGGCGTGGAGCGACCCCGCCTATCGCGCCCGGTTGTTGGAGGATGGAACGGCCGCGATCGCCGAACTCGGCTACGCCGGACGGCAGGGCGAGCACATCGTCGTGGTCGAGAACACGCCCGAGCTGCATAACATGGTCGTATGCACACTGTGCTCCTGTTATCCTTGGCCCGTGCTGGGGCTGCCGCCGGTCTGGTACAAATCGGCGCCCTATCGTTCCAAGGCGGTGAAGGACCCGCGCGGCGTGCTTCGCGATTTCGGTTTCGAGCTCCCTGACGGCACCCGTATCCGGGTCTGGGATTCGACATCCGAAATCCGCTACTTGGTGCTGCCGATGCGCCCCGACGGAACGGAAGGCTGGAGCGAGGAGCACCTTGCCGACCTCGTCACTCGCGACAGCATGATCGGCACGGGATTGCCGAAGAAACCGGGCGAGCTCGCCTGATGGACGGCGCGCACGATATGGGCGGCGCGCCTTGGTCCGGCCCGGTTCGGCCCGAGCCGAACGAGCCGCCGTTCCACGCCGATTGGGAACGCCGCGTCTTTGCGGTCACGCTTGCGATGGCGATGCCGGGCGGATGGAACATCGACATGTCGCGCTTTGCCCGCGAAAACCGGCCGCCCGCCGACTATCTGTCAAAGAGCTACTACGAAATCTGGCTCGCCGGGCTCGAGCGGCTATTGGAGGAACGCAAGCTGATTTCGGAGGACGAGATCGCCGCTGCTCGTTCGCTTTATCCGGCAAAGCCTGTCGCGCGTGTGCTGACCGCCGAAGCCGTTGCCGCCATGCTGCATCGGGGCGGCCCGACCGAGCGCGAACCAACCCGTCCCGCCCAGTTTACAGCCGGCGACCGCGTGCGCGCCAGGATGATCCATCCGCCGACGCATACCCGCTTGCCGCGTTATGTGCGCGGCCATGTCGGCCGGATCGGACGCGTGATCGGCTGTCATGTCTTTCCCGATTCCAACGCACGCGGCGCCGGCGAAGACCCGCAATGGCTCTACTCGGTG
Organism: uncultured Bradyrhizobium sp.; assembly: GCA_964454955.1. Classification (GTDB taxonomy): domain Bacteria; phylum Pseudomonadota; class Alphaproteobacteria; order Rhizobiales; family Xanthobacteraceae; genus Bradyrhizobium. The sequence continues at coordinate 10,219 of CAYVVB010000242.1, read as the reverse complement.
ATTTTCGAGGGCGCCGAGCTTTGGCACGATGCGCCAGATCCGAAACTGGAAGTCGCGGTCGATGCCTGGGAGCCCTACCTGGAGCGCGCCTGATGCCATCGGATCCGCAAGCCGCGCTTGAGGCGACACAGGCTGTTCCCGGCATTCCCCGCGACGAGGCTGGACCGGTATTCCGCGAGCCTTGGGAGGCGCACGCCTTTGCGCTGGCGCTGACGCTGCACGAGCGCGGCGTGTTCACCTGGCAGGAGTGGGCAGCAACCCTGGCCGAAGAGATCATGCGTGCCCAGGAGGCTGGCGATCCGGATACGGGCGAGACCTATTACCGGCACTGGCTTGCGACCCTGGAAAGGCTGGTCGCCGAGAAAGGCGTGACCTCGACGGAGACGCTCGACCGCTACCGCAACGCCTGGGACCATGCCGCCGACCGCACGCCGCATGGCAAGCCGATCGAACTGAAGGCGGAGGATTTCGGGTAGCTTCTAGGCTCCGTCATTCCGGGTTCGATGCTTCGCATCGCCCCGGAATGACAGCTTGGGCAGTGACACCCGCTCCTTCCGCCACATACTCCCGCCAGCCCTTCGCCCTCAGCACGCAGGCAGGACATTCGCCGCAGCCAAAGCCCCAGTCGTGGCTTGCGCCGCGCTCGCCGAGATAACACGTATGGGACTGCTCCCGGATCAGGTCGACCAGCCCTGCCCCGCCGAGCCGGGATGCGAGCCGCCAGGTCTCGGCCTTGTCGAGCCACATCAGCGGCGTGTGCAGGTGAAACCGCCGGCCCATGCCGAGATTGAGGGCGATGCCCAATGCGCGGATGGTCTCGTCGCGGCAATCGGGATAGCCCGAATAATCGGTCTCGCACATGCCGCCGACGATGTCCGAAATGCCGCGCCGATAGGCCAGCGCCGCCGCAAACGTCAGGAAAACCAGGTTGCGGCCGGGGACAAACGTATTGGGCAGGCCATCCTCACCCATTTCGATCGCAACGTCCCGCGTCAGCGCGGTCTCGGAGATCGCGGCCAGCGTCGGAATATCCAGCGTGTGGGCCTCGCCAAGCTTTGCAGCCCAATCGGGGCGCAAGGCTGTGAGGCCGTCGAGCAAGCGGTCGCGGCACGTCAGTTCGATGGCGTGGCGTTGCCCGTAGGCAAATCCAACCGTTTCGACCCGCGCAAAGCGCGACAGCGCCCAGGCGAGACAGGTGGTCGAATCCTGCCCGCCCGAAAACAGCACCAGCGCGGTCTCGGATTGCACTTGTTCGTTCATGTGGTGGCTTTAGCACGTCCGGTGAAGCGGGGAAATCAGCGGCCTTCGGCTGGGAATGCTCCGCATCTTGCGGCATACAGGAGGCCCGCTTGCGCAAGGAATGTTGGCACGATGACCCCTTCCCGCGATATCTCCGTCCTGCTCGAGATCATGGCGCAGCTCCGCACGCCCGTGACCGGCTGCCCCTGGGATCTCGAGCAGGATTTCGCGACGATCGCGCCCTACACGATCGAAGAGGCCTATGAGGTCGCCGATGCCATCGCGCGCGGCGATCTCGACGACCTGCGCGAGGAACTCGGCGACCTGCTTCTGCAGGTGGTGTTTCACGCCCGCATGGCCGAGGAGAGAGACGCCTTTGCGTTCGGCGATGTTGTCGAGGCAATTACCAGGAAGATGATCCGCAGGCACCCGCATGTCTTCGGCGACGAGAGCGGCCGGCTGACATCCTCCGACGTCAAGGGCAATTGGGATCGCATCAAGGCGGAAGAGAAAGCCGAACGCGCCGCGCGGCGACCCGCCGCGAACGATGCGGACACATCACTCTTGTCAGGGATCAAGGCCGGCCAGCCGGCGCTGGTCCGGGCAATGGAGTTGCAGCGCAAGGCGGCTACGGTCGGCTTCGACTGGAACGATCCGCGCGCGGTCCTGAAGAAAATCCGCGAAGAGGCCGACGAGATCGAGGCCGCGCTCGAGCACAATGATCCCCGCGAGCTCGAAGGCGAGACCGGCGATCTGCTGTTTGCGCTGGTCAATCTCGCGCGTCACGTCGGCGCCGATCCCGAAATGGCGCTGCGCGCCTCCAACCTCAAATTCGAACGCCGCTTCGCCTATATCGAGCGCGCGCTGCAAGCGCGGGGGCGGACACTGGAGGATGCATCGCTTGAGGAAATGGATGCGCTGTGGAACGAGGCGAAGAGAAACGAAAACTCTCCGTCGACGCGCTAAAGATCGATCGCTGTCGCTGATGTATCGCACCTATCGCGCCCCGTCATGCTGAGGTGCGAGCACAGCGAGCCTCGAAGCATGTACGGCCCCGCTGCATCCGCGCCGTGCATCCTTCGAGACGGCCGCGTTCCGCGGCCTCCTAAGCATGACGGGATCACAGTTGGAGCCCCGCTCCGCAGAGGCGACAATTACATGCCGTGCTGAACCGCATCAAACCGCGACACCACGATATCGCGCTTGCTCGGTTCGACCCGCACGGTCATGTCGAAGCGGCCATCGTGCAGCCGCTTGTCGAGGACCTCTGAATTGCGGTGCAGCCAGGAGATGCCGGCCCCGTCGGAAGCGTCAATCGTCAGATCGAGCGTCACGCGTGCTGAGGCGAGCCGGTCCTCGATGGCGGCAAGCAAGTCGTCGATCCCCTCCCCGGTTTGGGCCGACACCAGCACGCAAGGATGCTCCGGCGGACGGCGCGCCGCGATATTGCGCAGCTTGTCGCGTTCCTCGGAGGAAAAACGGTCGATCTTGTTCCAGATTTCGAGAATGCGCCCCGACTCCGGATCGATGCCGAGCTGGCGCAATACGGCATCGACATCGCGCTGCTGCGCCTCGGCATCTTCATGGGAGATATCGCGAACGTGCAGGATGACGTCGGCCTCCAGCACCTCCTCGAGCGTTGCGCGAAACGCCGCGACCAGTTGGGTCGGCAGGTTGGAGATGAAGCCGACGGTGTCCGAGAGCATCGCCTTGCCGCCAAGCGGCAGGTGGATCGCACGCAAGGTGGGATCGAGCGTTGCGAACAGCATGTCGGCGGCCTGCACGTCCGCCCGGGTCAGGCGATTGAACAGCGTCGACTTGCCGGCGTTGGTGTAGCCGACCAGCGCCACCACCCGGTAGGGCACGCGCTTGCGTCCCTCCCGATGCAGCCGACGCGTCGCCTGAACCTTCTTCAGCTCGTTTTCGAGGCGCGTGATGCGCTCGCCGATCAACCGGCGGTCCGCCTCGATCTGCGTCTCGCCAGGGCCGCCCATGAAGCCGAAGCCGCCGCGCTGGCGTTCCAGATGGGTCCAGGACCGCACCAGCCGGCTACGCTGATAATTGAGATGGGCGAGTTCGACCTGGAGCGCGCCCTCTTTTGTTTTCGCCCGGCGGCCGAAAATCTCCAGGATCAGGCCGGTGCGGTCGAGCACCTTGGTATTCCAGGCCTTCTCCAGATTGCGCTGCTGGATCGGCGACAGGGCGCAATCCATGACCACGAGCTCGGCCCCCTGCGCACTGACGAGGCCGACGATCTCCTCGACCTTGCCCTTGCCCAGATAGGTCGCCGGCCGGATCTGGCCGACCGGCGCGATCAGAGCATCCACCACATCGAGGTCGATGGCACACGCCAGCCCCTTGGCCTCATCGAGCCGGGCCTCGAAATCGCGCAGGGCATGATCATCTGTTTGCGCCTCGGCTCCCCCGCGGCGCATCCGCAAATACGGGCCGATGACGATCACCCGCCCGGTTGTGTTATCCCCCGCCGACCGCGGACGATCGGCCCCCCGTTCTCGATCTCGGGGTTCCAATCAAATCACTCTCAAGCCGCAGTATCCTCGCCGCCTTCGAACAGCTGGATCGGAGCGCCGGGCATGATGGTCGAGATCGCGTGCTTGTAGACAAGCTGCGAATGGCCGTCGCGCCGAAGCAGCAAGCAGAAGTTGTCGAACCAGGTGACAATCCCCTGCAGCTTTACTCCGTTCACGAGAAAGATCGTCAGTGGCGTTTTGGTTTTACGAACGTGGTTCAGGAAGGTGTCTTGTAGGTTTTGTGCGCGGTCTGCCGCCATTGTTGTTATCCCGTTTGTGGGTATTATTATTGAACGGTTTCGGCCCTCTGGTGGGGCTTTCCCGATCGTTTAGCACCTTGTGAGTCCCCGTCCCAAGGCGCATTCGGGGATTAGAGGGCAGGTCCGCTTTTTAGGCAAGTCGGTTGCGGGGAAAAGCCCGACCGAAAATCGGCATCTTTCCCCAGAAGTTTCGAAAAAAGACGAATTGTCGCACGCAAATCCCTGAAAACGCGCCCCTTTTTCGGTTCAACCGACGCCGAGGGCCTTGAGTTTCCTGTGCAGCGCCGATCGCTCCATGCCGACGAATTCCGCGGTGCGCGAGATATTTCCGGAGAATCGGCTGATCTGGGCGATCAGGTAGTCGCGTTCGAACACCTCCCGTGCCTCGCGCAACGGCAGGCCCATGATGTGCTCGCCATTGTTGCTGGTCGGCATCGCCGGCACCATCGAGCCGACGTCCAGCGGCAGCATGTCGGCGGTGATGATGGTTTCCGGACCACCGGCCGCGAGGATCATCACGCGCTCGACGTTGTTGCGCAGTTGCCGGACGTTGCCCGGCCAGACATGCGACTGCAGCACCGCCATCGCGTCCTGGCCGATCTGCCGTTTGGGCAGTCCCGTCGTGGCGGATATCTGGTCCATGAAATAATCGATCAGTTCCGGGATATCCTCGCGCCGCTCCGACAGCGGCGGCACCCTGATCGGCACCACCGAGAGCCGGTGATAGAGATCCTCGCGGAATCGCCCCTCGGCGATCTCCTCTTCGAGGTTGCGCGCGGTCGAGGAAATGATGCGGACGTCGACGTGCACCTTGTTGGTGCCGCCCTGGCGCTGGAACGTCTGGTCGACCAGCACCCTCAGGATCTTGTTCTGGGTCTCGCGCGGCATGTCGCCGATTTCATCGATGAACAAGGTGCCGCCATGGGCCTCCTCGAGCGCACCGGTCTTGCGCGGCTGCTCGCCATTGGACTGTTCGATGCCGAACAATTCGACTTCCATCCGCTCCGGCGTGATGGCCGCCGCGTTGATCACCACGAACGGCCCGTCGGCGCGGGTTGAGGCCGCGTGCAGGGTTCGCGCCGCCAGTTCCTTGCCCGAGCCGGCCGGACCGACGATGAGGATTCGGCTGTTGGCCTTGGCCGCGCGCTCGATGGTCTGGCGGAGCTGATTGATGCTGGGCGAGCGGCCGACGAGCTGGCTCGCGGTCGGCGCGAGCTGCTTGAGCTCCTTCACCTCGCGCTTCAGCCGCGAGGTTTCCAGCGCGCGCGTCGCCACCAGGATCAGCCGGTCGGCCTTGAACGGCTTTTCGATGAAGTCATAGGCGCCGCGCTTGATGGCCGCGACCGCGGTTTCGATATTGCCGTGGCCGGAGATCATCACGACCGGCAGGTCGGGATGCTCGCGCTTGATCTGCTCGAGCAGCTGCAGGCCGTCGAGCTTCGAGCCCTGCAGCCAGATGTCGAGAAACACCAGATGGGGGCGGCGATTGGCGATCTCGGCGAGCGCGGAATCGCTATCGCGCGCGGTGCGCGTGGAAAAGCCTTCGTCATCGAGGATGCCCGCAACCAATTCCCGAATATCGGCTTCGTCATCGACGATCAGAATATCACTTGCCATGGTCCCGCCCTGCCTCGTCAGTCGCCTGCTGTGGCTTCGGTTGTTGCATCTTTGTTGGTCGTTTCAGCCTTGTCGGCGGGTTCAGCGCCCGGCTGCCTCGTCGCGCTGCTCGCGCCATCCTTGTTCGCCGCAGCCTCCTTCACCTCGACCTTGGCCGCATGCCCCGAGACGGCGAAGCGCAGCCGCATCCAGGCGCCGCGCTGGCCGGGCCGGAAATCGGAGGCGTCCTTGAGCTCGATGCGGCCGCCATGGTCCTCGAGCACGCGCCCGACGATGGCAAGCCCAAGGCCGGTGCCCTTGGCCCGCGTCGTCACATACGGTTCGAGCAGGCGCGCGCGGGCGACTTTCGGCAGTCCTATGCCGTTGTCGACGACGTCGATCACGATCTCGTCGTTCTCGCGCCCGGCGACGACATCGATGCGGCCCTTGTCCATTTCCTCCGGCGGCACCGCCTCGATGGCTTCGGTCGCGTTCTTGATGATGTTGGTCAGCGCCTGCGAGATCAGCCGCCGGTCGAACTGTGCCCGCAACGGGTCTTCCTTGATGTCGGCCTCGATATCGAGATCGGGATGACCGACCTTCATCAGGAACACCGCCTGCCGCACGGTATCGGCGACGTCCTCGCCCTCGATCACCGGCTTGGGCATGCGTGCGAAACGCGAGAATTCATCAACCATCCGCCTGATATCGTCGACCTGCCGCACGATGGTGTCGGTGCATTGGTCGAACACCGCCTTGTCCTCGGTGATGACCTTGCCGAATTTGCGGCGAATACGTTCGGCCGACAGTTGAATCGGCGTCAGCGGATTCTTGATCTCGTGCGCGATGCGGCGAGCCACGTCCCCCCACGCCGAGGTGCGCTGCGCGGAAACCAGTTCGGTGATGTCGTCGAGCGTGATGATGTAGCTGTCGCGCGAGGACTGGCTGGTCTTTTCGGCGCTGACGCGAACCGACAGGTTGCGCTCGTTGCCGTCGCGCAGGATCGTCACCTGCCCCTGGACCAGCCGCTGGTTGCCTTCGCGCGCGGTTTTCATCATGTCGTCGAGCTCGGGCAGCACATCCGACAGCGGGTGGTCCAGCGTCTCGGACTCCGCGTGCCCGATCAGCTTCTCGGCCGAACGGTTGAGAATGCCGATGTTGCCCGAGGCATCGACGCCGATGATTCCGGCGCTTGCCGAGGACAGCACCGCCTCGATGAAGCGGCGGCGGCTGTCGATCGTCTCCGACGCATTGACGAGCTCGTCGCGCTGGGTGCGCAGCTCCTGTGTCATCTTGTTGAAGGTCTGCCCCAACTGGGCGAGGTCGCCCTCCGACTTCATCACGGCGACCTGCACATGCAGATCGCCGGTGGAAACCATGTGGGCGGCGTTCATCAGGCGGCGGATAGGCGCCACCAGCCAGTTGGCGAAATTGAGCCCGATCAGCACCGAGGCCATCAGGATGGTCAGCGCGATCAGCGCGAACATCAGCGCCACGTTGACCTGGATGGCGAACCGGCGGGATTCGAGCTCCGCGTATTCGGCGGCGCTGGCCTCCGTCTGCTTGAGCTGCGCGACCACGTGCGGATCGAGCAGGCGGGCGACGTAAAGGAAGGTGTCGGAGAACGCCCGCAACCGCACCACCGCGGCAACGTAATTGGCTTCCGGAAACACCGCGATCTGCGGCTCCGTCTCGTTGACGTTGCTCAAGAATTCCGCTGGCGGCGTCGTGAAGGCCTGCGGCTGCATGCCGGTCTGCGCGGTTTCCAGCACATTGCGGTCCTTGTCGATCAGCATGGCGCTGGGAAGATTGCGCTGGGCGGCGCTGGCCGTCAGCAGCTCGCGAAAGGACCCGCGGTCCTGGTCGAACAGCGGCCGCGCATGGGCCAGATCGTTTGCCATGCCCAGAATGTCCCCGCGGATCAGCTGCGCGTGCTCGTAGGTATAGGCTCGCGCGATAATCACCGAGTTCTGGATGACCTGCCGCGTCGGACCCGAGAACAGCCGGTTGAACCCGCGGTCGATGGTCACGTTGGCGACGATGGCGACCAGCACGGCCGGCAGGACCGCGATCACCGAGAACAGGCTGACGATCTGGATGTGCAGCCGCGCCGCGGCCCGGCCGCGCCGGCGGGCCTGAACCACCTGCCAGACCTCGCGGATGATGAGGCCGACGAGCAGCAGGATCAGCGCGGCATTGACCGTCAGGAAGGCGGCAACGACCTGCGGCGTCGGCTCGATCGGCGTAAAGCCGGTGAGGACGACAAAGGTGAGCAAGGTGGAGAACAGGGCCACGCCGACTACGAACGGCGCAATCCACCGCTGCCAGGGCCGTCCCCTGGATTCGGCAAGCGACGCGTCCAACGATGTGGCCGGGGTTTGTGCGCTGGTCATTCCGACGAGTGTGATGCTAAAGCTTATTCGGTCCGCCCGCCGCGGACTGATGCATTCATATCACATTGTTGCCGAATTGCGACAATTCCGCGGCGCATCTGCCGCTCAGTTGCGCATCCACAAATCATCCCGAGGTGTCGTGGCGCAGCGGAGCCCCGAAACGACGGCCCGGCTTTCGCAGCGGGGCCGCTAGCCCCCGCTGCGATAGACTTGAATATCGAGGTCCCGGATTTTTTTCCGCAGCGTGTTGCGGTTCAGGCCGAGCAGGTCCGCAGCCCGGATCTGGTTGCCGCGGGTGGCGGCCAGCGCCGCGGTGAGCAGCGGAACCTCGATCTCCTTGAGGATGCGGTGATAGAGGCCCGGCGGTGGGACGCCGTTCGGAAAGCCCTGGAAGTGGGACGACAGATAGGCCTCGACCGCGCCGCCGAGATTGTCGATGCCGTGATGCACGGCGCCGCTCGAGGTGACCGCGGGCGGCGCCAGCTCGCCATCGATGACGGACGCAGTGATGACGTCCTGCGGATAGAGTGCAGCCAGGCGCCGCGCGAGATTTTCCAGCTCGCGCACGTTGCCCGGCCAGCGGTGCTGCTTCAGCCGCTCAAGCGCCATGGCATCGAGCTTCTTCGGCGGCAATCCGTCCTTCTCGGCCAGCGCAAAGAAGTGCCGTACCAGATCGGGCAGGTCCTCGATACGCTCGCGCAAGGGCGGCAGCCTGAGCGGCACCACGTTGAGGCGGAAGAACAGGTCTTCGCGGAACAGGCCCTGCTGGATCAGGATGCGCAGATCCTTGTTGGAGGCCGCGACGATGCGCACGTCGGTCTTGATCGGCGTGCGGCCGCCGACGGTCGTGTATTCGCCCTGCTGCAGCACGCGCAGCAGCCGGGTCTGCGCCTCCATCGGCATGTCGCCGATCTCGTCGAGGAACAGCGTGCCGCCCTCGGCCTGCTCGAACCGGCCGGAGGCGCGGGTGTTGGCGCCGGTGAACGCCCCGCGCTCATGACCGAACAGTTCGGATTCGATCAGGTCGCGCGGAATCGCCGCCATGTTGACGGCAACGAAGGGCCCGTTGCGCCGCTTGCCGTAATCGTGCAGCGCACGCGCGACGAGCTCCTTGCCGGTGCCGGACTCGCCGGAAATCATCACGGTGAGATCAGTCTGCATCAGCCGCGCCAGCACGCGGTAGATTTCCTGCATCGCCGGCGAGCGGCCGACCAGCGGAATGGCGTCGAACTCGGTCTCCTCCTCCGCGCTCGCGGCGCGCTCCTTCGGCTCGGCCAGCGCGCGGCCGACGATCGCGATCAATTCCTTCAGGTCGAACGGTTTTGGCAGATATTCGTAGGCACCCCGCTCGGAAGCGCGGATCGCGGTCATGAAGGTGTTTTGGGCGCTCATGACGATGACGGGCAAATTCGGCCGCATCTTCTTGATGCGCGGCAACAGGTCGAACGCGTTCTCGTCCGGCATCACCACGTCGGTGATGACGAGATCGCCCTCCCCCTGGCTCACCCAGCGCCACAAGGTTGCGGCGTTGCCGGTGAGCCGCACTTCGTAACCGGCGCGGGACAGCGCCTGGTTCAGAACCGTTCGGATGGCGGTGTCGTCATCGGCGACCAGAATGCTACCTGCAGGCATTGTCGTTCCTCATCTTGTGCCCTGTGCGGCATGCAACGGCGTACCCGGAACGTCATCGCGATTGGTTTGGTCGATTTGCTTGTCAGTTTGCTTGTCAGTTTGCTTGGCGCTGTTGAACATCGGCATCAGCACGCGGAAGATGGTCTTGCGCGGCTGCGACTCGCATTCGATGATGCCTCCGTGGTCGCCGACGATCTTGGCGACCAGTGCAAGACCAAGTCCGCTGCCGGTCTGCTTGGTCGTGACGAAGGGATCGAACAGATTGGGCAGGAGATCGTCGGGCACGCCGGAGCCGTTGTCCTTGACGCAGAACTCGAGCGGCAGCGACACCCGCGATTTCTTGCCGGGCACCGAGAGCCGCACGCCGGGCCGGAACGCGGTGGTGAGCTGGATCTCCGCATCCGAACCGAGATCGACCACGGCTTCCGCGGCGTTCTTCACCAGGTTCAGGAACACCTGGATGAGCTGGTCCTGATTGGCAAGCACCGGCGGCAGCGAGGGATCGTAATCCTCGACAAAGCGGATGTTGCGGGCAAAGCCGGACTGCGCGAGCCGCTTCACATGGTCG
>CAYVVB010000241.1:0-8564 GCA_964454955.1 uncultured Bradyrhizobium sp. | reverse complement strand
CTCGTCGACGGCGCGCCACAAGACTTCCAGCGGTCCGGTCATTTCGCCAACGGACTGTTTTACGTTGATCCGGAATTGCTCGGAGGAGTCGACGTCGTCCGTGGCCCCGTTGCCAATATCTACGGATCTGGCGCGATCGGTGGCGTGGCTTCGTTCCAAACAAAGGAGGTCGACGACATCCTGCGGCCCGGTGAAACGGCCGCAATTCAAAGCCACGGCATGTTTGGCTCGAACGGGAATCAATGGCTCGGTTCGACCTTCGCTGGCGCCCGAAGCGACACGGTCGATATCCTGGCCGGAGGCGTGTATCGCGACAGCGGGAATTATACCTCAGGCAGCGGCACGGTATCGTCCCTGCAATGCGTGACGAATTGCGCCGGTTATCCCCTCACCGTCCTTCCCAGCGGCGCCGTCGTTCCGAACACCGGAAACGAAACCGAATCCGGCATGGTCAAATTGACCGCGCGCCCCGGAGACGGGCAGCAGATCAAGCTCAGCGCCATCACCTACAACACCGACTACGACTTCGGAGCCACCAACGGGGCGGGAACGTCGATTCCCGGAATCGGCGTTTTTGGCGAGAACATCAAGAACCAGACCGTCTCCGGCCAATATTCCTTCAAGAGCCCGGAGAGTCCGCTCGTGGACTTCAATGCCGGCGCCTACTGGAATCAGACCAATGCGTTCGAGACCGTCAAAGTCCCCTACGTCACGTCGTGCGGTCCCGGATGCACGCTCGACGTCAGTGGTCCGGCGGGAGCAACGAGCAGCTTCCTGCTCAATACGGCCGGGCTGAACGTCAACAACACGTCCCGCTTCGACACCGGTGCCCTGCATCACACGGTCACCTATGGCGGAGATTTCAACAATGATGCCGTGAACGTCAATACCGGCTGCGCCACCGACCAACTCGTCAACGGAGCCTGCAATATCAACTTGACTCCCAACGGCCATCGCAACACCTACGGCAGCTTTGTCGAATGGAAGATGAATTATTCCACGTGGTTCGAGATGATCAATGCCGTCCGCTATGACGGCTTCGATCTTTCGGGCGCCGGCTCTTCCGAAACCGGCCAGCGGCTGTCGCCGAAAACAACCCTCGGCCTGACGCCGATTGCGGGTCTCACGCCTTATGTCACCTATGCCGAGGGATATCGCGCGCCGTCGGTAACCGAGGCTTTCGTCGCCGGCTTCCATCCGGGCGGATTCCTCTATTTCGAGCCCAATCCGAATCTCCAGCCGGAGGTCGGCAAGACGAAGGAGATCGGCCTCAACATCAAGTACGACGACGTATTTACGGCAGGCGACAAGATTCGAGCGAAGGTCAACGCCTTCAGGAACGATGTCGACAACTACATCGACGTGGTGCAAGCCGTGTTCACTTTCGGACCGCCCACGCCGCCATGCGTGCCGACGCCGTTCGGCTACAGTGCATGCTACCAATATCAGAATATCGGCAATGCGCGCATAGAAGGGCTCGAATTCGAGGCCAATTACGATGCGGGCATGTGGTTTGCCGGTATTTCGGGTCAACACATCACGGGCAAGAGCGTGACCAGCAACCCAATTCTGGCGGCGGCCTGCGCCACCACCCCGACTTCATCAGGCTGCCCTGGCGCTCCGCTCGCAACCATTCCACCGGATCAGTTCAGTCTGCTGCTTGGGGCTCGTTTCCTCGATCGGAAATTGAACCTCAGCATGCGTTGGACGGCGGTCGCAGCCAAATCGCTCAGCGCAATTCCGACGACGACCAGCGACTCCGGCGCCGTCGTTCCGATCTTCGATTCGAGCCGGAGCTACAATCTGGTCAACCTTTACGCCAGCTACCAAGTGACGCCGGAAGTCCTGGCCGGCCTTTCGGTCGAGAATCTGCTGAATGAGAATTATGCGAAGTACATGTGCTGCAGCACCAGCAGCGGCTACGTCGTTCCGAATCCAGGCATCAGTGTCAAAGGGTCACTGACGATCCACTACGGCGTGACCGGCAACAGTTCACCCGATTTTCCGAAGAAGAGCTAGAGGAATGCAACCGATGTTCATCGCCATGAATCGATTCCACGTCAAGAAGGGCTCCGAAGGCGCTTTCGAGGCCATCTGGCTGAAGCGCGATACCTATCTCGAACGTGTTCCGGGCTTCGTTGAATTTCATTTGCTTCGAGGACCGGAAGCCGAGAATTACACACTGTATAGTTCGCATACCGTCTGGAAGACCAAGGCGGATTTTGAGGCGTGGACACGATCGGAGGAATTTCGGGCGGCACATGCACGCGCCGGCAACGCGACGACGGGGCCGCTTTATCTCGATCAGCCGAAATTCGAGGGCTTCGAGGTACGCCAAACCCTGACGTCCAGGATCGCAGCGCTGGCGGATCAACGCTGATCGCCGTTCGGAGGCACCACGCAAAACAATGCAGCCAGAACGACCAGATGGCCTCGCGGGAGGTGGCGCAAATCCGCGCTCGATCACTGGTCGTGTTCTGGATGTCTGCCAGACGCATCGCTGATCGTTCGAAGAAGCGTCAACAACATTCCATTGAGCGGAGTCGAAACGCGGTGGCGTTCACCGGCGGCAACCACCGCGCCGGTAAGCGCCTCGAACTCGAACGGGCGCCCTGCAAGCCGGTCGAAATACATCGATGTGCCGGCTTCAGCCGGATAGGTGAGCAGGGTTGCCAGTATCCGACCGGCCTCGTCCATGGCTAGTTGAGCGCCATCAGCCCGTCCAACCGCGGCCGCTTCTTCAAGAATGGCGAGACAGAGCGCTTTGACGTCGTCCCGCCGGAACACAGCCTGACGCTGCAACGTCAGCGCGGTGATCGGATTGGCCACGGCATTGATCAGAAGCTTTCGCCAAGCCAGCGTGTCGAAATCCGCACTCCGGAGAATGCGCATCGGCGTGTCGGCAAGAAGCGCGGCGAATGCCCGGCCGTCCGTGTCGTCTCGCACTGCGAGGTCATATTCGCCGGCATGGCGAAAGCGCACACGATCGGCGGCGAGCCGTTCGCCGTTGTAGTAGACGATAGTCGGCACGACGGTCGCTATCCCCAGCAAAGACGCGAGACGATCGGCATGACGAATGCCGTTCTGGAGAACTGCGACGCGGGTCTGTGCTCCGCAGAGACGGGCAAGCCAAGGCCCGGCCGCTGCCGTCTGATGGGTTTTGGTGCAAAGCAACACCCAATCGACCGGCTCCCCGCCCGCGGGATCGGTCAAGGTGCGCAGCGGTACCGCAACTGTGTCCTCCGGACGTTCGACGACCAGATGATCGATCCGGCTTCTGGCGCAGACAACAAGCTCGTGCCGACCGGTAGCTGCGAGCGACCCTGCGATGACGCCACCGATCGCGCCAAGGCCGAGGACGGCGATCTTCGTCCGGCCCGAATCTTCGATAGCGCTTTCGCGCGTTATGGAGGCCAGTTCCTCCGACATGCCTTCTTGACCCGTTGACAAGAACCAAGCTCGCAGCGTCACCACGCAGATGGATGCTCGTTCAACGAGAACCTTCCGCGATGCATCTCGTGATTTATTGGCGGAAATTGCAGCCGAACCGGAACGCCGGTCGCGATCGAACATTCGATGGCAGGAACGGGATAGTCGAGCCTAGTTTGCCCGGGCCGCTTCGGCAAACTGAAGCGGCGTGATCCCATAGCAACGCTTGAAATGCTTGGTCAGCGCGCTCTGATCGCAAAAGCCGGCTGCCAACGCAGTTTCAGACAGCCTGTATCCGTTCTTCAGAAGGCGGCACGCCACATTCAGCCGGATGTGGATCAGATAGGCGTGTGGCGTCAGCCCGACAGTGCGCTTGAACAGGCCTATGAGTTGGAAGCTTGTCAGCCCGGCGGCGTTTGCAAGGTCGTCCAGCCCGAGATTTTCTTCGTGTCGAGCCTTCATGAGCCCGATGATGCGATCGGCGAGCGCCCGATCATGCGGTGCGCGTTCAGGTCGGGTTCCACGACTCCCATAGCGGCTAAACAACGCCCCGAAGGCATCGGCGAGAGCTTCGTCTGAACCAAATGCGTCATTCTCCGCTTCGAGTGCGTGATGAAGATACCCGAATCGGCCAATCAAATCGGCGTCCTCGAACATGCTTCGTGCGAAGTAAGGAGCATCTGCTACATCCAGGCGATTTGTAATGAACGTTATGGCCGGCTGGGTGATGTAGAATGAGCGATAGAGCCATCGCTTGCTTGCGCCCATGCATGCCGACTGTCGTTCCTCCGGGTTGGATACGAACAAGGTTGATGGGCAAACCCGCTCGACGATGCGGCCACTGGCGATTTCTGCGCCACCGGATTCGGTAATCGCGATGACAAATGCCGCATGCGTGTGTGGAGCATAATCATGGGCAGTGAAGTCGGCGCGCATGAGGCTCATACCCGGAACACGAGTATTGCACCAATACTTCGTACGATTCCTCGTGTCTCGGCGCGCCATCCACACAAGCTCCTTGCTTTAGCCGTCCACCGCTCGTGCGGCGACAATATACCCCTTCTGCGGACCTGGTGGCGATCCTGAGAGGTCGAGGTGAATGTGGGGCTGCAATTTCCGCCAATACGCATCCACAAAGTTCGCGCCAGTTGGAAGGGTGCAATCAGGTTCAAAGTCGCTGCGACCCGGCCTTTGGCGCGCGGCGGCAACTGGACTGCATTCACGCGCCAGGAGCCAGCGCTCCCCATCTCGGGAAGGAGATACTGTGTTCACCGAACGGCAGCAACAACTGCGCGAGATGGCTCGCAGCTTCGCGCAACGCGAACTCGCTCCGACCGCCCCGGAGAGAGATCGAACCGGTAAGTTTCCGCGTCGTGAGTTCGCCGAAATGGGTAAGCTCGGCCTGATGGGCCTGCTGATCCCGGCGGAATTCGGCGGAATGGGCGCTGACCATGTGTCCTATGTGCTTGCAATCATGGAAATTGCGGCGGCCGATGGCGCGGCATCGACCGCGCTCCAGGTCCATAACGGCCTGACTTGTATGCCGCTCCTCAAATACGGGACGCCGGAGCAGAAGGACTGCTATCTCAGACCTCTTGCTGAGGGCAGGCACCTCGGGGCTTTCTGCCTGACAGAGCCAGATGCCGGCTCTGACGCTGCTGCGATCACCACCAAGGCGCGTCGCCAAGGCGAGAAGTTCGTGCTGTCCGGCGTGAAGCATTTCATCACGTCAGGAAGTTGCGCCGATCTCGCCCTCGTCTTTGCGGTCACGAATCCGGACGCCGGGAAGAAGGGCATTTCAGCCTTCATCGTCCCGACCGCGATGCCCGGTTACAGGGTCGCCGAAGTTCAACATACGATGGGACAGCGCTCCGGCGGTCACTGCCGGATCGAACTGCTGGACTGTGAGGTTTCATCGAACCAAATGCTGGGTGAGGAGGGCCAGGGCTTGGAGATCGCCTTGGCCAGCCTTGAACTCGGCCGGCTCGGCATCGCCGCACAGTCTGTCGGCATGGCGCGAGCGGCTCTTACGGACGCGCTTTCCTATGCAAAACGGCGCCGGACATTCGGGCAACCGATCATCGACTTCCAGGCGGTCTCCTTTCAGCTCGCCGACATGGCGACTTCGCTGCACGCTGCTCGGCTCATGGTGCTGCACGCCGCTCGCCTGCGCGAGGCTGGTCAACCATCGTCGACCGAGGCTGCGATGGCAAAACTCTTCGCCTCAGAAACCGCCGAAGAGATCTGCAACAAGGCAATTCAGATCCATGGCGGTTACGGCTATCTCAGCGGCTGCCCAGTCGAGCGCATCTATCGCGATGTCCGCGTCTGCAAAATCTATGAAGGCACGTCCGATATCCAGAGGTTGGTCATAAGCAGAAAGATCGCCTCGGGGCATGGACTTGGCATCGATTGACAGCAAGGAGAAAAGACATGATCGCGCGGATATGGCGTGGAAGGGCAGCGGCCGAAAAGGCCAATGATTATCAGCGTCATTTCACCATGCACGTCGTTCCTCATCTGAAGGCGCTGGCTGGCCACAGAGGTGCTTACCTCTTGCGACGGGAAGATAATGGCGAGGTCGAATTTCTTGCCGTGACACTTTGGGATTCAATCGAAAGTGTCCGCGCCTTTTCCGGGCGGGACCCGGACGTCGCCATCGTCGAGCCCGAGGGCCGAGCTGCCTTGTCAAGC
Organism: uncultured Bradyrhizobium sp.; assembly: GCA_964454955.1. GTDB lineage: Bacteria > Pseudomonadota > Alphaproteobacteria > Rhizobiales > Xanthobacteraceae > Bradyrhizobium. Next base: position 2,441 of record CAYVVB010000241.1, on the reverse strand, counting down.
TTCGACGACTTCGCCCGGCATTACGATATCGCCTATGACGAGGCTTGATCTCGCTATGACACCCTGACGACGGAAGGAAGTCCGCCCTTCGTTGCTCGCGGTGACGCGACGCCGTTGCATTGCACGGCTGCAGTACTGCGGCTTGATCCGCCGTAGCGCCCGCGCCAATTCAAAACTCAGGCCAAAACTCAGATCGAGGTCCTTTCGCGATCCGGCCCTTGCGGCGAACGAGCTTCTTTGCGGCCTCCAAGACCATCCGCGGCCTCAGGCTGGTCGGGGGGCGGAGTAGCAGAGGACTCTGCTCGGTAGCGCCCGGCGAACGACCAATTCGGCGTCCTCGCCCCGGTCATAGGAGGTCACCGCCCGATGATGAAGAGGCTCGCCGCCCAACGCGGGCACACAGTGCTGTTCCGCCGCGATCCGTCTTCGGGACACGATCAAGGCGCTCGGAGTACCCCTGTTTCGGTACGCATTTCGTTGCGGCCGAAAAACATCGAAAGTATAAGCGCTTGAAAAGATGGTCGGAGTGGTAGGATTCGAACCTACGACCCCTGCGTCCCGAACGCAGTGCTCTACCGGGCTGAGCCACACTCCGACTTTGGTTCGCGGCTTATAGCGTCGGGTTTCGCCCGCCGCAAGGCGCCTCTCTTAAGGATTTTAGCCCCAGGTGAAAACGGGTTTGACCACCGAAATTCTGCCGGCCGGCGAGGCCGGCGTGGCGGAGGCGGCGCGCTGGCTCGCCGCCGGCGGCCTGGTCGCATTCCCGACCGAGACGGTCTATGGGCTTGGGGCCGACGCCACCAATGCGGCCGCGATTGCCCGCCTCTATGAGGCCAAGGGCCGGCCGCTGTTCAATCCGCTGATTTCCCATGTCGCGGAGATCCAGGCCGCCCGCGCCATCGCGCGCTTCGACGCCGCAGCGGTGGCGCTGGCCCAGGCGTTCTGGCCGGGGCCGCTGACGCTGGTGCTGCCCAGGCGCGAGGGCTCCGCGGTGGCGGAGCTCGCGACCGCAGGGCTCGAGACCATCGCGGTCCGCGTTCCTGCACACGGCGTGGCGCACGCGATCCTGCGCGCCTTCGGCAAGCCCGTGGTGGCGCCGTCCGCGAATGTGTCCGGCCATGTCTCGCCGACCACGGCGGCCCATGTCAAAAGCGATCTCGAAGGGCGCATCGACCTGATCATCGACGGCGGGCCGGTCGCGGTCGGCGTCGAATCCACCATCGTCGGCTGTTTCGAAGTGCCGATGCTGCTGCGGCCCGGCGGCGTTCCGCGCGAGAGCATCGAGCACGTGCTCGGCCGCCCGCTCAAGAATGCCCCGGCGGACGCCCACGGCGACAACGGCCAGCCGCTGGCACCGGGCATGCTGACCTCGCATTACGCGCCGCACACGCACGTGCGGCTGAATGCGCAAAGCCTTGGCCCCGGCGAGGCGCTGCTCGCATTCGGCAGCGCTGCGCTGCCGGGACAGGATCAGGCGGCCGCGGTGATGAATTTGTCCGAAAGCGGCAATCTGGCTGAGGCCGCAAGCCGTCTTTTTGGTTATCTTCGCAGCCTCGATACGGTGGGCGCACGGGCGATCGCGGTGATGCCGATCCCTCGCCACGGATTGGGCGAAGCCATCAACGACCGGCTGCGCCGCGCAGCCGCAGGGCGGGAATGACCGGGAAAGCAAGACGTCGAATGAACATCCTCCAACCATCCATGCCGCCGCTCCCGCCTGACCTGATCGCAAAGTTCAAGAAGATCGTCGGCGACAAATATGCCGTGACCGATCAGTCGGATATCGCGCCTTATGTCACCGAGGAGCGCGACCTGTTCCATGGCCGGTCGCCCTTGGTGCTGCGTCCCGGTTCCACCGCCGAGGTTTCCGCGATCTGCAACCTCGCCACCGAGCAGAGAATCGCGCTGGTGCCGCAGGGCGGCAACACCGGCCTCGTCGGCGGGCAGACCCCGCATCATGGCGAGGTGGTGATCTCCTTGAGGCGGCTGGACAAGATCCGCGAGATCGACACCGCCTCCAACACCATGACCTGCGAGGCCGGCGTTGTGCTGCAGATCGCGCAGCAGCGCGCCTCCGAAGCGGACCGGCTGTTCCCGCTGTCGCTGGGTGCGGAAGGAAGTTGCACCATCGGCGGCAATCTCTCCACCAATGCCGGCGGCACCACGGCGCTCGCCTATGGCGTGGCGCGCGAAATGGCGCTGGGGCTGGAAGTGGTGCTGGCCGACGGGCGCTTGCTGAACCTGCTCTCGAAGCTGAAGAAGGACAACACCGGCTACGACCTGCGCAACCTCTTCATCGGCGCGGAGGGCACGCTCGGCATCATCACGGCGGCGACGCTGAAACTGTTCCCGAAGCCGCGCGCGATCGAGACCGCCTTCGTCGGGCTCAAATCGCCGGCGCAGGCGCTGAAGCTGCTGTCGCTGTCGCAGAACGAGGCGGC
>CAYVVB010000240.1:0-3360 GCA_964454955.1 uncultured Bradyrhizobium sp. | reverse complement strand
GGTCTTCGAGCCGAACAATTTATAGAGCGTGGTTTTCGCCGTTCCCGCTTCCTCGATGATGGCATCGATGCCGGTGGCATTGATGCCGTTCTTGCAGAAGAGGTGGGTGGCAGCGTTCAAGAGCCGCCCGCGCGCGGATTCATCGTCGGAAGCGACAGCCGTCGCGACGGCCGTCTTCTTCGAAACTGCTTTGCCCGTCTTGCCCATGTCGGCAGTTAATCGAACCGCGTTGAAATCATCAAGTCGCATCTTGTCTGCGTCCAAAATAATCGCACCACGGCAGCAATTGCATTCGCTTTGAGCAGAGCGCGTCTGACCAATTCGTCGGCATCGGGCCGTAACCATCGATAGCGCTTCGGCTTTTGTCCTGGCCGGCGTCTGGCACGGTTCATGCAGAAAACAGACCGTTCGGTATCCTCGCTCCTAGGGAGAAAACCTGATGACCGCGGTCGTTCAGAAAACTGCAATCACCGGCTGCCTTGCCCCGATCGACAGAGGAGGGCTCGAGCAGCTGATCGCCACCGGCAAAGCCAATCCGAAGGTCATTAAGACCCTGAAATGCAGGACGGTCGCGGAAGGCAAGTTCCGTCATGCCAACTACATCCGCAGCCTGCCGCCTTACATCGTGGACGAGCCGCCGGGACTGCTTGGCGACGATACGGCGCCCAATCCTTCGGAAGCCTCACTGGCCGCGCTCGGCTCCTGCCTTGCAGTCGGCCTTCACGCCAACGCGGTTCATCGCGGCTGGATCGTGAACAAGCTCGAGCTTGAGCTCGAGGGCGACCTCAACATCACCGCTGTGTGGGGCACCGGCGACGTCAGCGACAAGCCGGTCGGGTTCACCGACGTGCGGGTCAAGGTCGACATGGAGTGCGAGGGCATCCCGCAAGCCGAGATCGCCGCGCTGGTGGACCATGTGAAGAAGTGGTCGCCGGTCGCCAACACGTTCACGCGGCCGGTCAATCTCGAAGTCGGCATCTGACAACGGCAGATATCAGCGGAGCTCCCGTCTCATGAGTGCATCGGGTTCGTCGGCTGCATCGGTTCTAGCCTCTCACGAGGATGCCGGAACCTTCGCGACATCGGTCACCGACGAGGTCGCGACCATCGCGCGCAAGGAGCTCGCGCCCCTGGCCGGCGCCATCGACGCCGGCACCGTCTACCCGGAAGAGCTGCTCCGGCGCTTTGGCTCGGTCGGCGCCTGGAGCAGCCATCTTCCGAAAAGTGGCGCAGCCGACCTGCGCTGCGCCATCCAGTCGATGGCGGCGATCGGCGAGGTCTGCGGCGCCACCGCGTTCATGGCCTGGTGCCAGGATACGCTGGTCTGGTACGCCGCGAACTCCAGCAACCCGAAGCTGGTTGCGAAATTCGCCGCTGATTTCGCGAGCGGCAAGGTGCTCGGCGGCACCGGCCTGTCCAACCCGATGAAGAGCTTCTTCGGCATCGAAAAGCTCAAGCTGAAAGGCAGCAGGGTCGACGGCGGCTATGTCGTGCGCGGGGCGCTGCCCTGGGTTTCCAATCTCGGTCCCAACCATTTCTTCGGCACGATCTTCGAGCGCGAGGATCGGCCCGGCGAGATCGTGATGTTCCTCGCCGATTGCGCCAATCCTGCCGTCACGCTGCAGCCCTGCAAGCCGTTCCTCGCCATGGACGGCACTGGAACTTACGGCGTGCAATTCCGCGACGCCTTCGTACCCGACGAATTGATCCTTGCCGATCATGCGCAACCGTTCGTCAGGAAGATCCGCGCCGGCTTCATCCTGCTGCAGGCCGGCATGGCGCTCGGCCTGATCAAGGATTGCATCAACATCATGGACGAGGTCGAGCCTCCGCTCGGCCACATCAACCGCTACCTGCCGCAGCAGCCGGTGCAGTTCAAGGAGCTGTTCTCCGAGCTCGAGCGGGAAACCATGGCGTTGGCGCGCGATCCCTTCGACCCGGATGATACGTATTGGCGCAAGGTCGTCGCGCTTCGTCTGCGCGCGGGCGACGCCAGCGTCGCAGCCGCCCATGCCGCGATGCTCCATTGCGGCGCTCGCGGATATCTCAAGGGCCATCGCGCCCAACGGCGTTTGCGCGAGGCCTATTTCGTCGCGATCGTCACTCCGGCCACCAAGCAGCTTCGCAAGATGCTGGCGGACGCGTGAACTTGAGAAGGATCTTGTCTTTCTGCCCACCTTTCAACGACAAACTAGGAGAGGCCTGCCATGACGGACGTCTTGATCTCTGCCAGCGAACTCGCCGATCTCTTGAAGAAGGAGCCGTGTGTCGTCATCGACACCCGCAATCCTGACGCCTATGGCGCGGGTCATCTCCCCGGCGCCGTCAACGTGCACGAAATCTTCACATACCTTGCGACCTCGACGCCCGAGGGCATGCACGAGTTGAAGTCCAAATTCGCCGACGCTTTCGGCGCCGCAGGCCTGTCGGGCACGGAGACCGCCGTCGTCTACGAGCAATCGATGAACTCCGGCTTCGGCCAGTCCTGCCGTGGTTATTTTCTTCTCACCATGCTCGGCTATCCGAAGGTGAAGGTGCTGCACGGCGGCTATGACGCCTGGGTCGCGGCCGGCCTGCCGACCACGCAGGACGTGCCATCGCCGGTCAAAGGTTCGTTCCCGATCGTGCCGGAAGCCGCTGACATCCTGATCGATGCCAAGACCATGCTGGCTGCGGTCGGCAAGCCTGGCATCGCTCTCCTCGACGTGCGCGACGTCGACGAATGGATCGGCGAAAGCTCCTCGCCGTATGGCAAGGACTTTTGCCCGCGCAAGGGGCGCATTCCGGGCGCCGTGTGGCTGGAATGGTACCGCATGATGAAGCCGACGGCAGAGGGGCAGCGCTTCAAGTCCAAAGACGAGATCCTTGCGGAATGCGCCACCGTCGGCATCTCGGAGAGCACGCCGGTCTATCTCTATTGCTTCAAGGGCGCGCGGGCATCCAACACGTTCCTGGCGCTGAAGAACGCCGGCGTGAAGGACGTACGGATGTATTTCGGCTCCTGGAACGAATGGTCGCGCGATCCCTCGCTGCCGATCGAGGAGGGGCTGCCGAGTGCTGCCGCTGTGACGAGCAAGGCGGCATAGAAACTGCATGTTCGTTCTCCGTCCGGCCGCCAACAATGCGGCCGGACGAAAGAAGGAAGCGAAATGGCAATTTTCGACAATCCATTTGATGCCGAGCGCAACCTGCGGCCGGGCTGCATTTGCGGACAGCACGGCTCCGCCGCCGAGCACGAGCAGGCGGCGTTCAAGCTGCGTTGCGAGGCGCCGGAAAGCGAAGACAAGCGCTATGAGGCTGTGGTCGCCTCTGCCGTGATGCGTGCGGTGTTTCCGCAAGATGCGGCGCGGCGCGTCTTCC
>CAYVVB010000239.1:0-5481 GCA_964454955.1 uncultured Bradyrhizobium sp. | reverse complement strand
CCCCAGGGCGGCCTCGCCCGCACCCACGCTACGCGGCGCCCTTTTGGGCGCAACGCGGGGGCGTAGGGGTTGTGTCAGTGGCGCTTAACCCCCTACCGCCTCCGACACCAGCGACCGGCCAATGGCTTCCATTTCGTTGATGGACAGCACGCGGTTAACATCGAGAATAATAATAAAACTGTTCTTGCGCCTGGCCATTCCGCAAATAAACTCAGGTGGTGCGCCGCTTCCAAAGGACGGCGGCGGCTCGATATCGCCTTCCGCGACATCGACAACTTCGTTTACCGCATTGACGATAATGCCGATACGCTGAGCCGACCCGCCATCTTCGAAGGCCGTCTCGACAATAACGATGCACGTCCGCCTGCCGATTTCAGTCGCGCTGCGTCGGAAACACAGCGCCAGGTCAATCACCGGAACAACGCCCCCTCGCACATTGATCACACCTCTGAGAAAGTCCGGCATCATGGGTATAGTGGTGAGGCCGCCGTACTCGATGATCTCCCTGACGGGCAGGATGCTGACCGCAAAGATTTCTTGCCCTAGCACGAATGTTAGATATTGCCCTGCCTCCGCCTTCTGGCTCTTCACCGCACGTTCGGTTTCATCAATTGCTTCCATTGCGGCCTCTCAGAATTCAGTGAAGCCTGTGTCGTCGATATTGGGCGTCTCGTGACTCCTTGCGCTTCGCGGCGGGTGCTTTCTGACCGTCTTCTGGCGCACCGGAACGTAAGCGGCTCCCTCACTTCCCGTGATCGCCCCGACCTTAAAAAAGGACATCAAGTTCTGCAGACGCTCCGCCTGCCCTGCCGTCTCCTCAGCCGTAGCGGCAAGCTCCTCGCTGGATGCGGCATTTTTCTGCGTGATCTCGCTCATCTGGTTCATGGCAAGACCGACTTGGCCCGCTCCATTCGATTGCTCGACCGAGGCCGCGGCAATTTCCTGCACTAAATCCGAAGTCTTTTTAATACTGGGAACGATCTCGTCCAGCAGCGAGCCGGCACGCTCGGCAGTCATTACGCTGGCTGAGGCCAACTCCCCGATTTCCTGTGCGGCAACTTGGCTGCGTTCCGCCAGCTTGCGCACCTCGGCAGCGACAACCGCAAAGCCTTTGCCATGGTCGCCCGCTCGTGCCGCCTCGATTGCGGCATTCAGGGCCAACAGATTGGTCTGATAGGCGATATCGTCGATGATGCCGATCTTGCCCGCGATCTGCTTCATGGCCGCTACCGTCTGCTTGACCGCCATCCCGCCCTCGTTGGCTTCCTGTGCCGCCTTTTGCGCCATTCCATCGGTCACCTTCGCATTCTCCGCATTCTGGGCGATGCTGGCCGTCATTTGCTCAATGCTGGCGCTGGTTTCCTCCACACTCGCTGCTTGCTCGTTCGCAGTCTGCGACATCGACTGTGACGTCGCGCTGATCTCCCCCGCCGCACTTGTCAGGGCCTCACCTCCCTTGATGACCTCAAGAACCGTTTCAGCAAGCCTGGCGACCGTGTTATTGGCGGCATCGCACATCCGTTTCCACTCACCGGAATATTCCACATGGATGCGCTGGGTAAGATCGCCCTTTTCGAGTGCCGCGAACATTCGCCCAACCTCGGCCACCGGGCGACTCACTGCTTCAAGAATTCGATTAAAGCCTTCGCCGGTGGTGCGGTACAGTCCAGGAGGAAGAAGGTCGACGTTCGTACGTTCGGCGAGATGGCCGGCAACCGCCTCCTCAGTGATCCGTGTAAATTCCTTCTCCGCCAGAATCTCATCGGTCCGGTCTTTCCACTCCACAACAGAACCCAATCGCTCTCCGCCATCACCGATCACCGGACTCGCGGTGAGGGTAAAGGTGCGACCGCCGACACTGATCTGCGCCTTGTGGACACTGGTGAACGTCTGTAGCAAGTGCCGCTGGTGCGCCGGATTCTTGTGAAACTGGTCCATGTTGCTGCCGAGCAGGTGGTTCACATCAAATGCTGGGAACGCCTTGCGCAAGTCAGCTTCAGCGTGACGCAACATCTCGGTGACGGCACGATTCATGTAAATGATGTTGCGCTCGTTATCCGCAATCATCACGTTAGTAGTAACGGTATCCAGTGCGGCATGCACGCGTTTGTTATCGGCCTCTATTTTGCGCATGCGGTCGTCGTCGACCAGCTTGGCGGTGAGATCCGCCCACTCCACTATGGCTCCCAGCCGCCGGCCGGCGCGATCGATAATCGGGTTGGCCGTGAGCGCAAAACTGCGTCCGCCGACACCGATCCGCGCCTTGTGGACGTTGGTGAAGGTGGCCAGCAGGTCCCGCTGATGCGCTGGATTCTTGTGGAATTGGTCGATGCTGCTGCCAATCAGGCGGTCGGGGTCGAACGCAGGAAATACCTTACGCAGATCCGCTTCGGCATTGCGCAGCATTTCCGTGACGGCACGGTTCATGTAAACGATCCGGCGCTCGCCGTCCGCAATCATTACATTCGTCGTCACGCTGTCCAGAGCCACCTTAACCCGTTCGTGCTCCTCCTTGATCCTGGACGCTGCCTCCCGCTCCACACGCAGTGTTTCCTGCAGCGCGCGGATCGCACCGACGAGCTCTCCGACTTCGTCGTTCCGCGTTTGCTCGATGGTCACGTCGATCTTGCCGGCCGCCAGTGCCCGCAGCTGCACCGAGGCGTGTTGCAGCGGCCGTATCACGGCCCAAACGAACATTGCCGTTGCTGCCGTCACTGCAGCGACGCCCGCTACCGCTGCACTCCATACAAAACCGGTGGACGAGCACGAGCCCGCGGCGAGTATTGCCTCAATAAATAGAAATGCCGCCACTACGGCGGCGGCGGCATACATCCTGTGCTGGATCGACATTCCTCCCTCCCCTGTTCTGCAGTGGTAACAGCCCCATGGACATACCGCTCGTACGCACTGAATCCTGGTTCATGACCGGTGCAGTAGAGCGTGTTATGCGTAATGGAATTGCCAATCTCCTCGACGTGCTCAGACGCAATGTCGTGGATTCTTTCCCAGACTGCCCGGATATCGATTCGATCAACCGGGCTTGATCAATCACCGACGGAACGCAGGGCCATGCATTGAAAGCCCGAGATGGATGAACTCCACGAGCCAGCCGCCGCCATCCTGCAACGCGGTCGCGTTCAGCAGAAACATATCGCGAAGAGGAAAAAAAACGCCTTGAGCGCGAAGAGAGCAGCGCTCCAATAACCTGCTGAGCCGTACCGACCCCTCTACTTATTCGCACCGTAAGGTCCGTCCGCGTCCCGAAACTGAATTCGGAAGAACCCTATGGTCTCAACACGGATACATGGAAGACATCAGGCAAAGATTCCTTACCCGGCGGGAATAAACGTATTTTTTTGTAGGAGTATTCCTACAAGCAGGCCGCGGTGCCGGGACCGCATGCCATCATTCCACGAGTCCGTGCCGGATCGCATAGCGGACCAGTTCGCTCACGTTGGTGACACCCAGTTTTTCCATCAGCCGCGACTTGTGGGTGCTGACCGTTTTGGCGGACAACTTGAGCCGGTCTGCTATGTCGCTGACCGTGCCGCCGCGCGCAATGAGAAGAAAGATCTGATACTCGCGATCCGAAAGCTGCGCATGCGGCTGCTCTGCCTGCGTCTGCCGCGAGAAAACGAGCTTTGCCGCTAAGGTCTGATCGATAAAATTACCGCCGGCCGCAACCTGCCGTATAGCGTCGATGAGATGTTCCGGCTCGCTATCTTTCGTCAGGTAACCGTTAGTGCCTGCATTGATCGCACGCCCCGCGAACTGGCTTTCGGCATGCATGGAGAGCACGAGTATCGGCACCGTTGGCACTTCTGCTCTGAGTCGCTTGATCAGGTCAATGCCGTTAGGTCCGGGCATCGTCATATCGAGCAGAAGAACGTCGAACTCTCTGCGACGCACCTTTTCGATCACTTCCCAGCCGTTCTTGGCTTCATCCACGATTTCGATGTCGGATGCGAGCTGCATCACTTGGCGCAGTCCTTTCCGTACAATGGCGTGGTCGTCGGCAATGAGTATTTTGATCATTGCCCGCGCCCCGTGACCGGTATGCGGATCGACACGATGGTTCCCCCCGTCACGCGTGGTCCGATGCGGGACGTGCCGCCGAACATCAGTGCACGTTCGCGCATACTCATCAGGCCGAAGGTGCGCTTGGCGCGAACGACCGCCGGATCAAAACCAGCGCCATCGTCCTCGACTTCAAAAACCAGCTCATTATCCATAAGCGCAATCCGGACCCATACTTGGCTGGCACTGGCGTGGCGCGCCACATTGGTCAGCGACTCCTGCAATATACGGAATACGGCCGTTGCGCGCCCCGCATCGATCTGCACGTCTTCCAGCGACGGCGCTTCGAGAAAACAGCGAACGCCCGCACGCTCCTCGAATCGTGCCAGCAACCATTCGACAGCCGGGATCAGCCCCAAATCCAGCGCCGCGGGACGTAGTGCGGTGGCGACGTTACGCACGACACCGATCGTGGTGTCCACGGTGTCTTTCATACGGTCCAAATGTTTCTGCAAGTCCGCGTTGTCGCGCCCGAAGCGGATAGCAAGGAAGGCCAGGTCCATACGCAAAGCAGTCAGGTACTGACCGAGATCGTCGTGAATTTCGCGAGCGATGCGTCCGCGCTCCTCCTCGCGCACCTGCTCGTGATGGGCGGCCAGTTCCCGCAGCGTCTGACGTGAAGCGAGCAGCTCGTGTTCCTTGCTCTTCAGCTCGGTCACGTCTTGCACGGTTCCGATTGCGGCAATCGGCCTGCCTTCCGCATCGACCTCGAACTCAGCACGTCCGCGCAGCCAGCGCTCGCCGCCGCGGGCGAGGATACGATACTCAATATCGTAAGACGTTCCTTTGGCTACTGCCGTCGCCCACGCCGCGGACACCCGTTCGCGATCCTCGGGATGCACTTTCCGACGCAGGAGGTCCACTGTGATCAATTGATCTTGGGGCACATCAAAGAGGCGGTAGACCTCCACCGACGCTTCGACCGGCTGGTCGCCGCCCCAGTCCCCCGAGGAAATTTGCCATCCGCCGACATGGGCGACGGCCTGGGCACGCGCCAGATTCGCTTCGCTACGCTTAATGCGCTCCTCGGCACCGTGGCGTTCGGTAATGTCCTGAACGTAGACCACGCGGTAAAGAACGCGGCCGTCGCCGCCCTTCACCGTGGTCATATCCATTTGCACCGGGAAGCGGCTACCGTCCTTGCGTATATGCCAGGACTCCCAAATGTGGTGCCCCTTCTCATGCGCGATTCTGATGTGTTCAGCCACGTCGGCCCTGCATTCCGGCGCAAAAACGTTCAGGACCGGCTGGCCGGTAAGCTCCTCCACCGAATAGCCGTGCATGTCCGCATATGCGGGATTCATCATCTCCAGCACTTTCCCGTCGGCGCTGCCGACCACTACACCCCACTTTGCGTTTTCGAAAATTTGCTGCCAGCGCTCGAGCGCTTTGCGCGTACGGCGG
>CAYVVB010000238.1:0-2508 GCA_964454955.1 uncultured Bradyrhizobium sp. | reverse complement strand
TGGTTGGCGTCTCCCGTTCCGCCCAGAATGAGGGCGCGCGTCATGGCTGATCCCTGGTTGGCTATCATCGGCATCGGCGAGGATGGCCTTGCCGGGCTTTCGAACGCAAGCCGAAAGGCGCTTGCGAAAGCCGAGATCGTGTTCGGCGGCGAACGGCATCTGAAACTTGCCGACATCGGCGCGCGCGGACAACCATGGACCGTGCCTTTCGACATCGCGCCCGTGCTGGCCTGCCGCGGCCGGCCGACCGCGGTGCTGGCGTCGGGCGATCCGTTCTGGCATGGCGCGGGCGCGAGGCTTGCAGCACATCTCGCCTGCCACGAGTGGGCCGCGCATCCTGCGCCTTCGACGTTCTCGCTCGCGGCGGCGCGACTTGGCTGGCCGCTCGAAGAAACGATCTGCATTGGGCTGCACGCAGCGCCATTCGAACGGCTGGTGCCGCTGCTTGCCGCCGGTGCACGCATCATCTGTCTGGTGCGTGATGCTAGCGCGGCGGCGGAGCTTGCAAATTGGCTCACCGCGCGCGGCTGGGGCGCGTCGCGGTTATGGTCGCTATCGGCGCTCGGCGGGCCACGCGAGACCATCGCGGAAGGCCGAGTCGGAGCCTACGCCGCGGAATTCACCTCAAGTCCGGTCGCGATTGCGCTCCAAGCCGAGGGCGGAGCGGGATTGGCGCGCTGTTCGGGATTGGCCGACGATCTCTTCGTGCATGACGGGCAGATCACCAAGCGGCCGATGCGGGCGCTCGCACTGTCGGCGCTGGCGCCGCGGCCCCACGAAAGGCTCTGGGACATCGGCGCAGGCTCGGGATCGATCTCGGTCGAATGGGCCCTGGCCGGCGGCACGGCAATAGCGGTCGAATCGCGCGAGGATCGCGCCGCCAACATCCGCACCAACGCCGCGGTCTTCGGGCTTGCGCATCGGATCAGCATCGTCACGGGCCGCGCACCCGTGGTACTTGCGGACCTGGAAGAACCCGACGCGGTTTTTGTAGGAGGCGGGTTGGATGCAGCGCTGTTCGATTATCTCTGGCCGCTGCTGCCGCCGCGTGCGCGCCTTGTTGCGCATGCGGTGACGCTGGAAACCGAGGCACTGCTTTCCGAATTGCACAAGAGACATGGCGGCGAGATGATGCGGATCGAGATTTCGCACGCAGCATCGCTTGGTCGGCTGCGCTCCTGGGACGCGTCGCGTCCCGTGGTGCAATGGCGTGCGGTGAAGGGAGAGGGTGCATGACCGTTCATTTCATCGGCGCCGGCCCCGGCGCGCCCGACCTCATCACCTTGCGCGGGCGAGATCTCATCGCGGCCTGCCCGGTCTGCCTTTATGCCGGCTCACTGGTGCCGCAGGAAATCCTGGCGCATTGCCCGAAAGGCGCACGCATCGTCAACACCGCACCGCTGTCGCTCGACGCGATCATCGACGAGATCAAGGCCGCGCATGAGAGGGGAGAAGACGTGGCGCGGCTGCATTCGGGTGATCTCTCGGTCTGGTCGGCGATGGGCGAGCAACTGCGCCGGCTGCGCGAGCTCGGCATTCCCTTCACGGTGACGCCCGGCGTGCCGTCGTTTGCGGCGGCGGCCGCTGCGCTGGAAACCGAGCTGACGCTGCCGGGCCTGTCGCAAACGGTGGTGCTGACGCGCACCTCGGGGCGGGCGAGCGCGATGCCCGAGGGCGAGAGTCTCGCCGCCTTCGCCGCAACCGGCGCGGTGCTCGCGATCCATCTCTCGGTACATCTGCTGGAGAAGGTGGTCGCGGAACTCGTGCCGCATTATGGCGCGGCCTGCCCGGTCGCCGTAGTCTGGCGCGCAAGCTGGCCCGATGAGATAATCGTCCGCACGACGCTCGGCACGCTCGATGCGTCGCTTGGCGAGAAGTTCGAGCGCACCGCGCTCATCCTGGTCGGACGCACGCTCGAGGCGCGCGACTTCACGGAAAGCCGGCTCTATGCCGCCGATTATGATCGCCGCTACCGGCCGGTCGGCACTGCGCCACGGTTTCCGGGGGCCTCCTGATGCCACGGGGACTCGTCATCTCGGCCCCTGCCTCGGGTACCGGCAAGACGACCCTGACGCTGGCGCTGGCGCGCGCGTTTCGAGACCGCGGGCTTGTGGTGCAATGCTTCAAGAGCGGTCCCGATTACATCGATCCCGCGTTCCATGCTGCGGCCACCGGACGCACGTCCGTCAATCTCGATAGCTGGGCGATGCCGCGCGAAACCATCGAGGTCCTCGTTGGGCGCGGGAGCGATGCGGACCTCGTGCTGGCCGAGGGCTCGATGGGCCTGTTCGACGGCGTGGCGACACCCGGACGATCCGGTACCGGCGCCAGTGCCGATCTTGCGGACATGATGGGCTGGCCGGTGCTGCTGGTGCTTGATCCCGCGGGCCAGGCGCAGACGGCGGCGGCGGTTGCCAGCGGCCTGCGTGACTTTCGCCCGGGCGTGCACGTCGCCGGCGTGGTCCTCAACCGCGTCGCCAGTCCGCGGCACGAAGACCTGATACGCCG
>CAYVVB010000237.1:0-2226 GCA_964454955.1 uncultured Bradyrhizobium sp. | reverse complement strand
GCTCTGGGAGAATTTCGATCTCTTGATGCGGCAGCGCAGCTTCTTCCGACCCGCCATGCAGGCGCTGATCGGCTTTCTGGCAAGCAAGCGGCTGAAGCAGCGGGCGAGCGAGCTGACCGGATACGACACCGCGCCGGCCGGCGCGATCCGCTTCGCTGCCTGATCCTTCCCGACGTGCGCAAGGCCCAAGAATTGGTTGCAATTACAACCAATTTGCAGCTAAAGCCATATCGCCCAAGAAAAACAGAAGCGGAAGCACAAACGAAGGGCCATTGAAGATGGAGGGGAGGACAGCCTTGATTTCAACCAGACTATCCGTGATCGCCGCACTCGCCGCGACGCTGGCCGCGCCGCCGGCGCTTGCGCAAATCTCCGACGACGTCGTCAAGATCGGCGTCCTCACCGACATGAACGGCCCGGCGTCCACGCCGACCGGCCAGGGTTCGGTGACTGCGGCGCAGATGGCGGTCGACGATTTCGGCGGCAAGGTGCTGGGAAAGCCGATCACGGTGGTCGTCGGCGACCACCAGGACAAGCCGGACGTCGGCGCGACCATCGCGCGGCGCTGGTATGACACCGAGCAGGTCGATCTCATTGTCGACGTGCCGGTTTCCGCGGTCGGGCTCGCGGTGCAGAACATCGCCAACGAGAAGAAGCGGCTGTTCATCGCGCACTCGACCGGCTCGGCGGATTTCCACGGCAAGTTCTGCTCGCCTTACGCGATCCAATGGGTGTTCGATACGCGCGCGCTTGCAGTCGGTACCGCGCAGGAAGTCGTCAAGCGCGGCGGCGACAGCTGGTTCTTCATCACCGACGATTACGCATTCGGCCATTCGCTCGAACGCGATGCCTCGACCGTCATTGCCAAGCAGGGCGGAAAGGTGATCGGCTCGGTGCGGCCGCCGTTTGCGACCCCCGACCTGTCGTCATTCATCCTTCAGGCCCAGGCCTCGAAGGCCAAGATCATCGGCATTGCCGGCGGCCCGCCGAACAACATCAACGAAATCAAGACCGCAGGCGAGTTCGGCATCCTGAAAGGCGGCCAGCAGATGGCCGGCCTGCTCGCGCTGATCACCGATATTCATGCGCTTGGCCTGAACGCCGCGCAGGGCCTGTTGCTCACGACCTCGTTCTACTGGGACATGGACGACAAGACGCGCGAATGGTCGAAGCGCTATTTCGCCAAGATGAACCAGATGCCAACGATGTGGCAGGCCGGCGTCTATTCCTCGGTGATGCATTACCTCCAGGCAGTCAAGGACAGCGGTACCGACGATCCCCTGAAGGTGGAGGCGAAGATGCGCGAGAAGCCGATCGAGGATTTCTTTGCCCGCAACGGCCGCCTGCGCGAAGACAATCTGATGGTGCATGACCTCTGGCTGGTCGAGGTCAAGAAGCCGGACGAGAGCAAGTATCCGTGGGACTATTACAAGGTGCTGGCGAAAATCTCCGGCGAAGACGCCTTCGGCCCGCCCGACCCGGCCTGCGCGCTGATGAAGAAGTGATTCAGTGGCACGTCATTCTGGGTTCGCGCTAATGCGCGCCCCGGAATGACTGTCACCTTGATACTCAAGGTGACAGTCACTTCACCACGCCGATCTCGCGGAAATATTTCAGCACGCCGGGATGGATGAGCGTGACGTCCGGCGCGGCGGCGACCGTGTTGGCGGCGGTGGTCTCGCACGCCTGCGCGAGCTTCCTGCAGAAGGTACCTTCGACGCCGTGCAGGGCGCGCGCGAGTCGATAGGCGACATCATCGGGCAGGTCTTCGCGGGCAAGAATGAAGCTCCAGGAACCGACCGAATTGATCGGCGCGCTCTGCTTGGCATAGCTGCCGGCCGGCACCGTCAGGGGTTTGAGAAAACTGTGCCTGGCGCGGATGCGCACGATCTCGTCGGTGCTTGGCGCGATGAAGCGCGCGCCGGCCGGACTTGCCGCAACAGCCGTAAAGCCGGGCCAGCCGATGCCGGCGCCCCACAGCGCGGCGGCGCGGCCGTCGAGCACCATGGCAGGACCATCGCCGGCGCGGTCGAGATAGATCGACTTGAAATCCTCATCCTGCTTCAGCCCGAGGCCGTCGAGAATGTAGCGCGACAGGATCGGCAGGCCCGACCCCCTGGCGCCGAACACGACAGGCTGGCCGACGAGGTCGCGGATGGTTTTGTAGGGACTGTCGGCGCGCACCACGAACAGGCCCGGCGACGAATAGATCGCAGTCAATATTCT
>CAYVVB010000236.1:0-5313 GCA_964454955.1 uncultured Bradyrhizobium sp. | reverse complement strand
ATCGAGCAGCGCTTCGGCGTGCCGCGGCAAATCCTGGTCGCGATCTGGGGGCTGGAGACCGATTTCGGCAAGGGCGATATGGGCCGGCTGCCGGTGATCCGCACCCTGGCGACGCTCGCCCATGACTGTCGCCGCAGCGAGTTGTTCCAGGGCGAGCTGATCGCGGCGCTGAAGATCATCCAGCGCGGCGACCTGCCGCTGCGCGACTTGATCGGCGCCTATGCCGGCGAGATCGGCCAGACGCAGTTCCTGCCGTCATCCTACATCAAATACGGCGTCGATTTCGACGGTGACGGGCGCGTCGACCTGCGCCACAGCGTGGCCGACGTGCTCGCCTCCACGGCCAATCTGCTGCATACCAACGGCTTCAAGATGGGCGCATCCTACGAAGAAGGCAGCGCCAATTTCGAGGCGATGCGCGAATGGAATCACGCGGTGATCTACCGCAAGACCATCGCCTATTTCGCCGACCGGCTGATCGGACCGTGATGGTTGCCGTCATTCCGGGCGGTGCCGCCGGGCCGCACGGAGCGCAGCCCGGCAACCGCGGGCGCCGCTTTCGCAACCGGTGCGTGCCCGATAGGCTCGACCCGATGTCCATCTCCTTCCTCCTGACCTCGCTGATCGTGGTGGCTTCCCCCGGCACCGGTGTGCTGTACACGCTGGCAACCGCGCTGGCGCGCGGCTCGCGCGCCTCGATTGCCGCGGCCTTGGGCTGCACGCTCGGCATCCTCCCCGCCATGCTGGCGGCGATGGTGGGGCTCGCCGCCGTGCTGCATACCAGCGCGCTTGCCTTCGCGACGTTGAAATGGCTGGGCGTCGCTTATCTCTTGTATATGGCCTGGCAGTCCCTGCGCGAGCAGGGCGCACTTGCCGTCGATGAAGGCATGGACGCGCGATCGAGCCGGCGCGTGATCATGACGGGCTTTCTGATCAACATCCTCAATCCGAAACTGTCGATCTTCTTTCTCGCCTTCCTGCCGCAGTTCATTGCCGCCGATGAGGCTCATCCGCTGGCGCGCATGCTGGAGCTGAGCGCGGCGTTCATGGCCATGACCTTTGCGATCTTCGTGCTCTACGGCCTGTTTGCGGCTCGCGTCCGCGACCATATCGTGACCCGGCCGAGAGCGATGGCCTGGCTGCGCCGGACGTTTGCCGGCGGCTTTGCCCTGCTCGGTGCGAAGCTGGCGTTCGCGGAGCGCTAGTCCGGAGACCTCAGGTCCGCCGCACGGCTACAGCAAGCGAAAACAAAAAAAGCGGGCCGAGCCCGCCGCAATGATCGAAACATTCTCGCCGGGGCGCCCGGGCGGAGCGAACTCCACCCGGGCGCGACAGTTACTTCTTCTTCGCTTTCTTGGCCTTCTTCGCCTTCTTCGCCTTCTTCGCTTTCTTAGCCATAAGATCCTCTCAGGGTTTAATGGTTGAAACGCGACACGAGAGGCATGCTCGGCAGAGGGCCAGCCTCGCAACATCCTCGACACTAAACTCAACAGATTCGCAGGCTGCTGCCCCGCGCTGTCACGCCGCTGTCATTGCGTTATCCACAGCTGTTACGCGTTTTGACGTGGCTTTTCGCGAGAGACGTGTTTCGCGCCAAGCCTCGGGCGGTGCCGGAATCGCGCGCGCCGCTGGCCCGTCAGGGTTAACGGTGTGCCAAGTTCATCAATTCAAAACCACCGCGCCGATTAGTCGGTCGCGGTGAGAGTCCGTTAAGCGGGAAGGCTCATGGTCCCCGCCACAAAGCGGATCAAGAAAAACGGGGAATTCATGGGCGGTCTGTTCGACAACAGAGGGGGCAGGACGGTACGCGTGCTGCGGTCGCGATGCTGAGCGTTCCGACCCTGTGGGTCACGATTGTCCTCAACTTCCTCGCCATGTGCCTGGTCTGGACTTACGTGGCGAGAAGCTATCCTAGATTCGACGCGGCGCGGTTCTGGGCCGGCGCATCGCTGACGGCTTGCATCGGCGCCGGCGTCAACATGCTGCGCATGGTGATGGAGCCACCGGTTCCCCTGGTCGGCGGCGGCGGGTTGTTGATTTTCGCGTCCTGTCTCGCCGTGATGGGCGTCCGGCGCTTTTACGACCGAAAAGTCTCCTGGCTCAGCACCGCGTTGATCTCGGCGGCGACCGCCGTGGGCCTTTTTCTGTACGTCGTGGTCGACGACGACATGCCGATGCGGATTCTGATCTATTCAGTCGGCCAGTCGATGGCGATTGGCTCGGTGCTGCCGCTGCTGCTAGCGCGCCAGGGCCAGCGCGACAATCCCGGCGCGCGCCTTGCCGGCATGGTCGGCTGCCTCCTGATTTCGATCCATGTCATCCGCTCGGTCTGGGCGCTGTCGCCGATGGGCGGCGACATGACGGTGATCGACTTCAACGAGCCGCAGGCGGCGCTGATCCTGCTCCAGGTCTTCCTGGCGATGGCGCTGAACTTCGGGTTCCTCCTGATGGCGATGGACCGCTTGCGCAACGAGGTGGCGGAGCTCGCACTGGTCGACGATCTCACGGGCGTTGCCAACCGCCGGCATCTGGTGCAGCGGCTGACCGAGGAATGCGCCCGCTCGACCCGCAGCGGCGAGCCGTTCGCGCTGCTCGTCATCGATCTCGATGGCTTCAAGGCCATCAACGACACCCATGGCCATGCCGCCGGCGACGCGTGCCTGCAGCATTTCACCCTGATGACCCAGACGCGGTTGCGGCCGGGCGACCTGCTTGCGCGCAGCGGAGGCGACGAGTTCTGTATCGTGCTGCCGTCCTCGACCCTGCTTGAAGGCGCCATGATCGCGCGGCGCGTGCTCGAGGCCTGCCGGAAGGATGCGGAAGGGTGCGCCGGCGCCGATATCCCGATCGCAGTCTCGATCGGGGTGGCGCAGTGGAGGACGGAGATCGGCTGCTTCCCCGACCTGTTGATCGGAGACGCCGATCACGCGCTCTATGCGGCCAAGAAGGAAGGCAAGAACCGCTATGCGGCTTACGAGCCCGCGCCCTCGCTGATCCCCGGGCCGCACTCCGAGGCGACGGAGTCCGCGCTGCACAAGCCGGCCTGAACCGTGTTAGCAGTGGGGCATGATTTTCCGCCGGCTGGCGGCGGCGTCATTCGCCGTCGCGTTCTCCGCCACCTGCTTCGCGCAAGCGCCTGACCTCGAGGCGATCGCGAAGTCATCCGGCACGCCCGACATTCCCGGGCTGAAGATCGTCTGGCTTTCACCCTGGGGCGATGTCGCGAAAGCCCATCCGTGGGTCAACATCATCGTGCATCAGACCGAAGGGCCGGCAGGCTCCGCGCGCAGCGGCGCGCTCGAGCAGTCCAGGAACCCGACGCGGCGCGGCGTCATGGTCTGGGTGGAGACCGACGGCACCGTCTATTGGGCGGTGCCGGAAACCATCGTCACCACACATGGCGACGGCGCCAACCGCAACGACAACAAATATATCGACAACGGCAAGACCTACCACCGGGTGATCAGGGACAATTCGGTCGGCGTGGAATTCGCCGGCAACTATCCCGACGTGACGCGGCCCGCGACCGAGGCGCAGGTCAAGACCTGGCGCATCCTGGTGCAGCTTCTGCGGGCGCGCTACGGCATTGCGCTCGATCATGTCTACGCGCACAACTGGATCGACTTCAAGGACGCGCGCTATTGCGAAGGCTGTGCGCTCGCGACCATGGCGAGGGAGTGGGGGGAATAGGGACGCCATGGTCCTGGCGAACGCCAGGACCCATCCCGTGGATTCCATCAAAAGGGCACTGCGGCCGACGTCCTTTGCAATGACTTCCCCCCGGGGTTATGGGCCCTGGCTTTCGCCGGGGCGACAGGCGTTGCATTGACCAGCGTCATCCAAACAAAAAGCCGGCGTTGCCGCCGGCTCCTTGTCTCGATCCGCCACCTAGAACCCGAGCGCAATTCCAATCAGGCGTGCGCCGCTTCGAGCGCCGCGGTCTCCTGCTTGGCGATCGCGCCCTTCACCGCCGACTGAACCTTTTCGAACGCGCGAACCTCGATCTGGCGTACGCGCTCGCGCGACACGCCGAACTCGGCCGCCAGATCTTCCAGCGTCATCGGCTCTTCCGCAAGCCGCCGCGCCTCGAAGATGCGACGTTCGCGCGGGTTGAGCACGCCCATCGCGCCGTTCAGCGCCTCGCGGCGATGATCGTATTCCTCGTGCTCGGCCATCAGGGCTTCCTGGTTGGGCGAGTTGTCGACCAGCCAGTCCTGCCATTCGCCGGCCTCACCGTCGTCGCGGATCGGCGCGTTCAGCGAGGCATCGCCGCCCAGCCTGCGGTTCATGTCGATCACGTCCTGATCGGTCACACCCAGGCGCTTGGCGATGATCCTGACCTGGTCGGGGTGCAGATCACCCTCGTCCAGGGCGGAGATCCTGCTCTTGGCCTTGCGCAGGTTGAAGAACAGCTTCTTCTGGTTCGCGGTGGTGCCCATCTTCACGAGGGACCAGGAACGCAGAATGTACTCTTGTATCGAGGCTTTGATCCACCACATTGCGTAGGTGGCGAGGCGGAAGCCCTTGTCGGGCTCGAACCGCTTCACCGCCTGCATCAGGCCGACATTGCCCTCCGAGACGACCTCGGAGATCGGCAAGCCATAGCCCCGATAGCCCATGGCTATCTTGGCGACGAGCCTGAGGTGGCTGGTGACGAGTTTATGTGCCGCGTCGCGATCGTCGTGCTCGCGCCAACGCTTGGCGAGCATATATTCCTCCTGCGGCTCCAGCATGGGGAACCGACGGATCTCGGCGAGGTATCGGGAAAGACCGGATTCTCCGTTGAGAACCGGTAACGTAGCTGCTCGGGCCATTCAGCGCCCTCCAGTTTGTTCAGGCCCCCGATAGCGGCGGGCCAGGCAGGCGATCGCTTTATTAAAGCCAATCGCCTTGCGATGTTCCGCGTTGCTTATTCAACGCGTTGCAACATTACACCAAATCGTCATGCTTTTGGAAGGATGGCGAGGGTCACGTCCCCGTGTGGCTGATATAAGATATTGGAATAGCTAACGTTTCTTGAAGCGCCTGCGTCATAGCGCCGCTTCCAGCGTCCCTTCCAAGAGTAGCAAATCCTCCGGAAGGGTCGCCTCCCAATGTAAAATTTCCCCAGTTCGTGGGTGCTACAATACCAGGAGGTATGCATGCAGCGATTGGCGCCCGAGGGCGGCCAGGGCAGCCTGCGCCTTCGGGCCAAGCTGGTTGGCCTTGGTCTTGAAGTGGGGACCGTAGACCGCATCGCCCATCAGGGGGTGGCCGATATGGGCAAGATGCACCCGGATCTGGTGGGTCCGGCCGGTCTCGAGGCGGCAGGCG
>CAYVVB010000235.1:0-1563 GCA_964454955.1 uncultured Bradyrhizobium sp. | reverse complement strand
ACACGCAAAGACAATGATCCGCCCGGTCCCATCGTCCGCGATCGCGGCCCGTATCGCTGCCATCGACTGGGAGCGCGTTGAGGGCGAGCTCGATGCACAAGGCTGCGCGGTGCTGAAGCAACTTCTCACGCCTGACGAGTGTAGTGCACTGGCTGCGCTCTATGACGACGATGCGCATTTCCGCAGCCGCATCGTGATGAGCCGCCACGGCTTCGGGCGCGGCGAATACAAGTATTTCTCCTATCCATTACCCGACCTCATCGCGGAGCTGCGCCCTGCGCTTTACGCGCGGCTCTGCGGCGTTGCCAATCGCTGGAACGAGGCGATGGGCATCGATATCCGCTATCCCGAGCGGCACGAGGCCTTCCTGAAGCGCTGTCACGAGGCCGGCCAAACCCGCCCGACGCCGCTGCTGCTTCGATACGAGGCCGGCGACTACAATTGCCTGCATCAGGACCTCTATGGTGAGCACGTCTTTCCGCTGCAGGTCGCGATCCTGTTGTCGGAGCCGGGCCGGGATTTCGAAGGCGGCCAGTTCGTGTTGACCGAGCAGCGGCCGCGCATGCAATCACGTGCCGAGGTGGTCGCGCTCACGCAAGGCGATGGAGTCGCCTTCGCCGTGCATCACCGCCCGGTCCAGGGAACTCGCGGCAGCTATCGCGTCAACCTGCGCCATGGCGTCAGCCGGCTCCGGTCGGGCAGCCGCCACACCGTCGGCGTCATCTTTCACGACGCCACATGACCGCGGATTTGTTCGAAAGCATCGGCGATCTGCAGCCCGCGCGGGAGAGAATCGCGGAAGGCGCGCTCCTGTTGCGCGGTTTCGCCGGGTCCTTCGAGAGCGATCTGATCCCCGCGTTGCGCGAAATCATCGCGCAAGCGCCGTTTCGTCACATGCAGACGCCGGGCGGCCACCAGATGTCGGTGGCGATGACCAATTGCGGTGATGTGGGCTGGGTCACTGATCGCAGCGGCTACCGCTACGATGGCCTCGATCCGGTCTCGGGCAAGACCTGGCCGCCGATGCCGCCTGTCTTTCTGCGGCTCGCTGCGCAGGCTGCCGGGCGCGCGGGTTTCGCCGGCTTCTCGCCCGATGCCTGCCTGATCAATCGGTATGAGCCCGGCGCGCGCATGTCCTTGCACCAGGACCGCGACGAGCGCGATTTCGCAGCGCCTATCGTCTCGGTTTCACTTGGCCTGCCGGCCGTCTTCCTGTTCGGCGGCTTGAAGCGCTCCGACAAGCCGCAGCGATATCGATTGCAGCACGGCGACGTCGTGGTGTGGGGCGGCCCGTCGCGGCTTTTCTTTCATGGCGTCGCGCCGCTTGCCGACGGCGAACACGCGCTGCTCGGCCGCCAGCGGATCAACCTGACCTTTCGCAAGGCGCGGTGAGTTTGCCGTGCAATTGGAAAGCGATGATTGTTGATTGAATCACCCTATCCGCGATTTCTGTGCACCTCTCCCATTGGGAGAGGTCGATTTGCGTAGCAAATCGGGTGAGGGGTTACGGTCTCTCGAGAGCGCTGCGGGGGGCCCCCCCCCGCGCACACGCGCCCGCACCCC
>CAYVVB010000234.1:0-8248 GCA_964454955.1 uncultured Bradyrhizobium sp. | reverse complement strand
AGAGCTTCGTGGTGATGGGCAAGACCTTTGATCCGTCGAAGCCCGACGAGTATGTGAAGAGCTTCGCTATCAAGCGGGTGTGATGGCTCTATGACCCGCTCGCTGACGCTCCGTGCGGCCATCGTCTCTGTCCTGATCTTCGCCGCGTTCATCTTGGCGTGGCATCTGGCGACGCGCGGCACCGGCGCCGTCGCGCAGATGGATCCGGAGTACGCCAAGCTGATGGGAGCGACGGCGACGCAAGGGAAGTCGGCGATGCCGGGGCCGCTGGACGTCGGCGTAAAGCTCTGGGAGCATCTGCGACGGCCGTTCTATGACAACGGGCCCAACGACAAGGGGCTCGGCATCCAGCTCGGCTATTCCATCGCCCGCGTCGGGGTGGGCTATCTGCTTGCGGTGATCATCGCCATTCCGCTCGGTTTCCTGATCGGCATGTCGCCTCTGATCAGCCAGGCGCTCGATCCCTTCGTGCAGATATTGAAGCCGATCTCGCCGCTCGCCTGGATGCCGCTCGCGCTCTACACGATCAAGGATTCCGGCCTGTCCGCGATCTTCGTGATCTTCATCTGCTCGGTGTGGCCGATGCTGATCAACACTGCGTTCGGCGTCGCCAGCGTGCGCAAGGAGTGGATCAATGTCGCGCGTACGCTCGAGGTCGGCGGCATCAGGCGCGCCTTCACCGTGATCCTGCCGGCGGCGGCGCCGACCATTCTGACAGGCATGCGCATCTCGATCGGTATCGCCTGGCTCGTCATCGTCGCCGCCGAGATGCTGGTCGGCGGAACAGGCATCGGCTATTTCGTCTGGAACGAGTGGAATAATCTTTCGATCACCAACGTCATCATAGCGATCCTGCTGATCGGCCTGGTCGGCATGCTGCTCGACCAGATCCTCGCGCGCTTTACGCGCCTGGTCACCTTTCCGGAGTGAATTGCGGCGCCGCCATGACCGACAAATTCATTTCCATCGAGGGCATCGCGAAACGCTACGCGGGGGCGGGCGGCACAGCCACGGTGTTCGAAAATTTGTGGCTGTCCGTGGCGCGCGGCGAGTTTGCCTGCGTGATCGGCCATTCCGGCTGCGGCAAGACGACCGTGCTGAACATCCTCGCCGGGCTCGACGAGCCGAGCGAAGGCGCGGTGATCGTGGACGGCCGCGCGATCGAGGGCCCGAGCCTCGATCGCGCCGTGATCTTCCAGAGCCATGCGTTGTTGCCCTGGCGCACCGTGCTCGGCAACGTCGCCTATGCCGTGACCTCGAAATGGCGCAACTGGGATCGCGCCAAAGTGAAGGCGCATGCGCGAGGCTTCATCGATCTCGTGGGGCTGAGCGGGGCCGAGCACAAGCGGCCGTCGGAGCTGTCGGGCGGCATGAAGCAGCGCGTCGGCATTGCGCGGGCGCTGTCGATCGCGCCAAAGATCATGCTGATGGACGAGCCGTTCTCGGCGCTCGACGCGTTGACCCGCGGCACCCTGCAGGATGAGGTGCGGCGCATCTGCCGGGACACCGGACAGACCGTGTTCATGATCACCCATGATGTCGACGAGGCGATCTATCTCGCCGACAGGATCTTCCTGATGACCAACGGCCCTGGCGCGGTGCTGGCGGAGATCGTGGACAATCCGCTGCCGAAGGATCGCGTCCGCGGCGAGTTGCACCGTCATCCGCTGTACTATGCGCTGCGCAACCACATCCTCGATTTCCTGGTCAGCCGCAGCAAGAGTTTCGCATCGGAAACGCCCAATCACGATGCGCGCAACGTACCATTGGTGCGCATCGGCAAACCCGAATTGGCAATCGCTTCCGTTTCCGACGCGCCGCCCGACGAACCAAGACAGGCCTCGTGGCCGGGCTTGTCCCGGCCATCGACGTCCTCTTGACTCGATGAAGAACGTGGATGCCCGGGACAAGCCCGGGCATGACGGAGGAGAAGGGAGACCTTTAATGAAACGATCCGACCTCACCGAGAAACTGCTCGACATCAAGCGCGAGAAGGGCTGGAGCTGGAAGCATATCTGCGAAAAGATCGGCGGCTATTCCGAGGTGCTGATCGTCGGCGCAATCCTCGGCCAGATGAAGCTGACCAAACCGCAGGCGGCGAACGCCGGCGAGCTGTTCGGCCTGTCCAAGTCCGAAATCGCTATGCTGAACGAGACGCCGATGCGGGGCGAGGGGATCGCGATGCCCCCGACCGATCCGCTGATCTATCGCTTCTACGAGCTTGTCATGGTCAACGGGCCTGCCTGGAAGGCGCTGATCGAGGAGGAGTTCGGCGACGGCATCATGTCCGCGATCGACTTCGACATGGCGCTCGAGCGCCAGCCCAATCCCAAGGGGGACCGGGTCAAGATCACGATGTCCGGAAAATTCCTGCCGTACAAATACTACGGCGCCAGCGGCAACGTGCCGGAGTACGGGTTCAAGGAGGGGTGACAGGAACAAGGCGAATGGCGAGTAGCGAATGGGTTTCCCGTCGCCACTCGCTGCCCGCCATTGCCTGTTCGCACCTCAAACCCCCGCCTTGATCTGTGCGATGGCGAGCTGCATCAGCTCATCCATTTTGCCGCGAATCTCCGCCTCGCTGAGCGCGGCGCCCTTGGCGGCCAGGTCGCCACTGACCTTGCGGACGACGTCGGCGTCGCCGGCTTCCTCGAATTCGGCCGCCACCACTTCCTTCGCATAGGTCTCGGCATCACTGCCGGTCTTGCCGAGTTTTTCGGCGATCCACAGGCCCAAAAGCCTGTTGCGCCGTGCCTCGGCCTTGAACTTCAGCTCTTCGTCGTGAGCGAATTTCTTCTCGAATGCTTCTTCGCGCTTATCGAAAGTGGTCATTGGAAAGGTTCCCGGCCCAAGCCCCAATTGGCGTTGCCCCTCGTTGCGGGAACGCCGCTGAAGACCTAAATAGCTGGTATGCTTAGCTGAAACAACGGCCACAAGGCCGCAGGGAAGCGGGTAAAACTCCGCCCCCGCAAGGTTGGATCGATTGTGCTTGATGGGCCAATCGGATAGGTTGCCATCAGGCTCGGTTCTTGTTCTGTTTCCTTGGGTTCCAGGCCGCCACGGCAGCTCCGTCGTGGGTCAAGTCCCAGTCATTCGGAGCACACCAAATTCATGGATTTCAACAACACACGGTACATCCCAATGAGCCGTCGACGTCGCATTTATGAAGGCAAGGCCAAGGTCCTGTATGAGGGACCGGAGCCGGGGACCCTGATCCAGCACTTCAAGGACGATGCGACCGCATTCAACGCCAAGAAACACCAGGTCATCGAGGGCAAAGGCGTCCTCAACAACCGGATTTCGGAGTACCTGTTTCAGCACCTCAACGACATCGGGGTGCCGACCCACTTCATCCGCCGTCTCAACATGCGCGAGCAGCTGATTCGCGAAGTGGAGATCGTGCCGCTCGAGGTCGTGGTCCGGAACGTGGCGGCGGGCTCGCTGTCACAGCGGCTCGGCATCGAGGAGGGCACCCAGCTGCCGCGCTCGATCATCGAGTTCTATTACAAGAACGACCAGCTCAATGATCCCATGGTGTCCGAAGAGCACATTACCGCCTTCGGCTGGGCGACCCCGCCGGAGATCGACGACGTGATGGCGCTCGCGATCCGGGTCAACGATTTCCTGTCCGGCCTCTTCCTCGGCGTCGGCATCCGCCTCGTCGATTTCAAGATGGAATGCGGCCGGCTGTTCGAGAACGAGATGATGCGAATCATCGTGGCGGACGAAATCTCGCCCGATTCGTGCCGGTTGTGGGATATCAAATCGAACGAGAAGCTCGACAAGGACCGCTTCCGCCGCGATCTCGGCGGCCTGCTCGAGGCCTATACCGAGGTGGCGAAGCGTCTCGGGATTCTGATGGAAAACGAACGGCCGGTCGGTTCCGGTCCGGTCCTGGTCAAGAGCTGAAGGAGCGAGACGTGAAGGCGCGTGTCACCGTTACGCTGAAACCGAGCATTCTCGATCCGCAAGGCAAGGCCATCGAGGGCGCCCTGAAATCGCTTGGCGTCGACGGCGTCGCCAGCGTGCGCCAGGGCAAGGTGTTCGACATCGAACTCTCCGCCTCCGATCGCGCCAAGGCCGAGGTTGCGCTGAAGGAGGCTGCCGACAAGCTGCTCGCGAATACCGTGATCGAAAACTACCGGGTCGAACTGCTCTGATGAAGTCCGCCGTCCTCGTCTTTCCCGGCATCAATCGCGAGCGCGATATGGCGCGCGCGCTCAAGCTCATCTCGGGCCAGGAGCCGGCGATGGTCTGGTACGCCGAGACCTCGCTGCCGGCCGGTACCGATCTCGTGGTGGTGCCCGGCGGCTTTTCCTACGGTGATTATTTGCGCTGTGGGGCCATCGCCGCCCGCGCGCCGATCATGAACGCGGTGCGTGACTATGCCGCCAAAGGCGGGCTGGTGCTGGGGGTCTGCAACGGCTTTCAGATCCTGTGCGAGGCCGGGCTGCTGCCCGGTGTGCTGATGCGCAATGCGCGGCTGAAATTCATCTGCCACGACGTGCATTTGCGGGTCGAGCGCTCGGATACGCCGTTCACCCGGGGCTACAACGCAGGCCAGGTGATCCGCGTGCCGATCGCCCATGGTGAGGGCAATTACGAGGCCGATGACGAGACGCTGAAGCGCATCGAGGGCGAGGGGCGGGTGCTCTACCGCTACTGCTCGCCGGAGGGCGTGGTGGATGAAGCCGCCAATATCAACGGCGCGGCGCATTCGATTGCCGGCCTCGTCAACGAGGCGGGCAACGTGCTCGGCATGATGCCGCACCCGGAAAATCACGTCGAGCCCATCATGGGCTGCACTGACGGCCGCGGCCTGTTCGCAGGCCTTGTCGCGCATCTGGAACGCGCGGCGTAGAGCATTCTCCGGAAAGCCGGGAAAGCTCCGGCGTTTTCAAGCAAACAATAGCCTGTGACCCCGGGAGGCTGGCGTCTTCTGCTGGCGTGAAACTTGCTGCATTCCCTTTGCCAAGACAGGGATCGCAGGAGAGATCATGCTTATTCGCAAGGCTTGCTGCACCTTCATGCTCGCAGCCGCTTTAATGGGCGGCCGGTCCGCAAACGCGGAGACCGCGCTGCGGATCGCCATGACGGCGGCCGACATTCCCACGGCGACCGGGTTGCCCAACAATGGTTTCGAGGGCATGCGCTTCATGGGCTACCCGATTTTCGAAGGGCTGGTGCTGTGGGACCTGACCAGAACGGACCGGTTGGCGACGCTGCGCCCGGGCCTTGCGGAGAAATGGGAGCAGGATCCGCAAGACGCCAAGACCTGGATATTCCACTTGCGCCACGGCGTGAAATTTCACGACGGCACGGATTTCAACGCTGACAGCGTGATCTGGAATCTCGATCGCTATTTCAACGCGAGCAGCCCGCAGTATGAGCCGGCGAGCTCGGCGATGTCGAAAGCGCGCGTCCCGTTGATGGGAAGCTACAAGAAGCTCGACGATTTCACTGTTGCGATCACCACCACGCGGCCGGCGTCCTACTTCCCCTATATGGCGGTCTATCTTCTTTTCACCTCGCCTGCATCGTTTGAAAAGGCGGGCGGCGACTGGGCCAAGGTTGCGACCCTGCCGGCGGCAGGCACCGGCCCGTTCCGCATCACCCGCGTGGTGCCGCGGCAGGAAGCGGATCTGGCGCGCTGGGACAAGTATTGGGACGCCACCAAGATGGCGAAGGTCGACAAGGTCGTGCTACTGCCGATCCCGGAAGCCAATTCGCGACTGGCGGCGTTGCGTTCGGGTCAGGTCGACTGGATCGAAGTGCCGCCGGCGGACGCGATCGACTCCCTGAAGGCGGCGGGCTACGTCATCACGACCGGATCGTATCCGCATGTCTGGCCGTGGTTTTACAACATCGGCGCAGCCGACAGTCCGTTCAAGGACGTGCGCGTTCGCCAGGCCCTGAACTATTGCATCGACAGGGATGGGCTGGTGACGCTGCTCAACGGCACCGCCGAGCCTTCGGTTGGCTGGCTCAAGCCCAGCGATCCTGATTTCGGCACCCCCGAGAACCGCTACAAATTCGATGCGGCCAAGGGCAAGGCGCTGCTCGCGGAAGCCGGCTACACCGCCGCAAAGCCGCTGTCCTTCAAGGTGATGATCTCCAATTCCGGATCGGGCCAGATGCTGCCGTTGCCGATGAACGAATATCTGCAGCAAAACCTGAAAGAGGCCTGCGGCGTCAATGTGGATTTCGACGTCGTCGAATGGCAGGTGCTTTTGACGGCGGCGCGCGCAACTCCCGACAGCCCGAGCCTGCACGGATCGATGGCGCTCAATATCTCGTCACCCTCGTCTGACGCGGGCGTCATGGCCCGTTATTTCTCGTCGGCCAATTTTTCGCCGAACGGTTTCAATTTCGAGCAGTGGAAGGACGATCGGTTCGACCAGGCGCTGAAGTCGATCGAGGTCGAGACCGACCCGAAGGTGATCCAGGCCGCCTATCGCGAGGCGCATGAGCGTCTGGTCGACGACCCGCCCTGGCTCTATATCGTCCATGACCTCAACCCGCGGGCGATGAGCCCGAAGATCAAGGGGTTTGTCTCGCCGCAGTCGTGGTTCGTCGACCTGACCCTGGTCAGCATGCAGTAGCGCGTTGCGAAGAGGAGAGCGTGGCGGGCTCACGCCTTCGCCGAGGTCCGCGGTTTCGCCCGCTTGATCGTGGCGGAAAAGGTGAACACCAGCCGCGTACCGGATTTGAGCTCGCCGCGAACGAAGATCAACGAACCGCCGGCGCGGGTGACCTCGCCGGAGCATTCGATCAGCTCCCCCTCGCGCGCCGCGTCGAGAAAGTCGCTGGCAAATGACACCGTAACGCCTTTGCCCTGCAGCGACGGTCGAGCGATCGCAAACAGGCAATAGTCCGCGAATGCCATGAAACAGCCGCCATGGACAGTGCCGGAGGCGTTGAGATGCTTCTTTTCCACCCGGAACGCACAGCGGACCCGCCCATCGGCTTCGGTCCGGTGCCAGAACGGTCCGATATGGGCCTCAAAACTGTCTCGCATCCAGGTGCGCCAGCCCTTGAACTCGCCAGAGGTCGCTACGTGCAGATCGGGCCGTTCGAGACGGGCTGATTTGGTGATGTCGTCCAAGGAAGCAGGCCTTCAATTTGCGGGTCTGGCTTCTTAAATCCGATCGGGAAGCGGTCTGCAAATCCTGCCGCCGCAAAGCTCTGGACAGCGGGAAAATGCGCCCTAAAAGGCCTTTTCCGGCCGTGCCGATCTTTCTAATAGCTGGATTCTGGGTTTGGGCTTTCCGGCCGGTCCGGCTCACGCCCTGATAGTCTCCCCCTCATGAAGGGGAGAAACTCGAGACATCGCTCGCGCGGGATTATTTACGACATGCGAAGCAACGAACCGCAGATCACTCCCGAACTCATAGCCGCCCACGGGCTGAAGCCGGATGAGTATGAGCGCATCCTCAAGCTGATCGGGCGGGAGCCGACCTTCACCGAACTCGGGATCTTCTCGGCGATGTGGAACGAGCACTGCTCGTACAAATCCTCCCGCATCCATCTGCGGGGCCTGCCGACCAAGGCGCCCTGGGTGATCCAGGGGCCCGGTGAGAACGCGGGCGTCATCGACATAGGCGACGGCCAGGCTGTGGTGTTCAAGATGGAGAGCCACAACCACCCGAGCTATATCGAGCCCTACCAGGGAGCCACCACCGGCGTGGGCGGCATTCTGCGCGACGTCTTCACCATGGGGGCGCGCCCCATTGCCTGCCTCAATGCACTGAGCTTCGGTGCGCCGGAGCACCCGAAGACACCGCATCTGGTTTCCGGCGTGGTCGCCGGCGTCGGCGGTTACGGCAACTCCTTTGGCGTGCCGACGGTCGGCGGGCAGGTGCGCTTCCACACCCGCTATGACGGCAACATCCTCGTCAACGCGATGGCGGTGGGCCTCGCCGACGCCGACAGGATTTTTTACGCGGCTGCGTCCGGCGTGAACATGCCGATCGTCTATCTCGGCTCGAAGACCGGGCGCGACGGCATCCACGGCGCATCGATGGCGTCGGCCGAGTTCGACGACGATTCCGCGGAGAAGCGCCCGACCGTGCAGGTCGGCGATCCGTTCGCCGAGAAGCTGCTCCTGGAAGCGTGCCTCGAGATCATGGCCGCCGGCTGCGTGATTGCGATCCAGGACATGGGCGCGGCGGGGCTGACCTGCTCGGCGGTCGAGATGGGCGCCAAGGGCGATCTCGGCGTCGATCTCGATCTCGATGCGGTGCCGACG
>CAYVVB010000233.1:0-13712 GCA_964454955.1 uncultured Bradyrhizobium sp. | reverse complement strand
TGCCCTCCAAGAAGCGCCCCGTCAGAATTGGTGGCAACGGGAGCATCTGCGAAAGTAGTGCGGGTTGGGTCGATGAAATCATTACGCTTCCAGGCGTAGCCAGCCTGGACGCCCGCATAGCAACCAGTCCATGTGAAGGGTATCGGAGCAGCCAAGGGCGCTTTGGTGGCCATTGGCAGATCGGCAGCCATCGCTGGGCCGGCCAGCAGGAGCGCGGCCCCGGAAAGAAAAAACTTTTTCATCGCAGTGCTCCAAGTATGGCATCTTCCATACCGTGGGAGCGCTCCGTTTTGGTTGCTTTTCGGCCACACATGCGGCGATTTAACGCGATTGCGACGCCTGTGCGGCTCGAATGCTTCGGATCAATCGCTGCCCCAAGGGGGAGGCCCGGAAGCATTCGTACTGAGCGCGGGAAACCGACATTCGAACCGTATTCAGCGGCCGCGGTCCTCCCGAATGGCCGCCACCCTCCTCTGCCCATCCGAGCTTCGCAAGGTAGCGGCGGGTCTGGAAATTTCGCTCCAGTACGGATGCCATGACCCTGTTCAATTGGCGTTCGTTGAAGAGGTAGTTGAGGAGCCCTTCGAATACGAACGTCGTCGTGCCGGTATTGCGGAAGGACGGCTCGCCGATCAGTGCGCTGACCAGCGCCTCGCGCCTTGAGACGTCCAGATCGAGGCGGATGATGCCGACATGGGTCCGTGTTACTCGCTCGAAAATTCCCAGCAGGATGTTCGTGCGCTGATCGAAGCTGCGAATGTAGTCGAGCAGCTCTTTGCGCGTTAACTGCGTCCTCTTTGGATTGGTAACGTGAACGATGTGGGGGTCGGCCATCCACCCCGCCCAACGGTCCGATGCGTCCTCACGCTTTATGGGTCTGAGGAACACCCTTCCGCAGTTCAGCCAAAGGTCGATCTTGGGTGGACGCGGATGGTTCATGATGCGCTGCTTCGCTTATCTCGTTGGTGTGGTCAGGCCGGCTTTCAATAACCCGTCATTTCAAGATAGCCCACGCCCGTGTGCGAGCCATGAAAGCTGATCGGGCCCTCCCAGTAGGAAACGCTCGTGCCCATCCAGGCCCGCGGGTTGAGCGGGACTGTTTCGATCGCAAGCTCGAGCGAAGGGATCGTTATCTGCCATTGCACCGGCATCCTGTGCGCCCCGATCTCGACTTCGCCTTTCGGCGTCATGACGACATCGGAGGTGGCCAGCAGCCGCGTGCCGCCGTCGGAAGCGATGAAATTGCCGGAGAGGTAATTATCGCCCGCCTTCTGTCGCATCCGGTACAGCATCAGCTTCGCGCCGGACGACAGATGCAGCGCCAGCCAATCCCAGCCGGTCTGGTCCGGGGCGAGCGGCTGGCTGCTCCACTCGCGGTCCATCCAGGCCTGGCCCGTGACGTCGACGGCCTTGCCGTCGATGGCGAGGCGGCCGCTCGCCTTGAAAAACGGCTGGCTGTAGTAGTACGAGGCCTGCCCGCGCTCCGATTTCCGGCTGTAGCCGCCGTCACCCTGCAGGACCAGCGGGCGGTCGGCATCGAGCTTGAGCGCGTAGGAAAAATCCTTGCCCCTTGCGGTGAGGTCGAGCGGCGCGATGGTGTTGGGGTCGGTCCGGTCGGAGCCGCGCATCTCCCAGGAATCGATGAAAGCCCGGAACGGATTCGTTCCGACGCCGGCTTGCCCGACCCCGCCGCGCGCGATGGTTTCGTTGAAGCGGTGGGCGTCGGCCCGCGTCGCCGCCGCATGCGCCATCCAGATCTGCTGGCTCGCCCAGCCCTCCCGCTGCGGGCCCGGCTGCATCGCGTGGCGGAACAGGGTCCATTGCGTGCCATAGGCCGTGCCGCTGCCGTCAACGAGATTGGCCGTCACGTACCACCATTCGATGCGGAAGTCCGGATGCGGGCCGTGATCGGCCGGAAACGAGAACGTCTTGCCCGGCGTGACCTGGGCGTAGCCGTTTGCGTTCGTCGCAAGCCCCCCAAAGCCCTGTGCAAGAACCGTGTTGCGTCCGAGTGCGAGCATCGCGGCTCCGCCCGCAAAGGCACGTCGCGATATTCTTGATTTATCGCTCATTGGCAAAAACCTTCACGAGATTGGCCGGCTGCATGCGCGCGAGCCTTGCGACCGGCGGCAGCGAGGCCGCCAGCGAGGCCGCCATCGCGACCGCCAGAAGCTTCAGAAGCTGCAGCGGGAAGACGTGAAACGGCAACCGCCAGCCGAACGCTTTGACGTTCACGATCGCGATCAGGCACCAGGCGACCAGGAGCCCCAACGGCAGCGCCAGCATCGCCGTGATCAGCGCGACCGACAAGGTCTTCGTCAGTTCGATTCCCGCAAGCCGACGGCGGGTGATACCGACCGCCCAGAGCGGCGCGAGCTGTGGGAGGCGCGAATTCGCAAGCGTGAGAAGGCTGGTGAGCAGGGCAATGCCGGCAACGCCGAGCGTAAAGGCATTCAGCGCCGCGGTCACCGAGAAGGTTCGGTTGAATATCTTCAGCGAGTCGGCCTTCAGGCTCGCCTGGTCGACGAGATTGCGGCCGTCGAGGCCGAACCTGTCCGATAGCGCGGAGATCATTGCGGGCACTGTGCCCGGCTTGACGCGCAGCGCGAGCCGCGTTCGCGGCGTTTGCGGAAAATGCGTCATCAGCGCATCGACATT
The DNA here is from genome assembly GCA_964454955.1 of uncultured Bradyrhizobium sp. GTDB lineage: Bacteria > Pseudomonadota > Alphaproteobacteria > Rhizobiales > Xanthobacteraceae > Bradyrhizobium. The sequence continues at coordinate 11,054 of CAYVVB010000233.1, read as the reverse complement.
CACCGCAACCTGGCTCTTTGGATTGCCGTAGTCGGCGTACACGCCGATCACGCGCAGTTTCCAGTCGCCTGTCGGCGTCGGGACCTCGATCGTGGCGCCAAGCGCCAGGCCTGCGCGTTCGGCCAGTTGCTCGCTGACGAACGCCGCGTCGCCCTCGTGGAGCCGGCCCCAGGCGCCGGCGGTTGTCTGCAGGAGCGGCCAGTGCGCCTGATAGGTCGCGTCGTCAGGCAGGCCGAATATTTCCAGCGGCGCGCCGTCAAATTGCGCATCGGCCCGCCCGCCCTGCAGCACGGCCTCGACCTCGCTCCGTCCACGCAGCCAGCTCTTGATGCCGGCGGCCTGCGCGTCGTCGGAGGCAACGAGATAAATGTCGGCGGTCAAGCGTCCGTCCAGCCAGCTTACGAAGGTCCGGCTGAATGTTTCGACCATGGTGCCGACGCCGACATTGACCGCGAGCGCCAGTAGCAGCGCCATCAGCGCCAGCGACAACCCCGATAATTGTTGCCGGTTGTCGGCCCAGAACCACTGCGCGAGCGCGTCGGTCGCGCTTCGCTCGCCGACGCTCAGCGCAATCTCCAGAAGTTTCGGTAACAGCAGCGCCGCGCCGAGCAGAAGCGCGGCAAGCACGCCAAACCCCGCGAGCAGCGAATTTCCGTACCACAACAGCCAGCCGGCAACCACGAAGATGGCAAGCGCCAGCGTGCTCTGCAGCATCAGCCAGCGGTGCTGCGCCTGCTGCCACGCGTAGGGTTGTGCTGCGGCAAGCAGCGGAAGCCGGATCGCCTTGACGAGGCTGGTGCCTGCGGCGATCAGCGCGCCGGCGACGCTGATGGCGAGTCCGGCCAGCCACCATTCGGGCTTGAGCGTCAATTCTCCCGGAATCTGGGCGCCGTAGAGACCGCGCAGTGACGCTGCGACATCGGGAAGCAACGTTGCCGCGATGAAATAGCCGCACACCAGACCAACCAGGCCGGCAAGCAGCGCCAGCGACACCAGCTCGATCACCAGCACGCTGTTGAGCATGACCGCCGAAGCGCCGCAGGCCCGCAAGGTCCGCAGCATCGGCAGCCGCTGCTCAAAGGCGAGCCCGATCGCGGAATTGACGATGAATAGCCCGACCACGAAGGACAGCAGTCCGAATGCGGTCAGGTTCAGGTGAAAACTATCGGTGAGGCGTTCGAGATCGGTCTCGGCATCGGGCTCAACGAGCCGAAGCTGCTCGCCGACGACGCTTTCGAGCGGCGCGGCGTGTTCCCTGGGGTTGGTCACAAGGAGTCGGGAAACCTGTTCTTGTTTGTTCAAGACGCGTTGCGCAATCCCGATATCCACCACCAGCACGTCGGGTACGAGCTGCGGCTGCACGTGCAGCGGCGGCAATTTTGCACCCGCACTCAACTCCGGCGACGCGCCTTCCTGAAGGGCCAGCTCGGCAAGCGTCTCCGGCGCGACCAGCGTCCGCCCGGGCGGCGTGATGAACGCCTCCAGCTCGTCACTTCCGATCGTCGGCGCGTTACCAACTTCGCCGGGCAGCGTCAGCGGCTCGATTCCGAGCAGGCGGTAGGATTGCCCGCCGATCTGCACGCGGCCTTCCAGCACCGGCGACACCTGCCAGCCGGCGCGGCGCAATTTGATGAACAGCGCTTGGGGGAACGTCGCGCCATTGCGCGCCGTGATCGCAGCCGTGCGCGTCCCGCCGAAGACCGCCGCCGCCCGATCGTAGGATTCGCGGGCCTGCTGGTTCAGCGCCTGTACGCCGCTCCATAGTGCGGTTGCCGAGATGAGGCCGATCAGCAGGGTCGCAAGCTGCATCTTGTGCCGCCGCCAGTGGCTCAGGAGCACCGCCAGGATCCAGAGCGCGCGCCTCATGCGATGATCCCGTTGTGAAGCCTGAGCTGGCAGTCGAGCGTTGCGGCGAGCCGCGCGCTATGGGTGACCATCAGGAATGCACAGCCGGTGCGCGCAACGAGATCGCGCGCCAGCGCCAGCACGTCATCTGCAGTGGCTTCGTCGAGATTGCCGGTGGGCTCGTCGGCGAGCAGCAGCAGCGGCTTGATGGCCAGCGCCCGGCCGATCGCCACCCGCTGCTGCTGCCCGCCCGACAACTGTTCGGGATAGCGCTTCAGCAAGCCGGTCAGGCCGAGCCGCTCGACGAGCTCGGCCTGCCAGGCGGGATCATGGCGGGAGGCGAGGCGCGCCTGGAAAGCGAGATTGTCCTGGACGTTCAGGCTCGGCACCAGGTTGAACTGCTGGAACACGAGCCCCAGACGGTCGCGTCGCAGCGCTGCGCGGCCGGCGTCGGAGAGCTTTGTGACGCTGGCCTCGCCGATCCTGATCTCGCCGCCGTCGGCGGCATCCAGTCCCGCGATCAGATGCAGCAGTGTGCTCTTTCCGGAGCCGGATTCCCCGGTCAGCGCAACGCGCTCGCCGGCGGCGATGTCGAGATCGACTCCGCGCAGCACGGCCACGTCTTCGCCTGCTGAACGGTATGACTTGGTCAGATTGCGAACGCTCAGCACGATCTCATTGCCCGTTTTTCGACAGCGGGGCACGATCCGGGCCCTTTCACGGCGCTCGGGATACCATAGCAAAGGCGGTCCAGCGAGATCACGGCGCCAATGCGGCGCCCGGCGCGGTCGTCATGGCGTTGCGGAGGAGCCAGGCCGCACGAGCCGCCACCAGGAGGCGGCCGGCCTCGGCTCTACGGCCGCTAACGAAATGCGAGGGTTGCATTGCCTGCGATCCCGCCTGTAGCATTGGAACCTGCTCGCCCCACCGGGCCACTAAACATATCACACAGGGAAGGACATATGGCCGCGCAGCCGACGCCAAAAGGCGCCTGGAAAATCACGTTTCTGCTGTTTCTCTTCATGCTCGTGAACTTCGCGGACAAGATCGTCGTCGGCCTCGCCGGCGTGCCGATCATGACCGAGCTGAAGCTCGAGCCCACGCAATTCGGGTTGCTCGGCTCCTCCTTCTTCCTTCTGTTCTCGATCTCGGCGATCGTGGTCGGCTTCATCGTCAACCGCGTGCCGACGCGCTGGGTGCTGCTGGCGCTTGCCCTGATCTGGGCGTTGGCGCAGTTTCCGATGGTCGGGACGGTTGGCCTCACCACGATCCTGATCTGCCGCATCATTCTCGGCGCCGGCGAGGGACCGGCCTTTTCTGTCGCGGCCCACGCCATCTACAAATGGTTCCCCGACGAAAAGCGGACGATGCCGACCGCAATCCTGTCGCAGGGCTCGGCTTTCGGCGTGATTGTCGCCGTTCCCGCACTGAACTGGGTGATCGTCAATTATAACTGGCACTATGCATTCGGCGCGCTCGGCGTGGTCGGGCTGTTGTGGGCCGGGCTCTGGTTGCTCTTCGGCCGGGAGGGACCGCTTGCGGAAATTTCAGCCACGGCGCAGGCCGAGGCGAAGATTCCCTACGCCAGGCTGCTGACCTCGCGCACGTTCATCGGATCCGTCGCGGCGACGTTCGGCGCCTATTGGGCGCTGTCGCTGGGCCTGACCTGGTTCACGCCCTTCATCGTCAAGGGGCTCGGCTTTTCGCAGCAACAGGCGGGATTCATCTCGATCCTGCCCTGGGTCTTTGGTGCGGCGATCGTGCTGCTCACGGGCTGGATCTCGCAAGCCTTGATGGCGCGCGGCGTCTCCACGCGCGCCGCCCGCGGTGTGCTGGGCTCGGCACCGCTGGTGCTTGGCGGCGCGATCATGGCGGTGATGCCCCATGTTCAGGGCTCGGCCCTGCAGATCGCGCTGCTCGTGGTCGGCTCCGGCCTGTGCGGCTCGATCTATGTGGTCTGCCCGCCGATGATCGGCGAGTTTACGCCGGTGTCGCAGCGCGGTGCCGTGATCGCAATCTACGGCGCGCTCTACACGCTTGCCGGAATCATCGCGCCTGCCGTGATGGGTGGCGTGATCCAGTATTCCGGAGGGCTGGTTGAGGGCTATTTCACCGGCTTCACCATCAATGCGGTGATCATGATCGCTTCGGGATTGCTTGGCCTCGCTCTGCTCTGGCCCAACACCGAGCGGGCGCGCCTGACGGGACGGCAAGCGGCGCAGCCAAGTTCGGTCGTCGTTCCTGCGAAAGCAGGCACACGCCCCGCCATGTGATTGCGCGGCCCGTTCCCTCTCCCCGCAAGCGGAGGAGAGGGAACAACGTTGTCGTTCGGTTCTACTGCAGGCTCCCCTGCGCGCCGCGCAGCAGCTTTCCGGGACGTGCGCCGGTGGCGCTCCCGCCGCGCCGCGTGATCACGCCCGAGACGACGGTGGCGTCATAGCCGTCGACCTGCTGCAGCAGGCGTCGTCCGCCGACCGGAAGGTCGTAATGCACCTTCGGGGGATGCAGATACAGGCGGTCATAGTCGATGACGTTGATGTCGGCCTTGTAGGCAGGGGCGATCAGCCCGCGGTCGGCGAGGCCGAATGACAGTGCGGTCTTGCGTGACTGCGCCGCCGCCACCACGAAGGGAATCGACAGCCTTTCGCCGCGCTTGCGGTCGCGCGTCCAGTGGGTCAGCAGGTAGGTCGGGAAACTGGCGTCACAGATGATACCGCAATGGGCGCCGCCGTCGCTCAAGCCGGGCACGGATTGCGGATCGCGCAGCATCTCGCGCGTCGCATCGAGATTGCCGTCGGCATAGTTGAGGAACGGCACATAGAGCATGCCGCGGCCTTCGTCGGAAAGCATGGCGTCATAGGCCAGCTCTTCGGGCCGCCTGCCGAGCCGGCGGGCCTGCGGGCCCAGCGCATTTTCCGGTGGCTGCTCATAATCCGGGGGATCACCGAGCAGGTACATCTTGTCGTAGTTCGGCCGGAAGAACAGCGGGTCGTCGGTCGCCCTGGCGCTCTCGCTCAGGATCGCCGCACGCACCTCGGGCTGGCGCAGCCGTGTGAGACGTTCCGCAAGCGGCAGATCGGCGATGGCCCTGTAGCTCGGGTGGGTCTGGAACGGATTGCGCGACAACTCCAGCCCCAGCAGGAGCCCGACGGGTCGGGCGGCGATCTGCGCCGTGACCGATAATCCTCGCGCCGCGGCCGCATTGATCTCGTCCAGCGTCACGCGCCAGCGTTGCGGGGCCCTGTCGTTCTGGGTGACGGAGAAGGAGATCGGGCATCTGGTGCTCTCGGCCACCCGCAGCATCATCGGCAGGTCTTCATCGATCGTCGAGAGATCGAGCACGAATTGCAGCACGCTGCGGCCCTGTTCGTGCATGGCGCCGGCAATGGCGGTCAGCTCATCCTCGCCGGCCTTCAGCGTCGGGGTGTAATCGCCGGTGGAGGTGCGGTGGTTGAGGGTGCGCGAGGTGGAGAAGCCGAGCGCGCCCGCCCGTACGGCCTCGCCGGCGAGCCTTGCCATCATCGCATTGTCTTCGGCCGTGGAGGGATCGCGGCGCGCGCCGCGCTCGCCCATCACGTAGACGCGCAGCGCCGCGTGCGGCAGTTGCGCGCCGATATCGATGTCGAAATTGCGCTTCGACAGCCAGTCCACGTAGTCGGGAAAGCTCTCCCACGCCCAGGGAATGCCGGCGCTCAACACCGGCTCTGGAATATCTTCCACCCCTTCCATCAATTGAATCAGCCGCTGGTGATCTTGCGGCCTGCACGGCGCAAAACCGACGCCGCAATTGCCCATGATCGCGGTGGTGACGCCGTTCTGCGACGAGGGTGTGATGTCCTGGCTCCAGGTGACTTGGCCGTCATAGTGCGTGTGGACGTCGACAAAGCCCGGCGTCACCAGCTTTCCGCGCGCGTCGATTTCTTCGTGGCCTTTGCCCGCGACCTTGCCGACTTCGGTGATGCGGCCGTCCTTGATCGCAATGTCGCCTTCGAACAAGTCACCGCCGCGTCCGTCAGCGATGGTGCCGGCGCGGATGACGAGGTCTGGATCGTCGGTCATGGCGTTTCCCCGGATTCTTGTTTTGCTTTGGCCGTATCATCGGCCCGCGTCCGGCACTGTCAACCGCTTCGAACGGACGTCAGGAATGCGTCAGGCTGCCGGGGAAAGGCGCGCCTCCGGCTTGCGCTCGGTGAAGGGTGCGAGCACGACCGTGAGCGCCATGAAGACGGCGGAAATACCGAACACCCAGTGCGGCAGGTTCTGGTCCATGACCCAGCCGAACAGCAGCGGGCTCAGGATGCCGCTGAAATTGAATCCGGTGGAGACGATGCCGAAGGCGCGTCCCGCCGCACCCGGAGGCGCCGCATTGCGGACGAGCATGTCGCGTGAGGGTGCGATCACCCCGCTGAGGAACCCCGCCAGCGTCATCGCCATCGTGAGCAGGAACTGCGGCAGCGAGACCGCCGCGATCAGGAGCACGATGGCCGCGTTCACGCCGAAACAAACGGCGGCGAATTGCCCATGCCGATGGGTGTGGTCGGCCAAGAAGCCGCCGGCAAGTACGCCGATGGCGCTCGCGCCGAAATAGGCGGTCAGCGCGACATTGGCCGTCGAGAACGAGGCGCTGTAGCCGTTCATCAGCGCAACCACGCCGAAGTTGCTGATGCCGCTGCTGGACAGGCCGAGCAGCGTGAAGAAGATCGTCAGCACGATCAGCGCCGACGTGATGATGCTCTGTTTCGGCGCTATGCCATCCGCGCTCCGGTGACGGGCCGCGGCGGTCTCGGGCACGCCGAACAGCAGCAGGAGCAGCGCCACCACAGGACCGATCGCGCCAGAGACGATCAAGGCCCCGATGCCGCCGGTCCAGTTCGCCAATGCCGCCACGATCGCGGGCGCCACCGCGCCACCGAAGTAGCCGGCAAAGGTATGGATCGCAAAAGCGCGGCCCATCCGCGCCTCATCCATATGCGCCGCGAGGATCGCGTAATTCGCCGGGTGATAGACGCTGTTGGCGAGCCCGAGCAGCACGGCGCTTGCGATCAGCGCCGAATAGCTCACATGCAGCGCGATCAGCATCAGCGCCAGTCCACCGATGCAGAGGCCGAGCAACAGGATCTTGCGCGCGCCGAAATGGTCGACCAGATAGCCCACCGGCGCCTGGGTCAGGGCGGAAACCACCGCGAACACGGTCAGCGCAAAGCCGAGCTCGATGTAGCCGACGCCGAGTGCCGTCTTCAGGAAAGGAAACAGGATCGGCAGCACCAGCAAATGGAAGTGGCTGACCCAATGCGCCACCGAAATCAGACTGAGCGTGCGCAGCCCGGCCTCAGCCTTGGTTTGTTGCGGTGCGGCGAGAACGTCGGCCATTCCTGGTGCAGGTTCCGTATTGTGATCGGCCGGCAAACTATCGGCAGAAGCGGTTAGTTGTCCATGAACGGTGCTGCATGGCAGCCCCGGCACACGACCAGCTCTGTCATCCGGACGCGCGCAGCGAATTCGGAAATGACGTCAGGTCGGTGGGTGCCGGTCTTACGCGCTGATCACCGGACCGCCGGCTTTCTTCCAGGCTTCCATGCCGCCCGCGATGTGGGCGGTGTTGAGGAGGCCGGCCTCTTTCGCGGCGCAGACCGCCATCGCCGAGCGCTCGCCGAAGGCGCAGAAGAACACGATGCGCCGGCCGGTCGCGGCTGCAACCACGCGCAACATGCCGCCCGGTTTCAGGTTCTCCTCGATCGACGGATAGGGCGCATGCAGCGCGCCCGCCAGCGTGCCGTGCTTGGCGCGCTCGCCGCTCTCGCGCAAGTCCACCAGCAACAGGTCAGGCCGGCCGAGCGCTTCGATCGCCTCGCGCGCGGACAGCGCGCGCCCCTCCCTGGCGAGATCGTCCTGATGCCAGCCGACATGCATGTTGGCGGGCACTGCGACATCCATCATCTTCGGGTTGGGCAGTTTCAGGTTGTTCATGAGCTCGACATATTCGTCGACCGAACGCACCTGCAGCCGCGGATTGTAGCGCCTCTCCTCGCCGATGGTGGAGACGGTGTCGCCTTTGTAGTCGTGCGCGGGATAGACCAGCGTCTCGTCCGGCAGTTTCAGGAGGCGGTTGAAGATGGAGTCGTATTGCGCCTGTGCGCTGCCGTTCTGGAAATCGGTGCGTCCGGTGCCGCGGATCAGGAGCGTGTCGCCGGTGAAGACGCGGTCACCCATCAGAAAGCTGTAGGAATCGTCAGTGTGGCCGGGCGTGTACATAACGTCAAGCGACAGCCCCTCGATCGTAACCTTGTCGCCATCGGCGACCCGCATCGATACCACGTCGGCTTTGCTCTGCTCGCCCATGATGGTGATGCAATGGGTGCGGTCGCGCAACTCGCTGAGCCCCGTGACGTGGTCGGCGTGCAGGTGGGTGTCGACCGCCTTGACCAGCTTGAGGTCGAGTTCGCGCAGCAACTGGCAATAGCGGTCGGCTTTTTCCAGCACCGGGTCGAGGATCAGGGCTTCGCCGCCGAGCCTGCTCGCGAGCAGATAGCTGTAGGTTCCGGAAACGCTGTCGAAGAGCTGGCGAAAGATCATGGCCGGCCTCCTCTCGTTGAAATGATTGCCAATATCACAATGAAAGTTGCGTTAGTGCAAAGTGCGTGGCGGTTTCCCGAAAAGGTCTGCTCAAACAACGCTCAGGGCCGCACATAGCTCCAGCCCTGCTCCTGCAATTCCATCAGGCGGACAGCGCCGGAAGGCACGATGGTTGCTTCCGGCACCACCGTGATCGCGTGACCTTCCGCCTTCTCCATGGCCTGCTTGGTGTTGTTGCAGGCGGAGAACTGGATCGTGCCGGGAAAGGCCATGTCCTTGAGCCGCTTGATCCGGTCCTGCACGGGCGAGGTGTCGGCGCGCAGCATGTGCAGCCCGGGCCCGTAAGTCACGATCTCGACATCCACGTCCTCGTTCTTGGCGCGGTAATAATCGATGATGTTGCTGGCGTTGTTCAGCGCGAGGTTCATGACCTTCGGGTCGTTCTGGTCGACCTGGATCGCGATGCGGTGCGTCTTGGCGTCGGCCGCGGCATTCCCGACCAGGGCGAGCGACAGCAAGGCGGCGGTTGCGATACGGCGAAACATGGGTGGACTCCTGTTAGCGTGCTGCGCCGTCATTCGCGGGCGCTTCGAAGGGGCGATATATCGTGCGCAATGGCGCACCTGAGAAATCTCAAGTTTCCGGGGCCGATGCTGGCGCATCGTCCCGGAATGACGGCGGGAGCCTCACGGCCTGACTAAAGTATAGCCGTTTTCGGTCAAGCGTAGTATCTGCGCCACCCCGACCTGGACCGGCGTCGCGGCCGGAACAATGTCAGGCCGTTTGCCCGTTTCCCGCTCGATCGTGTCGAGTGTGTTGAGGCAGACGTCGAAGCGGACGCCCTGGGCGATCAGGCTTTCGACCTGCTTGCGGTGATCATTGTCGCTGCGCAGCAAATCGATTCCCGGCCCGAATGTCACGACCTCGATCGCCACCTTGTCGGGATCGTAGGCTTTCAGGAGGTTGTTGGCGATGCTGAGCACCAGCCCCTGCTTTGCGGGGTCATGGTCGGAAAGCTGCAGCACGATCTTGTGCTCTGCAAACGGCTTGTCCTGCAGCGGCGGCTGCTGGGCATGCGCCCGCGGGAGGCTTGCCGGGATCAGCGCTGCAAGCAGCGCGTAGATGATCGCCGTTTTGGCGCAACGCCGTCTCATGTCTGACCCGCGACTCCCGGGTTGCCCTCGACGCCCTTCAACGTCACGCCGCTGCCGCGCATGGGCGAGGTCCTGCCCGCGCGCAAATGGTCGGCAAGGACGTCCCATACCGGCCGGCCTGCTTGCGCACTGACGGAGGCCCAGCCAGCTACCTTGTAGCGTCTTGCCGCCTCGAGCGGCCGGCCACCGGCGAGCCTGAGTTCGGAAATCCGGCGGCCGACAGCTTCGGCAGGCGCGCAAGCATATGAAAGTCCGCCGGTGCGAACCATGTCGCCGCCCTGCTGATAATAGGGATCGGGATTGAAAAGATTGTCGCAGACGTCTTCGAGCACGGCCTTGATCTCGGCGCCGGTCATCTCCTGCACATAGGTCTCGGGATAGGTGATCGCTGTCTCGGCGAGCACGTCCTCCATGGTCAGCGGCTGGCCGGCCAGCGCCGTGGTGCCCCAGCGAAATCCGGGGGAGAGCGCGATTTCGGCGTCGAGCTCGCTGCGCAACGCATCGCAGATCAGCTGATCCATGGGGCCGGAAAAATTGCCGCGGCGATAGAGCAGCTGCTCGCTGGTTGCGATCTTCGCAAGCCACGCGGCATGCGGCGCGTGAATTTCATCGATCAGCGCGGCCATCGCCGGATCTGGCTTCAAGAGCTCCGAGAACACCGGCAGCAGCCGGTAGCGAACGCCGCCGACCTTGCCCTTGGCGAGCTCGAGGTCGAGCACGGCCAGAAATTTTCCGCATGAGCCGGCGTTGGTGACCAGTGTGGTGCCGCCTGGGTTCTTCACCGGGACCGGTTGCGGAACGGCGTCATGGGTATGACCGCCGAGGATGACATCGATGCCGGTCACCCGGCTGGCGAGCTTGATGTCGACATCCATGCCGTTGTGCGACAGCAGGATCACCGCATCGACCTTCTCGCCGTCGCGCAGGCCGTTGACGAGTTTTTGCAGCTCCTCGTCGCGTATGCCGAACGTCCAGTCAGGCGTGAAGCGCTTCGGATGCGCGACCGGCACATAGGGGAAAGCCTGACCGATCACGGCAACCCGGTGGCCGCCGATCTCCTTGACCACGGCCGGTTTGAATACACGGCCCGAGGCGGGATCGAACGCCTTGGCGTCGTTGAAGGCGGCCTCCTCGGTGAGGAAGACGTTCTGGGCCAGGAACTCGCCCTTGAAACGGGCGAGGTTGTCGCGCAACGCCGCCTCGCCATAGGTGAATTCCCAATGGCCGGTCATCGCCTCGATGCCGAGCAGGTTCGCCGCATCCACCATGCCGGCGCCGCGCGTGGCATTGGCGGGACCCGTGCCCTGCCAGAGATCGCCGCCATCGACGAGGAGCGAGCGCCCTTCGCCGACGTCGGCGCGCAGGCGGTCGATCAGCGTCTTCAAGTGCGCAAAGCCGCCGAGCTTGCCCAAGCGAACGGCGGACTACTCGAAGTCTGAGCATGTGTAGGCGTTGGCGTCGGCGCTGTCCGCGCTGATTCCA
>CAYVVB010000232.1:0-1928 GCA_964454955.1 uncultured Bradyrhizobium sp. | reverse complement strand
CCTCGCCACCTATGCCATGTGGTGGATCAAGGCTGCGATCCAGGAGTACATCCTGCGCTCGTGGTCGCTGGTGAAGATGGGCACCACGGCGAACCAGAAGAAGCTGTTCTTCAACCTGCGCAAGGCCAAGAGCAAGATCTCCGCGCTCGAGGAAGGCGATCTGCGGCCCGACCAGGTGCAGCTCATCGCCAAGCGTCTCGGTGTCACCGCGCAGGATGTCGTCGACATGAACCGCCGGCTCGGCGGCGACGCCTCGCTCAACGCGCCGATCCGCGATGACGGCGAGTCCGGCGAATGGCAGGACTGGCTGGTCGACGACGCGCCGACGCAGGAACGCATCCTCGCCGACAGTGAGGAGAGCGAGAACCGGCACAACGCGCTGATCGGCGCGCTCGACGTGCTCAACGACCGCGAGCGGCGCATCTTCGAGGCGCGCCGGCTGGCGGACGATCCGGTCACGCTCGAGGACCTCGCCGCCGAGTTCGGCGTGTCGCGCGAACGCGTGCGCCAGATCGAGGTGCGCGCCTTCGAGAAGGTGCAGAAGGCGGTGAAGAACCGCATGGCGGCGATGGAGCAGCCGCACGCGCCGGAGGCGATCGCCGCGCATTAAGCGGCGAGACATCAAACGATTTGAAATGGCCGGGCCAAAAGCCCGGCCGTTTTGCTATGCGGCCCGGTTGTCGTTCTCGAGATCGGTGGTGGTCTTGTTTTCGTCCCTCAGCCGCTGAGCCTCTTCCGGATGCCGCTCGAGCACGCGGAGCAGGTTGCTCATGGCATGGCTCAACAAGTTGTCTCCGGCTTCGTACTTCTGGAAGGCGTTCGTCCCGCCGCGATCATCGGTTAGATACACCATAATGGTGGCTCGCAAGGGACCCGCCAATTCAGATATTCAATCATAGATTGTAGATCGTCTCACACCTCGCTCCGAAATCGCTTCGCATCCATCTACGATATATCTTGCGTAGCATCTAAGTTCGGTCTATATAAGACCTATCTTACGATATATCTTTTTATGATATATCGCGATGCCACTGAACGAACAGGAGTATTCAATGCGTGGACGACACTGCGAAGCCCACGACAGCCGCGACTTTGCCGGCCGCCACGGCCGCGGTCGCTTCCGCGGGATGGGCCGGCACGGCTGGGGCGGCCGGCACGGCGGCGACGACGACATGCTGCACGCCGGCCGCATGCTGGCCCAGGGCGACCTGCGGCTGATCGCGCTCGCCCTCATCGCCGAGCAGCCGCGGCACGGCTACGACATCATCAAGGCGCTCGAGGAGAAAACCTCGGACTGGTACTCGCCGAGCCCCGGCGTGGTCTATCCGACGCTCACTTATCTCGAGGAGGTCGGCTATCTCACCTCGCAGCCGGAAGGCGCCAAGAAGCTCTACACCATCACCGAGGAAGGTCGCGTGCATCTGGAGCAGAACCGCGATCTGGTCGACGCGGTGATGAAGCGGCTCGCCTTCATCGGCGAAAAGGCCGCGCGCATCCGTGAGCGCATGGAGAGCGAAGAGGAGCGCGAGCGCGGCGGCCGTTACCCGCTCGTGCGCGCGGCCTTCGAGAACCTGCGCGACACCGCGCGCGAGCGGCTCAAGAGCGATCCCGACGCCGACGCCAAGGTGGTCGAGATTCTCGCCCGCGCCGCCGGCGAGATCCGCAAGCTGCAGTAAGCCGCGGCAAGCCGATACGGCAATGAAAAATGGCCGGGCGATGCCCGGCCATTTTGCCTTCAGGCGATGCCTGCCATCGTCAGTCGGCGATCGTCTCGTCCGCCAGATGATGCTCGTGCCAGACCGCGTAGAGAATGCCGCAACCGCAGGCACAGCCGAGGCCGAGGATCCAGGTGAAGTACCACATCGACTGTGCGCCCCCAGTAGAGATGGGCAGAGTGGCTTACGATCTGCTTGGCGGTGACCGCTCCG
>CAYVVB010000231.1:0-4221 GCA_964454955.1 uncultured Bradyrhizobium sp. | reverse complement strand
GCCAAAACGAGAAGACGGGTGTGGTCCCGATCAGCACGATCTGAACGCGGTCGCCGACAGCTCTGCGAAGCGAGGAGACTGTGTTCTCCAGGGCGCTCCTGAACTCCCGACCAACCGCAGCATTCTCCCCCTCGGTGCTCGCCCAATATCCCGAGAGGACGATCATTCGAAGGTCGTGCTGGCGCGCCGCCTCGGAGACGACGGCCTGATTGAACGCCTGGCAATCGTCAGAGACGTAAAGCTCGGGAATCGGCTTGCCCGGACCGAGGAGCGGCCGGCAGGCGCTTTTGGTGGCCTGCCGGGTAGAGAAGCCCTGCCGTCCCGCCCAGGTGGCGATTGCTGGCACGAAATGATCAGCGTGGGAATCGCCCCAGACAAGGACCTGATACTGGCCTGGCACAGACGGTGTCGTAATACACGGCCCCAGCGCCGGCAGGCGCGACGAGCTGCTGTCGACGTGGCACTTGCCGCGCAACGGATTGATGCTGTCCACGGATGCCTCGGCGCGCTGGACAGCGGCGTTGGCACGGAACGGAAGGCCGCCCGAGATGAAAACCGCGAGCCCGCCGGTCACGAAGATCAGCAGTGAGGCGATCGCGTTGCGAAGAACCAGCGGTGCGACGAGTCGTCTTTCGCGGCGCTGCCGGAACGGCTGCTCGACGTAACGCCACGACAGCGTCGCGGCGAGGAAGCTCGCTGCGATCGCAAGGACCGTCTCCTCCGGCGTGAGGTCGCGATTCAGGCCGATGCGCGCAAAGACGAGGATCGGCCAATGGGCGAGATAGAGCGAATAGGAGATCAGCCCGACGAACACCAACGGCCGGAGCGAAAGGGCGCGGCCGACCCAGGTCTCACCTCCCCGCCCGGCGAAAATGATGAGCCCCGCGCCGACGCATGGCAGAAGCGCCGCGAGGCCGGGGAACGGTGTATCGGAGGAATAGACGAAGATGCTCGCCACGATCATTGCCAGGCCGAGGCCGGCGATGAATTCGCGCAGATTCCGGGACGACGGCGCGGCTGCCTTGGTGACTGCGAGGAACGCGCCGAGGCCGAGCTCCCACGCACGGAACGGAGCGAGATAGAAGGCGCCCTCTGGATCGCGGCGGAGCATCCAGACGGAGGCCGTCAGCGAAAGCAGGCCGAGCACGACGAGGATCAGGTCGACTCGCTTGCGGAGCCGTGTGTGGAAGATGAGCGCCAGGAGAAGCGGCCAGACAACGTAGAATTGCTCCTCGACCGAAAGCGACCAGGTGTGGAGCAGCGGCTTGTCATGTGCCGGCGCAGCAAAATAGCCGCCCTGACGCCAGAAGAGGATGTTGGCGGAGAAGAGTGCAACCGCGACGACGCTCTTGCCGAAGTCGATCATCTCGGTCGGCGGAAGAAGCCAGACAGCCGCCACGGCCGAGCATGCCAGGCATGCGCATAGCGCGGGGAGAATCCGGCGGACCCGGCGCTCGTAGAAGTCGACGAGCGAATAGGAGCCCCGGTCAAGCTGATCGACGAGGATCGAGGTGATCAGGAAACCTGAAATGACGAAGAAGATGTCGACGCCGACAAAGCCGCCCGGCATGAGCGACGGCACCGCGTGATAAAGCACCACGGGAATGACGGCGATTGCCCGAAGACCATCGATGTCGCGGCGGTGGCGGATCACAGTCGACGAGGCCTCGTGTCGCGTACGGCTGCCTGATCTTGAGGCACGCTGCAGCGTGTCGTCGCAGCAGCGTCGCACCTCCGTCATAAGAACGGTTCTTTGCGGCAGTTTCGCGTCGCAGGTCGGCGCGAGTACGACGAAAGCCTTTTCTTCGCCCCATTGCCGCAGCAAAGTCCCTCATGAAGGCATCGGGCGGGATCGCGCTTCACCATGCTGGCAAACGCAGCAGACACGGACACGATCGCAGTCGTCGTTCCGCTCTACAACAAGGAACGCTTTGTCTCGCGCGCCATCGAGTCGGTGCTCGGCCAGACAAGACCAGTCGATGAGATCATCGTCATCGACGATGCTTCGACCGACGACAGCGACGCCCAGGTCCGCTCGTTCAGAAACAAGTCGATTAAACTCCTGCGGCGTACCGAACCCGGACCGGGAGGCTATGCGGCGCGCAACCTCGGCATCCGATCGGCGACTTCACGCTGGATCGCTTTCCTCGATGCAGATGACACCTGGAAGCCGAATTTCGTCGAGGAACTCTTCTCGATGATTGAGTCCGCGCCGCGCGAAGTCGGCTGTGTCTTCACCGGCTACGAAAAGGTTCGCGCCAGCGGAAAGATCGAACGTGATATTCACAGCGCGCATTACCGGAACGCCGGCGTTCACTCGTATAGCTTCGAAGGATTCCTTGCCGACTGGATTGCGCTCGGCAGCGCCCCGGTGTGGACGTCTGCCTGTGCAATTCGCCGCGACGTGCTGTTGCGAGCCGGATTGTTCCCGGAGGGCCGCTGCCGGCGCGGTGGCGACAAGGACATGTGGTTGCGGGCGATGGCCCACAGCAACGGAATGTTCTCGCCAAAGGTCTGCGCGACCTATCACACGGTCACCCAGAACCAGGTCAGCCGCCAGATATCGTTCAACATCACGCCGTGCCTGATTCATTCGGTCATGCAAATGCTGCCGGAGGCGACCGGACGGCGGCGTACCTTGCTTCGCCGGCTCGTCAATCTCGAGCTGTATGAGTACGCCCTCCTCCTGGGGCCGCGCGAGCGCATGGCGAGCAAGACCTATGAAGGCTTCTTCGTCCTCACCAACCCGTTCCGGTACCTGGTGCTGAGGGCACTGACACTGCTTCCCGCCTCGCCACGGAACGCGCTGCGCAGGCTCATCGTGAAGAGCCGGTCGGTTTCCCGAAAGATCGCTTCGCGAGGCCGCCTCGCCCTGGCGACCGAATGAGTGCACAGGCGCAAGTCTTCCTCCCTTTCCCGCGTCGCCGTGGCATCCGTCCATCAGGACTGATGCGACGGCGAGCGATGATGCGATAGCAGGCTTGCCATGCCCGCTGCCGTCAGCGTCATCTGCACCTTTCTCAACGCGGAGGATACGCTGGAAGCCACGCTCGCCAGCCTTGACGCACAGACGGCGACTGACGCGCGGTTCATTCTTGTCGATGATGGATCGAGTGACCGGAGCGGCGCCATCGCCGCGCAGTTCTGCAGCCGCAGCCCGAGATTCGCTCTGTATCGCAATCCAATGCCGGGGCGTGGTCGGGCCCTGAACCTCGCCGTCGAAAGAGCGGACTCCGATTACGTCGCCATCCTCGACGCTGACGATCTCGCGCATCCCTGCTGGCTTGAAGACGGCGTGCGGAACCTCGGACAGCAGTCCGCTTTCGCCGGCATCAGCTTCGAGCGCGTGTACATCCGCGACGACCAGAGTCCGGACTGGACAAATGTGAATCAACCCGCCGACGGCGAGCCCCGCGACGTGACCCGCGCCCTTGCCCGCGGCAACATTCTCGCGCATTCGGGCGTGCTGCTGCGCAAAGCCGAGCTCGTTGCGATGGGAGGCTACGATGCCAGCCGGTCGCACATGCTGGACTATGATCTATGGATCCGGCTTGTGAAAAATGGCCGGCGACTTGGCCTCAGCCAGAGCGTGCGAATAGCGAAGCGCTACCACGGCGGACAGAAGTTCGCCCGCATGAAGGGATACTCGGTCGCGGCGTGGCGGGAGCAACTTCGGGCGATCATGGAGATCGATCCGAACTACCGCAATTTCCTCTGGCTCGCGCTACGCATTGCAAGAGAGAGCACGCGCGGACCGAGGCATGCGCTCGCCGCACGCATCTGGCGCCGCTGACCACCGGCCTCGCCGCTCAGAGCCACCAGGTCGTCTCGAAGATATCGCGCCAGCGCCCCTGCCCTGGATCCAGCACGCGATCCGCCTCCGCGATGGCCGCGAAGGCCCCGGGCAGAGCGTGGGAATTCGGCTTCCAGTTCTCCGGCGACCGCTCGGCGAACCAGCCGAGCACGGCGTTCCGGTTGATGGCAAGCGCCTTGCGTGCCCGCTCCGAGAGCTCGGCCCCGGAGTCGATATAGGAAAGAGCGCGTCCGAGCAGGAAATTGGCATCGAGGTCGATGCAGTAAGGCGCTTTCTCGTAGAGGCCGCTTGGCTCCATCAGCGACGCAGTCGCGGGAATGAGGGCTTCAGGGTGCGGCATCGGCTGCTCGATCTTCTCGGCGATCCAATACAGATGAACGGCTCCGCCCATGCTGGCGAGCTGCGGA
>CAYVVB010000230.1:0-17607 GCA_964454955.1 uncultured Bradyrhizobium sp. | reverse complement strand
ACGCTCCCGGCGCGGCTGGAACAGGAACACTAACGGTGCCATCCTGCATTGGCAGGTACCGAGAGACTCAAATGACCCTTCCCCCCGACGCCGATAACGACATCAGCCGCATGCAGTCCGAGATGCGGGCCGTGGCGCGCGAGCATTGGAGAGCCTTCCTGATCGAGGGCATTCTGCTCGTGGTCCTGGGACTTGCCGCCATGATCGTGCCGCCGCTCGCCAGCCTTGCCGTCACGATCTTCGTCGGCTGGATGTTTCTGATCAGCGGCGTCGCCGGGCTGGCCCTCACCTTTTGGGCGCGCGCAATGCCGGGGTTCTGGTGGGCGCTCGTCTCGGCGCTGCTTGCGATCATTGCCGGCATCATCCTGCTGGCTCAGCCGGTTCAGGGCGCCTATACCCTTACCCTGGTGATCGGCATCTATTTCCTGGCCGAGGGCGTGGCCACCATAATGTACGCGCTGGAGCACCGACGCGAATTGTCGGAGCGTTGGGCTTGGCTGCTGATTGCAGGCATTTTCGATATCGCGATCGCCTTCATCATCATCTCGGGATTGCCGGGATCTGCGGAATGGGCGATCGGCCTTCTGGTCGGCATAAACCTCATCTTCGGTGGCGCGGCGCTGGTCGGCATGGCGCTGGCCGCCCGGCAGGTCTGACATCGATCTTCCCAAGGTGTGAATTTTGGGGTGACAAGACGAAAGCGGTACGCTATCAGGACTGCTATGATCACCGTCGCCACCAGCTATTTTTGGTATTTTAGCTACGGCAGCTCGCTGGCGGCGGGAGGATCGCGCTCAATCTGAAGAATTGCAGCAAGAAGTCCGAACAGCCGCCAGACCTGGCGGCTTTTTTGTTGGCCGGCAGGTTCGCAAAGAGACCAAAGAGGAGCCCGCCGTGTTGAGTACGACTGACGATCTTCGCATCAGAGAAATCAAGGAGCTGAGTACGCCGGAAGAGGTCATGCGCGACATCCCGCGCAACCTCTCCGCAACGCGCGTCGTGATGGCGGCACGCAATGCCGTCCACGCCATACTGAACGGAACGGACGACCGGCTTCTGGTCATCATCGGCCCCTGCTCGATCCATGATCCGGCCGCGGCGATCGACTATGCCGAGCGCCTCGCCTCCTTGCGCGAAGAGTTGTCCGACCGCCTCGAGATCATCATGCGCGTCTATTTCGAAAAGCCGCGCACCACGGTCGGCTGGAAGGGACTGATCAATGATCCCGACCTCAACGGCAGCTTCAACATCAACAAAGGACTGCGGCTTGCGCGCAGCGTGCTCTCCGCGGTGAACAATCTTGGGCTGCCGGCAGCGACCGAATTCCTCGACATGACCACGCCGCAGTACATTGCCGATCTGGTCTCATGGGCCGCGATCGGCGCGCGCACGACCGAGAGCCAAATCCACCGCGAGCTTGCTTCGGGCCTCTCCTGCCCGGTCGGCTTCAAGAACGGAACCGACGGCAGCGTGCGCATTGCCGCTGATGCCGTGAAGGCGGCCTCGCATCCGCACCATTTCATGGCCGTCACCAAGGGCGGGCGGTCGGCGATTGCGGCGACTACCGGCAATGAGGATTGCCATATCATCCTGCGTGGTGGCCGCACACCCAATTACGACGCCGCCAGCGTCGATGCAGCCGCAACCGAACTTGCGCGTTCGGGCGTCGCCCCATGCCTGATGATCGACGCAAGCCACGCCAACAGCAACAAGAAGCCGGAGAATCAGCCACAGGTCTTGGACGATGTCGCCCGCCAGATCTCCGAAGGTGAGCGGCGGATCATGGGCGTCATGATCGAGAGCAATCTCGTGGCAGGCCGGCAGGACGTACAGCCGGACGTCGCACTGACCTATGGGCAAAGCGTTACCGACGGCTGCATCGACTGGGAAACGACCGTGCCGGCGATCCACCTCCTGGCTGATGCGGTGATCCGCAGGCGTAAGGCGAAGCACGGCAAAATCCGCGAGCGCCTGGCCTGAACCAAACCGTTTGCTACTGAAACGGCCTCATGCGGTCGCCGTTCGAGGCGCGAGCCTCACGGTGACCCGCGGAGATCGGCCTGAGCCTTACTCCGAACCAATCACGCCCCTAGCAGCCGCGGCAGATGCTCTTGATCTTCTTGTCGAGCGCCGCGTCTTCCTTGTTCATGGGATCGTTCGGATTGCTCAGGTTCTTCTCATCCGGCACATCGCCAGCCCGCGGCTGACGGTGGCCGACCGGCGCTTCCGGTATGCCACCCTTGATGGACTGGCCGGTCGATGATGGTCCCTTGTCGCCGCCGCTCTGCGCGATGGCCGCGGTCCCGCCAAACAGAACCAGGAGCCCCAATACACCGATCATTCTTTTCATGTTGCTCCTCCTGCCAGAAGAACTGCAAAACGATGGACACGCCGATCACGGCTTCGGCGGATAGAGATGGACCTCACCGCAATAGTCGGTGACACGATAGCGCGTTTCTGGTTCCGCATCACGCTCACCCACAAAAGAATTTGCTGCCGCAACATAGTTCGGGCCGACCGGCGATTTGCCGGCACCGCCGGGAATGTCCAGGACATATTCCGGCTGGCACAATCCCGAGAGGCGGCCCCGCAGGGCCCGCATCAGCGCCTGGCCATCGGCAAGCGTCGTGCGAAGATGCGCCGTTCCCGGCGCCGGATCGCCATGGTGCAGATAATAGGGCTTGATTCGGCATTCAACGAAGGCGCGCATTAACTCTTCGAGAGCAACTACATTGTCATTGACGCCGCGCAAAAGCACCGACTGGCTCACCATCGGAATACCCGCATCGATCAACCGGGCGACGGATGCACGTACCTTTGCGGTCAATTCCCGCGCGTGATTGGCGTGCAGGGCCACCCATACCGTTGCGCCCGCAACTTTCAGGGCGTTGACCATGTCATCGCTGATCCGTGATGGATCGGCGACGGGCACGCGGGTATGGACACGGATGATCCTGACGTGGTCGATACCGGCGAGATCGGTCATCACCTGCGACAGCCGCCGCGGCGACAGCATCAAAGGATCGCCGCCGGTCAAGATCACTTCCCAGATTTCCTTGTGCGTCCGAATGTAATCGAGCGCGCCAGCGTAGGCCGAATCCGACAACGCGCTGTCCTTGCCGGGCCCGACCATCTCGCGGCGAAAGCAGAAGCGGCAATAGACCGCGCAAACGTGGACGAGTTTCAACAGCACCCGGTCGGGATAGCGGTGAACGATTCCCGCGACCGGCGAATGGGCGTGGTCACCGATCGGATCAACGTCCTCGCCTTCCGTGACCGAAAGTTCCTGCTTGCTCGGGACGAATTGGCGCGCGATCGGATCGGCCGGATCATTCGGGTCGATCAGCGCGGCGATCTCGGGTGTGACCGCGACCGCATAGCGCGAGGCAACCTGCTGCAGGTCGGCAAGATCGGCCGAGTGCGCCAGGCCATGCGCCACCAGTTCGGCGGGATCGCGGAGTGTCGTTGCGGATTTCATTCTGCTCATTTCTCAAGCGCCGGCGGCGTCCACACCACCTGATCGATACGCAAAGCCCCGCTTGCCAGCATCACCAGCCGGTCGAAGCCGAGCGCGACGCCGCAGGCCTCGGGCATCTCGGCAACGGCGGCGAGAAAATCCTCATCCAGCGGATATCGCTCGCCATAGCGACGCTGCTTCTCGTCCATCGCAAGCCCGAACCGTCGGCGCTGTTCGCCCGCATCCGTCAGTTCACCAAATCCGTTGGCGAGTTCGATGCCACAAGCATAGACCTCAAACCGTTCGGACACCCGCGGGTCGGATGCCTTTACCCGCGCCAGCGCGGCTTCGGGCGCAGGATATTCGAACAATACCGTCAAACGCCCCTGCCCCAGCCGAGGTTCTACATGCTCGACCAGAATCTTGCTGAAAATATCGGACCAGGTGTCGTCGTCTGCGATCCGCACCTTCGATAGCGCCGCCGCTGCAAGCGCAGCGCGATCGCCCTCGCCGCCTCTGATAGTGGCCAGCAGATCAATGCCGGCAAGATGCTCGAAGGCCGTCGCCACCGTCAGGAATTCCGGCTCGGCGAAAGCGTCGGCAGTCTTTCCCCGGAACGAAAACCGTCCGATCCCGGTCGCCTGCGCCGCTTGGGCGATCACGGCCACGCAGTCCGCCATGACTGCATCGTAAGGCGCGCCGGCGCGGTACCACTCCAGCATGGTGAATTCCGGCAAATGCAGATCGCCGCGCTCGCGGTCCCGGAATACGCGCGCGAATTCGAAGATCTTTTGCTCGCCGGCGGCCAGTAACTTCTTGCAGGCGAATTCGGGCGAGGTGCGCAAATAGCGTGTGAGGTGCTCACCGTCGGGCCGGGCGAGCCGCGTGCGCGGCGCATGCAGGTGGGTCTCGTTCCCTGGCGATACCTGCAGGATCCCGGTCTCGACCTCGGTAAAGCCTTGCGCCTCGAACCAGGCCCGCAAAGCACGCATAATGGTGCCCCGCGCCAGCAGAAACGGCCTGGTATCGGCATGTCGGGCGGCCGACCAAAAGGGCGAAAATGGGTGATTTTCGGCCATTACGCAGCCAGCCTCCGCGGTGGTAAAACGCTGGCGTCCACTGGCAAAATCAGTATGTTGCGGCCCGAAACCGCTTCCTTCGCCTGCCCGGACCGGCGTCCGCCTCGGTTTCGGGCCCAAATATCAGGAAAAACAGCTTTGAGAGTCATCGCCAGTTCTATTCGCAAGGGCAACGTGATCGAGCAAGACGGTAAGCTCTATGTCGTTTTGAGCGCCGAGAATATCCATCCCGGCAAGGGAACACCGGTCAGCCAGATCGAAATGCGCCGAATCAGCGATGGCGTGAAGGTTTCGGAGCGCTACAAGACCACCGACCAGGTGGAAAAGGCGACCGTCGAGGAGCGCAATTTCACCTACCTCTACGAGGATGGCGATGGCTTCCACTTCATGAACCCCGAAACCTACGACCAGGTGCAGGTGTCCAAGGACCTCGTCGGCACGGCCGCGCCGTACCTGCAGGAGAACATGACGGTCAAGCTGCTAATGCACGACGTCAACCCGGTCGCGATGCAACTGCCGCAGCGAGTCACGCTGGAAGTGGTGGAGACCGAGCCGGTGACCAAGGGCCAGACCGCTTCGTCCTCCTACAAGCCCGCCATGCTGTCGAATGGCGTGCGCACCCAGGTCCCGCCGCACATCACCGTCGGCACCCGGATCGTGGTGATGACCGAGGACGGCTCTTACGCCGAGCGCGCGAAGGATTAATATAGCTAACGGGGCGGTTTCGCGTTGGGGACGACACATTGGATGGGAGGGCTGCCCGGTTTGTCACTGGCGTGCTGGCAGCTTTCGCATCGATCCAGGCCGGCAGCGCGGGCGTGTCCGCCCAGGAGTTCCGGACGCCCGAGATTTCGGTGGTGCGGGTCGACTGGCGCGCGGCGCGCGACCAGCTCCGCTCGGAACTGAGTGCCGCGCCTGCCCTCGCCTCCGATTTCAGCTTCGCCCGCCAGCACCGCGCGGGCGATTTCGATCCCCGTTCGATCCCGGCGTGGGTCGCGCTGAACGCGGCGACCTCACCCCTCTTCAGCGGCATCGGACGCAGCACCGTACCGGTCCTGCTGCCATTCGATACCGCCTCTTTTCTGGAGGCGCGGCGGGACGGCGTCCAATTCGCTCTTCCGCTGTCGCACTATCAGGCAGACTTCCGCCCGGTTGATTTCTTTGCTGCGGGTGCCGCCGGCTATGACGCGGTGTTCTCGCTCGAACCCGGGGCCGGCGACGGCCTGCCGCAGCGAGTCTTTGCAAAACCCGTCGAGGTCGAGATCACGGGCTCACTCCTGATCTATGACCTCTCCGATCCCGCCGGCGGCAAGGGCGAGCCGGTCAGGAGCCTGGTTGCGCAATATCCGGACCTGCGGCGCTTTATCCGGGAAGGATATGTGCGTTATGCTTTCACCCGCTTCGGCGTGCCTTACGTCGTCTCGATCCAGTGCCTCGATTCAGCCCCGCGCGCGCGCCGGCTGGCCTGCCGCGAGGCCTACCCGATTGCCGAACGCTTTCTGAAGGCTCTCCACGTGACGGGCGGCCTGCCCGCACGGCCGCGCAAAGACGTCGCTTCAGCGATCGTCGAACGGCCGAACGAGCGTGCAGCCGATTTCACCTACCGCCCCGTCGGCGACATCCTCGAGGGCAGCGGCTTTCATCGGCAGAGCGGCCGCGTCGATTTCAACGTCTATTCGCAAATCCGGTTTCCGCTGGAAGCACCAAGCTACCTGCATTCGCAATCTTTCGGCAAACGCCCCACAGGCGACAAATCGGACTCCCCGCGTGCCGCCTATCCCTGGCGCGACAGTTTTTGCGAAGCGCGCGCCTTCAATGTCGGACAGTGCGGAAACGGCTTCGGCCATCAGGGGCAGGATATCCGTCCCGGCGCGTGCCCGGCCCGGGACGCGTCCGCCAGTCTCTGCGATCCCAGGCGGCAGCCGGTATTCGCCGTACGCGACGGCGTCGTGCTTCGTTCCGTCCAGCAGCAGGCGGCGACGCTCCAGATCAATACCGCGACGGAGCATATCCGCTTCCGTTACATGCACATGAATCCGTTCGCGATGGACGCCGACGGGCTGTTGAATGGGCGTGAGCTCATGGAAGGCGACCAGATGGGCGTGGTCTCGAACTATCTGGACCATCCGAACGGCACGAGCCGGCATCTGCATTTCGACGTCCAGGTGTTCACGCACGACGGCTGGATCTGGGTCAATCCTTACGTCACGCTGATCTCGGCCTACGAGCGGCTGATCCACGGCCGCGGCCGGGAGGTCGGACCGCAGGTCGTAGCCGCTCCAGGCTTGCAGGGCGACATGATCAAGCCCGTTCTTCAGGAAGGCAGCGAGAACTAGCCATCGCGGTACGTCGGGGCCGCTCCGCCGTCACGGTGAACGGCGGCTTTGCGCCGCCATCTGCGGGGCCCGTGACCGGTCGTGACCACGCGCACGGCATTGGCGGATATCGTCACCTCGCCGTTCCCCCTCGTATGCCGTTACCAGCAGCCGACGGGTTCGCAGCCGGCACAAGCTGTCCGCGCCCGCTCAATAGAGCGCAAAATAGGCAACCATCGTGGTCACGATCAGCGTCAGCACGACCGACAGCACCAGTTCCGCCCTGACGGACCGGGCCGAATGCGATTGCGGGTCGTCGATCAGGCGACTGGTGCGAATGAAGCGGACCAGCGAGACAACGATGATGGCGATGCCAACCAGGATCAGCGCCAAACCGTCGTAATGGCTGAACGCACCGGATAATTCCTGCAACCGCAAGTTCTTTGAATCGCCGAGCGCGTTCGCCTCCGCCAGGGTCCGCACGAACAGGTTGAATTTCTCGACCACGAAGCCGAACGCGATGGTGGCGATACCCGTGCGGACCCAGGCCAGAAAGGTACGTTCGTTCGCAGCATGATCAGAATATCTCTCGATCATCGAGACCTCATGGCAGGTTGTCGGACGCGCCCAGTCCGGGCCGGCGTTCCGATTGCAGCTCGCGAGCGACGCAAAGCATCCCGGATGCTTCCGGCGTTCTCCCTGGCCGAAAGTAGCAACTAATCCGAACCCGCCGGAGCCGCAGGCGCCGCTTCCCCCATGGCGCACTCGCGCCACACGGGGGTCATACATGTCGTCGGCCAGCCGCCGCCCAGCGCCATGAACAGCGCGGCCGTGTCGGAGAGCCGACCGGCCTCGGTCTGCACCCGAATGATCGAGGCCGTCAGGTAGGTCTGCTGGGCGTTGAGGACCGCGAGCTGATTGACCTGGCCTGCGTTCAACTGTGTCTCGACGATGTCGAGGCTGGCCTTGGCGGCGTCTTCGGCGTGTACCGCCGCCTTGATGGCGTGCGCATCCGACTGCAACGCCCGCAGTGCATCGGCGACGTTCTGGAAAGCCGTGATGACAGCGGCGCGGTACTGCGCCTCGGCCTGGTCAAGCGCCGCCTCCGCGGCCTTCTGCTTGTGATAGAGCGTAAAACCGTCGAAGATCGGCGCTGTGACGCTCGCGGCCAGCGTGTAGAAGCCGGTGCCGGGCGCAAAGCTCTGGGCGAAGTTGTAGGCGGTTGTACCGCCATTGGCCGAAAGCTGGATATTCGGAAGCCGCGCAGCGATTGCGACACCAATTTCCGCGCTCGCCGCATGCATCGCCGCTTCCGCCGCTCGCACGTCGGGACGCTGATCGACCAGCTTGCTGGGCAGGCTGACTGGCAGGTTGGCTGGAAGCTTGATCCGGGCGAGGTCGAATTTCTGCGTGACCTCGTCGCCCGACAATTGCCCGGCAAGAGCCGTCAGGAGATTGCGCTGCTGGGCGAGTTGCCTCTGCAGCGGGGGCAGCAGTTCCTCGGCTGCGGCAAGAGCGGCTTCCTGGGACAGCACGTCGGCCTGCGCGACCTGTCCGGATTCATGCTGATGCTTCAGGATCCCGAGCAGGCGACGCTCGATGGCGATGATCCGCTCGGTCGCGGCGATCTGGCCGCGGAGCGAGGCTTCCTGAATGGCGGCGGCCACGACATTGCTGGTCAGCGTGAGATAGGCGGCCTCGAGTTGAAACGCTTGCTGCTCGGTGATCGCGTCGAGGTTTTCGACCGCACGGGAATTGGCGCCCCAGATGTCGGGCACGAAGGTTACCGTCAGCTGGTTGGTCACCAGCGAAAATTGGCTCTGCGGGCCTTCCGTCGGGATCGGCGGCACCTGGCCGGGATTGGCAACCAGGATCTGCTCGGACGTCGAATTGCCGCTGATCTGCGGCAACCAGAGTCCGCGCTGCGCCAGGGCATTGTATTGCGCAACCTTGATCGCCGCCTCGGCGGACTGCAGGTTCGGATTGTGATTGACCGCGTCGCGGATGAGGTTGTTCAGTGGCTGTGAGCGGAACGCTGCCCACCAGCGCGCCGAAACGGCCTCCCCGGTCACAAAATGCTGGCTCGCGATCTTGGGACCGCCCGGTCCGGCATCGGGCGAGGCGAGTTTTCCGGGCAGGTAGCCCCCGACCGCGGGCGCGGCCGGCGGTACGAAATTCGGCCCGACGCAGCCCGACATGGCCACGGCAAGCAGCGGCGCCAGAAAGGCGCAGGCTGCTCGTCGCGGTCGATGGGCGGTGCCTAGCATCAGATCGATCCACTCAAGATGCCATCTGTCGGGGAAACCCGTTCTTCATCCTAGGTCTGTTCCACATTGGCCGCATCCTCGGTATCAATGGTATCCGCAGTTTCCTGCGCGAGGAAAATCCGGCGTAGCGCCGGCGCAACAACAAGCAGCAGCACCGGTCCGATGAACATGCCGCCGACAACCACGGTCGCGAGCGGCCGCTGGACCTGGCTGCCAATGCCATGCGAGATCGCGGCCGGAAAAAGTCCGACCCCGGCCGAGAGCGCAGTCATCAACATCGGGCGCATGCGCTGTTCGGCACCCCGGAAAACCGCTTCGGCGACAGCCATGCCTTGAGCCCTCAATTCGCGGAAATAGGTGATGTTGAGAATGCCGTCCATCACGGCGACCCCGAACAGCGAAATGAATCCGATGGCGGCCGAGACGCTGAAGGCAAGACCCGCCAGATAGAGCGCGATCAGGCCGCCGCCGATCGCGAAGGGAATGCCGGCCAGGGCAAGCAGACTGTCGCGCACCGTGTTGAACAGCCCGTACAGAAGAACCATGATCAAGAGCAGCGTGATGGGAATGACCACGATCAGGCGTTGCTTGGCGTTTTGCAGGTCCTCGAATTCGCCGGCCCACAGGATCTGATAGCCGTTCGGCAGCTTGATGGCCTTGGCGACCCGCTCCTGGGCCTCGGCGACGGTTGAACCGAGATCGCGTCCGCGGACGCTGAACTTGATCGGAATGTAACGCTGGCTGCGCTCGCGATAGATGAAGGAGGCGCCCGTATCGAGCGTGATATCCGCAACCTCGCTCAGGGGAATGTAGGCGTTGGTACCCGACGGCGTCTGGTACGCCACCTTGACATTACGGATCGCGTCGACGCTGGCGCGATATTCGGGACCAAGCCTGACCGCGACAGCGAATTGCCGGTCGCCCTCCAGAACGGTCGTCGCGTTGGTCCCTCCGAGCGCCGCCTGCACCACCGCGTTGATATCCCCGGTGTTGAGGCCATAACGCGCCGCCTTGGCGCGATCGATCTTGATGTTGAGGTTGGGCTGGCCCACCAGGTGGAAGATGCCGAGATCGGCAACGCCCGGCACCTGCGACATTTCCGCCATGACCTGGCTCGCAAGCGATTCCAGCGTTTCCAGGTTCGGCCCCACGATCTTGACCGAATTCGCGCCCTTCACCCCGGACAGGGCCTCTTCGACGTTGTCCTGGATATATTGGGAGAAGTTGAATCCGATTCCGGGCAATTCCTCGGCGAATTCCTTCTGCAGTTCCTCGGTGAGCTTCTCCTTCGTCAGATAAGGAGGCCACTCGTCGAAAGGCTTCAGCGGCGCAAACAATTCGACATTTGAGAACGGCGAGGCGTCGCTGCCATTGTCCGGCCGGCCATGCTGCGACACCACGGTGATGACCTCGGGATGGCGCAAAAGGATTTCGCGCATCTTGCGCGTGGCCTCGGTGCCGGCTTCGAGCGAGATCGTCGGCGGCAGCGCCGCCCTGATCCAGAAATTGCCCTCCTCCAGGGCCGGAAGGAATTCGCTGCCCAGCCGGGATGCGGCCAGAGAACTCAAAGCGAGAAAGACGACGCCGACCGTCACGGCCGCCGTGAGATTGTTGAGCGCCCAGCGCAGCACCGGCGTGTAGACGGCACGCAAGCCCCGCACGATGAAGGTTTCGACCTCCTGGATGTGTTTGGGAAGCAACAGGGAGCCAAGGACGGGCGTCACCGTGAACGTCGCGATCAATGCACCGGCCAGCGCGTAGCCATAGGTGCGCGCCATGGGGCCGAATATCTGGCCTTCTACGCCCTGCATCGTGAACAGCGGCACGAAGGCCGTCACTGTAATCGCGGCGGTGAAGAACACCGCCTTCTCCACCTGCAGCGCGCTGGCGAAGATGATGCGAAGGCGGTCGGTCCAACGGGGCGCGCCCGCATGGCCTCCGCTCGCCGATGTCGGATCAGAGCCCCAATACCCGTCCGTGAGCTGCTGAAGAAGCGCACGCCGGTGCTCCGGCGGCGATTGGAAATTGCGGTAGACGTTCTCCATCATGATCACGGCGGAATCGACGATGATTCCGAAGTCCACCGCCCCGAGCGACAGCAGGTTGGCGTCCTCGCCCTGCAGGACCAGGATGATGATCGCGAAGAACAAGGCGAAGGGGATGTTCACGCTGACGATGATGGCGCTGCGCAGCTCGCCGAGGAAAATCCACTGGATCAGGAACACCAGCACGCAGCCGAAGATCAGGTTGTGCAGGACGGTATGCGTGGTCACGCCGACCAGCGAGCTGCGGTCATAATACGGAACGATCCTGACGCCCGGCGGCAGGCTGCCGTCCGCGTTGATCTTTTCGACCTCGGCCTTGACCTTCGGGATGATATCGTTGGTGTGCTCGGGGCGCCGCATGACCACGATCGCAGAGACGATGTCGTCCTCGTGGTCTCTGCCGGCAATGCCGAGCCGCGGCACATGGCCAACCGAAACCTTCGCCACATCCTTGATCTGGATCGGCAGGCCGCCCGACTGCGTCAGGACGATGTTTTCGATGTCCTGGACGCGATAGCCGTTGGTGACGTCATCGGCACCGCCGCTGTCGATCAGTCCGATGCCGCGGATATTGACCGATTGCTGGCCGATCGCGATCTCCCGGCCGCCCACATTGATGTTGGCGTTGCCGATCGCCGAAATCAGTTGGGGAATGGTGATGTTGTAGGCTTCAAGCTTGCCGAGGTCGGCATCGACGTTGAACTGCTTGGTGGTGCCGCCCCAGCTGTTGATTTGCGCGACACCGGGAATCGTCAGCAGACGGCGTGCGACCACGTAATCCTGCAGCGTGCGCAGGTTGGTCAGCCCGAAATGCGGGGGCCCGACCAGCTGATACCGGTAGATTTCACCGACCAGGCTCGACGCCTGAATCGTGGGGACCAGATTGCCCGGCAAGCTGACGTTCTGCTGCAAGCTGATCGAGGCTTGCTGCAAGGCGAAGTAATAGTCGATCCCGTATTTGAAGGTGACGCGGACGAAGGACAGACCATAGAACGAGGTCGAGCGGATGTTCACGACGCCAGGCGTCGGATAGAGCCCGACCTCCATGGGGATCGTGTAGTATTTCTCCATCTCCTCGGCGGAAAGGCCGGGAGCCTGCGCGGTGATCTCGAGAATCACCGGCGCCGGATTGGGATAGGCCTCTATGTTCAGCTTGGTGAACGCAACCAGCCCGGCTGCGCAGAACACCAAGAGACCCAACACAACGATCGCGCTGCGCGTCAGTCCGAACTCAACGAGCGACTTGATCAAGCGACCCTGCCGTGCCTGTGTCGGTTGCTCTCACACGATCACCCTCAGCCCGCCTCGCCCAACAGCAGCTTGTTGCTCAGGTAGACCGCCCCCTCCCCGACGACGGTATCGCCCGGCTGCAGGCCATCGAGGATTTGCACCCAGCCGTTCTGGCGCAGTCCGATCCTGACGGTGCGCTTGACGAAGTGCCGGCTGTCCCTGGTGACCCACGCTGTCATGGTACCGTCACCTTCCCGCACCACGCCGTCCTCCGGTACCGCAAACGAATGCATGGGATCTCCGACGCGAATGACGAAGCTCGCATACATCCCCGCGCGCAGCAGGTGCTCGGGGTCCTCGACTTCCGAACGAACGAGCTGGCGATGGGTGTTGGGATCGATGATCGAGCCGACGGTCGTGACGTGTCCCTTGAAGACCTTATCGGGATAGGCCGGCACCCTCACCTCGACCGGCTGACCGACCCTGTACGCCGGCGCATCGGTCTCGATTACGTTCGCAATCATCCACATCGTCGAGATATCGGCGACCGAGAACGGCGCGGGAGCCGTGCCGGGTTGCGTCAGAAATCCCGGCGCGGCGTTGCGCGTGACCACCCTTCCCCCGATCGGACTGGGGACGACCAGGGTGGAATCCACCCTGCGATCGCTCAGGATCTGGTCGATCTCCGCATCCGACTTGCCGAAGATGCGCACCGCGTTCCTGGCGGCCTTGAAGTTGCCCTCGGCCGTCTGCTCATCGGAGGTCGCCTGATCGACATCCTTCTGGGCGCTGCCACCCTGTTTCAACAGACCCGAGACGCGCGCCAGCGTGCGCTTCTGCAGCTCCAACACGCCGGCGCTCGCCAGCAAGGTCGATTCAGCCTGCAGGAGATCGGGACTGTCGATCGTGAACAGGACATCGCCCCGCTTTACGTCGTCGCCGACATTGTAGAAGGCCTTCAAGATCTTTCCCGGATACTGGGAAAAGACCTGGACCAGCATGTTCTCGTTGAAATCGATGGTGCCGATCGCGGTCTTGAGGACTTCAAAGTCGCGCGTACCGAGCGGCTCGACCTTGATCGACTCCGCCTGCTTTTCCGACAGATCGACCGCCTGCTCCTGCTCGGCGGCGGCACTCGTTGCAGCCGGCGTTCTCGCCTCCCCGTCGGTCACCGCGACGGGCGCGCGGATGACGCCAAATCGGAGCCACAGCAGAACAGCGACGGCAAGCACCGCCAGGACCGCCAGAACAGCCTTGATGCCGCGCCGCTTCGCAACCAACTTCATTTCGACGGTCCCGCCCCCGGGTTTTCCGGTCCGAAATTCCGATTGAGCGCTGGCATCTGTTGACCCTCGGATTGCCCAATTGAGGAATGTCCCTTGGCCGAAGGCAACGTCTACATCGGCGGACCGATTCGGCGTAGATTGACCCGGCTTGCGCAAAGGCGCCGCCGCAGAGATTCGATTCCAGCGTTGTCCTGGACGCCTCGTCTCGCCGGCGAAATCTCAATAGATACTTGTCGGGAAGCGAGCAAGCATGGAGTGCCGGGTCGAGGCCGGCGGCGGCAATTTCGTCTCTGCCACAGCAAAAACGCGCCTGAAAACGTGGTCAGGCGGCCACAAACTTACACGAGCCTTACAGGCATCGTTTGCGCCGACATTCGCAAGGCGCCTACACTCGCAAGAACATGCTCTCCCGCGTCACGGTCGCCCGTGGCCGGATTTACTGAACTGGTCGAACATGCGGTTGTTGATCGTCGAGGACAACGAGGAACTCGCTGAACTTCTGGCAAAGGGCTTGCACGCCGGGGGCTACGAGTCCGACATTCTGTCGACGGCCGAAAGCGCGCGAAGCGTTCTGCAGACGACGTTCTACGCCGCTCTCATCCTGGACCTCGGATTGCCGGACGGCGACGGCCTGGAGCTTCTGCGCGAGATCAGGCACCTCCACAACCCGATACCCGTTCTGGTGCTGACCGCGCGCGGCGGGCTGCACGATCGCGTCCAGGGATTGCGCAGCGGTGCCGACGACTATCTGGTGAAGCCGTTCGCGCTGGAGGAACTGATCGCGCGCCTTGAGGCGCAGCTGCGTCGGCCGGGGCAGTTGCTCGCCAGCTCGCTCCGCATCGCCAATCTCGAGTTCGACACGCAAAGCCGCCAGGTCTCGATCGACGATCGGCCTCAGGTCCTGTCCGCCCGCGAGACGGCGGTGCTCGAGCTCCTCATGCGCAGCAAGGGGCGCGTGGTCTCCAAGAAACAGGTCGAGGATCACATCTACGGACATTCCGGCGATGTCGCCTCGAACGCGGTGGAGGTCTATGTCCATCGCTTGCGCAAGCAGCTGTCAGATCGCGGCGCCAGGGTCCAGGTGCATACGATTCGCGGCGTGGGTTACCTGATCGCCGAGGAAAAATAGCGTGCCTAGATTTCAGTCCATCCTCTCGCGCATCGTGATCCTGCACATCGTTGCCGTCGTCATCACCTCGATCCTGATGTCCGTCGGACTGTCCTGGCTGCTGAATTATGCGACCAACAATATTCACGACAAGGCGATGCAGGAACAGGCCAATGCGGTGGCCGGGCACTTGAGCGTCGATCAGGACGGCCATCTGCAGCTGAACCTTCCTGCGGATCTGCTCGGACTCTACTCGCAGGAATATGGCCGCTATTCCTTTGCGGTAACGGACGATCGCGGCAACGTGCTGTTTTCCTCGCGCAAGGATCGTAGGGCGCTGTTTCCTGCACACACACGCACCGGCGACGTCGGGTTCCTGCAGCAGCGGCTGGGCGACGCCACCGTTTCCGGCGCCAGCGTACGCAAGACCATCGGGAACCAGACCGTCTGGGTGCAGGCTGGCGAGGATCTCGCCAACCGCGACGTGCTCACCGACGACATAGTCGCGGACTTTTACAAAAATGTCGGCTGGATCACTCTGCCGATTCTCCTGGTGCTCCTGATCACCGATATCGCGATCTTCCGCCGCGCGTTGCGCCCCCTGCGAGAGGCGTCCGAAATCGCCGCCAAGATCGGGCCGGCGCGCCCGGGCTTAAGGCTGCCGACTGCCGAAATCCCGCGCGAAGTCCGACCGCTGGTGTCGGCGGTGAACCTGGGACTGGACCGGCTCGAAGAGGGTTTCAAGATTCAGCGCGACTTCACGGCCGATGCGGCGCACGAGCTGCGCACGCCGCTGAGCATCTTGCGCACGCGCATCGACTTTCTCGAAGACCGGACGATGCGCGAAGCCCTGCGTCAGAATGTCGAGGGCATGGCGCATATCATCAGCCAGCTGCTGGACATTGCCGAACTGGATGCCCTGGTCATCGACCCCTCCGAAAGGGCTGATCTTCAGGCGGTTGCCGCCGAAGTGGCGGAGTTCGTGGCGCCGCTGGCCCTCGCACAAGGCAAGGACATTGCGCTCTGCGGTGCGACCGAACCGGTCTGGGTGAGGGGCAATCCGGAAATGCTCAGCCGGGCCATCCGCAATCTCGCGGAGAATGCGATCAATCACACCGCCGGCGGCTCGACCGTCGAGTTTGTCGTCGAGGATAGCGGGACGATCAGCGTTCTCGACTACGGCCCCGGTATTCCCGAGCACGAACGCAATCTGATTTTCCGCCGGTTCTGGCGGAGCGATCGCAGAAGGGCAGGCAGCACGGGCCTTGGGCTTTCCATCGTTCAAAGGATCGCCGAACTCCATTCGGCGACCATCACCGTAGAAAATCGCTGTCCCCACGGCGCGCGCTTTTCGCTGAAGTTTGCACCGTTGAAGTGAGGGATCGAGCAACGACTCCGGCGGTCACGATGGGAAATCGGCGGCCTTGATCTGGATTCGATCCGCATGCAGCGACCACTCGCAAAGCTTCTCGGCCTTGCAGAATTTCTGCTTGGCGAGTTCCGCAGCCTCGCCTTCACTCGGAGCGTCGACTTCCATGGTGCGCTGACAGACTTCGATCTGCCGACCGTTTTCGCCAAGCACATTCTTCATAAAGCTAATGACAAAGCGCGACATGAACCCTCCCGCGTCGGGTAGCGCCCCCTTGTCTCTAGGCGCATCTTACGTGAGCGTTTTGATGCGGATCAAGCGCCACGCATCGCGCTGGAAGGCTGTCCGTTGGCGTTCAGGCGCCGGCAGCCGGCAGGCTGGCAGCCGCAATCTCGACGATCTGAGCCAGGCGCCGCCGCAAGCGGGACTGGGCCAAGTGCAGAAATGAACCAACCGAACGCATCGCAGGAATCCTTTCTCGCGCCGGCGCAGCAGTTGCCCGCAAAGCCATGGCGCGCAAAGGGAAAATGGTCCGGCGAAAGGGAGCTGTCGAGACGTCGGCGCAAATAGCAATGAAGCTGGCATCACCAGCCCGCATGGCAGTGCATTTGTTGCCGCCGATTGCCGCGCGGCGGAGGAAATTTTCTCCACCGCCTGCAAGCTATTGCGGGACGACGCCAAAGGTCCGCACAAACCGCTCACGATAGCGCGGCCACACTTCCGGGTTGATGATGCGCGCAGGCCGCCTGCCGTCGAGCGCGTCGAGTATCTGCTCTGCTGCGATCCGACCCATGTTCTCGCGCGCTTCCCTGGTCACGCCCGCGGTGTGCGGACTTGCCAGGACGTTGTCGAATTGCAGCAGGGGATGCTCCGGCGGCGGCGGTTCCTTGGACCAGACATCGAGGCCCGCGCCCGCGATGCGCTTGCTGCGCAGCGCGTCCTCCAGCGCCGCCTCGTCATGGATGAAGCCGCGGGCCGTGGTGATGAAAAACGCATGCTTCTGCATCAGCGAGAACTCGCGAGCACCGATCATGCCGCGGCTTTCCCTGGTCAGCGGGCAGTTGATCGAGACGAAATCGGAGCGGCGCAGGAGCTCGTCCAGTTCGACCTTGTCGGCCCCTCGCGATGCGATCTCGTCACCCGAAAGATAGGGATCGTAAGCCAGAACCTTCATGCCGAGCAGGCCTTTGCAGAGCTCGGCAATGCGGCGGCCGACATTTCCGATGCCGACGATCCCGATGGTCCTGCCCTGCACTTCGTTGCCGATCAGGTCGTTGCGGTTGACCCCGCGCTCGCGCCGCAGCGTGCGGTCGGCCTCGATGATGCGCTTGGACAGCGTCAGCATCATGCCGAGCGCATGCTCGGCGACGGAATGGGCATTGCCGCCGGATTGATTGACGACGAGGACGCCGGCGTCCGTGCAAGCCTCGACATCCACGGGATCGAAGCCT
>CAYVVB010000229.1:0-2220 GCA_964454955.1 uncultured Bradyrhizobium sp. | reverse complement strand
GAAACGGCCGCCGGCCGGATAAGAGATGCGCTCGACAAGGCCGGCGATCAGGCGCTCAGGGCGGGTCAGATCATCCGCCGCCTGCGCGAGTTCGTCAGCCGCGGCGAAACGGAGCATCGGGTGGAAAGCCTGATCAAGCTGATCGAGGAGGCGAGTGCTCTCGCCCTCGTCGGCGCCAAGGAGCGCGGGGTTCATGTCCGTTTTCAGCTCGACGGTGAGGCTGACCTGGTTCTCGCGGATAAGGTTCAGGTGCAGCAGGTCGTGCTGAACCTGATGCGAAACGCCATAGAGGCTATGGAAGAATCCGACCGGCGTGAGCTGACGGTCGGCACAGCCCGACGCGATCCGCTCGCCGAGATCGTCGTCTCGGACACCGGCTCGGGAATCGCGCCGGAAATCCGCGATCAGCTCTTTCAGCCTTTTGTCACGACCAAGCGGCAGGGTATGGGGGTGGGGCTGTCGATCTCCCGCGCCATCGTCGAGGCGCATGGCGGAGAGATCGAGGTCGAACCGAATCCGGGGGGAGGGACCGTGTTCCGCTTCACGTTGAAATTGGCCGGAGTCGAGGAGGCGTCGAGTGTCGAGTGAACCCGTCGTCCAGATTATCGACGATGACGAGGCTATGCGGGATTCAGTCCAGTTCCTGCTCGACACCGCAGGCATCAAGAGCGTAGCGCATGAAAGTGCCGTCGCGTTTCTGGACACCCTCTCCGGCGAGCCGGCCTGCATCGTGACCGACATCCGCATGCCAGGCCTCAGCGGCCTCGATCTCATCAAGGAGCTCCGTGCGCGCGGGATAGGAACGCCCGTGATCGTCGTCACCGGTCATGGCGATGTGCCGCTGGCGGTCGAGGCGATGAAGCTCGGCGCGGCCGATTTCCTCGAGAAGCCGTTCCCCGACGAAATGCTGCTCGGCGCGGTTCGCGCCGCTCTCAACCGGAGAGAAAAGGAGGAGCAGCAAGCCTCTCTCAGACGAGTATATGCAGAGCGGCTTGAGACTCTTTCGGAGCGCGAGCGGCAGGTCCTCACGGGGCTGGTCGCCGGTAATGCCAACAAGGCGATAGCTTTCGACCTTGGCATCAGCGTACGCACGGTCGAAGTGTACCGAGCCAATGTGATGACGAAGATGCAGGCGGCAAGTCTTTCGGAGCTCGTCCGCATGGCCCTGATCGTCGGGTCATCCGATGGCGGCTAACCGCGATTGGCGCGGTATTTGAGGCAAATCAAAGCCGAACCGCCCGGGTCATGGCTTTGTGCACCTATGAATATGCCGACATCCGTTGCCGGGACGCCGGGCTTTATCCTCGTGGTAGAGGATGACGCAGCCTTGCGGAGTTCCCTGAAGTTCTCGCTGGAGATGCAAGGTCATCGCGCCTTGGCATTTGCCAGCGGGGCCGAGCTTTTGGCGGAGAAGGCATTGCCTGAGCGCGGCTGCATGGTTGTCGACTATCGACTGCCCGACGGTAACGGGCTGGAACTTATCGCCGAGGTACGGAAGCGCGGTGTTGGCTTGCCGGCGATCCTCACCGCGACGAATCCGGGCAGGGTGGTGCGCGAGCGTGCGGAGCGGGAAGGCGTTCAGGTCGTGGAGAAGCCGTTGCTCGACAACGCTCTCGCAGAAGCGATTCGCGCTGCGCTCAACAAACCTGTATCGGTGTCCTAGTCACCCCCTCCCGGGGAGCTGCCATGACTGTCCGGAATCTTGACGCGCTCTTCGAGCCGAAGGCGATTGCGTTGATTGGCGCCAGCAATCAGCCGGGCTCCGTCGGCTCGGTGCTGGCGAGGAATCTTCTCGAGGCTGGCTTCGCCGGGCCGGTCCTGATGGTCAATCCGCACGAGCAGGCGATCCGTTCGACGTTGAACTACAAGTCGGTCGCCGAGCTGCCCGTCGTTCCCGACCTGGCGGTAATCGCGACACCGCCGCCAACCGTTCCAGGGCTGGTCGCGGAGCTCGGAGCGCGCGGTTGCCGAGCAGCCGTGATCGTCACCGCCGGCTTTGGCGAAGGCAATCGCGCCGAGGGAGAGCGCCTGCGTCAGGCAACGCTGGAAGCCGCGCGCCCATATTTGCTCCGCATCGTCGGGCCGAACTGCATCGGCTTCATATCGCCCGGGCGCCACATCAACGCCAGTTTCGCCCACATTGCCCCGAGCGCCGGAAACACGGCCTTCATCAGCCAGTCGGGGGCGCTCTCGACCGCCATTCTCGATTGGGCGGCGCCG
>CAYVVB010000228.1:0-6113 GCA_964454955.1 uncultured Bradyrhizobium sp. | reverse complement strand
GGCCGGCGGCACCTACCCCGCGGATGTTTGCGTCCTGCGCTATGCGCTCGAACGCCACGCCAGGACCAGGCCGGACGACATTTTCGCCGTCTTCGAAGGCGGCGAGCGCTGGACGTTTGCGCAAACACTCTGTCAGGTCGCAAGCCTTGCCGGAAATCTGCATGAGCTGGGCGTCCGCCAGCACGATCACGTGGTTTTGGTGTTGCCGACATGTCCGCTCGCGCTGCGGGTGATGTTTGCGGCCAATTATCTCGGTGCGGTCTATGTGCCGGTGAATCCGGCGCTGAAGGGATCGTCGCTGGAACATGTGCTGCATAACGCCGGTGCGGCGATCGCGATCGTCCACGACAGCGTGCTCCATCGCGTTCTCGAGGCGGCACCCGCGACGCTCAGAACGGTCGTCCATTCGTCGGATTCTCCCGTTGCGCCCCGCGAAGGTGTCATTCAGCGGGGTCTCGGCGCTGACCAAGCCGGCGGCGACCCCGCCACCACTGGCCAAGCCGATTCAGCCCTTTGACACGCAATCGATCATCTACACGTCGGGCACGACTGGCCGCTCGAAGGGCGTCTTGTCGTCCTACATGCATGCTTTTTCCTGCGTGGGCCCGGACGCCTGGAATTGCCTGACGCCGAACGACCGACAAATGGTGCACATGCCGCTTTTCCACATCGGCGGCGCCTTCATTGCGACCGTTTCGTTATGCGTCGGAAGCTCGATCGGGGTGGTCAGTCATTTCCGCACAGAGGCATTCTGGGATCAGGTGCGCGAGTTGGAGATCACCTCCGCTTTCCTGCTCGGTGCGATGGCGACGTTCCTCCTGAAGCAGCCGCCGAGCCCGCGGGATCGCGACCACAAGCTTCGCATGGTGTTCATTGTGCCGCTCGGACAGAGCGGCAAGCCGTTCCGCAAACGCTTTGGCGTCGATTTCTTTACGCTGTTCAACATGACCGAGATCTGTACCCCGCTGATTTCCAGTGCCAATCCGGAAAAGGACAATATTTGCGGACGCCCGCGTGCCGGCGTCGAAGTGCGCCTGGTCGATGCGCATGATTGCCTTGTCGAAGACGGCAAGGTCGGAGAGCTGATCCTGCGCACCGAGGCACCATGGGCCATGAACCATGGCTACAATGCCAATCCGCAGGCAACGAGCGATGCCTGGCGCAACGGCTGGTTTCACACCGGGGATGCGTTCTTCCGTGACGCTGATGGCGACTACCACTTCGTTGACCGTCTCAAGGACGCAATCCGGCGCCGCGGCGAAAATATCTCTTCTTATGAAATCGAAGTGGAGCTGCTCAGCCATCCCGCGGTGCGCGAAGCGGCCGCCATCCCCGTGCCGAGCGAATTCTCCGAGGATGAGGTGCTCGTCGTGGTGGCGCCCGCGGCAGGAGCGTCGATCAAACCCGAGGAGATCATCCGCCATCTCAAGCCACGTATCGCCAATCACATGATCCCGCGCTACGTTCGCATCATCGACGAGCTGCCGAAGACGCCGACGGCCAAGGTCGAGAAACATGTGCTTCGCGCCGAGGGCGTAACCGGCGACACGTGGGATCGCGAACGCGCCGGCATCGCGATCCGTCGCGAAGCCATCTGAGAAAGAAGCCGCGATGGAAAAGGCACGCGTACGCATCTACACGGACTACAAGAGTCCTTATGCCTTTGTCGCCAACAAGCGGCTGTTCGAACTTGAAGAAAGGCATAGCGTAGAGCTGGAATGGCTGCCCTATACGCTGCGTGTCGCGGAATTCATGGGGACTGTCGAGGAACGTACCCCGCGTTTCTGGCGTAAGGTCCGCTACGCCTACATGGACGCACGTCGTTTTGCCAACGCCCAGGGTCTCACCATGAAAGGCCCGCGGCGAATCTACGACGCTTTTTACTCCAGCGTCGGCATGCTGTTCGCCCAGCGCCATGGCTTCTTCCGCCCGTATCACGACACGGTATTTCGACGATTCTGGAGCCACGATCTGGATATCGACGATCTTTCGGCAATATCCGAAGTGATTGCTTCACTTGGTGGATCGGCCGCAGATTTCCACGCCTATGTCGAAGGCTCGGCGCGATCCGAAAACGCTCGGATCATTGACGAGGCTGAAGCGCTCGGCGTGTTTGGCGTTCCGACCATGGTGTTCAACGGCGAATTGTTCTGGGGCGGCGATCGCATCGACATGCTGATCGAGCGTATCCAGAATCCGGAAGGAATCGCTGCCGCGCTTGGCAGCCGTCGGCCGTGACGCATCCAAATTGAGTAAAGGTCATGCCAGAACCGCTTAGTTTCGGTGATCGGCCGCGCTTTGGGCGCTCCCCGCAACGATCGATATTGCTAGACGGGACATTCGAGAGACTGGCCCGTCGCTCGTGGCAGAGGTGCTGGCGGCGGTCGAGAAGCTGAGCGAGCGAACCGGCATTTTTCTGGCCGTGCACAAGATGAATCTCGTGCTCGAAGACGAAGATGACTGCGGAAGATAAAGGCGCGCGAGTGTTGGCGTCAGTTGAGCCGCAGGCCTGTTCGGGACGACGTGCCGACGCAGGGCGTTTCCAGACGCCAGCCACTATCCAAAATTGGAATCATGAATGTCGATTGACCCTACACCGTTGGTCGCTGGCCGGAGCTTCCCTCTGCGTGTGTCAGCCGAGATCGAATTGCAATCGAATTGCGCCTTGGGTTCACCTAACATTTGGTTTTCCCAGCCGGGAAACCGCTTCGTGAGCAGTTCCGAACATTCCTCTCTGTAAAGCCGAAAGCCCTCTTCCACTGCCCGGATCATGGCGACGGCCGCGGCGGAAAGCGGATTGGTCCGGTTCTGCACGACATAGAGCTCGTGATCGAGATCGGCCTCAAGCAGCGGGTGGACGTTGACTTGCTCCGAGCGGATTTCAGACATGAGCACGCAAAGCGAGGTAATGGTGCACCAGTCGGAATGGCGGACCATTTCCAGTGTCGCGACATAGCCATCCAGATACATCAGCCGCTCGATTGTCACGTTGGCCTGCTGCAGTTGACGTATGACCTTGCGGCACAGCATGTGCTCGGGCAGCGGCAAAACGATCTTGAGCGGGGGCAGATCCTGAATCCGAATTGCCGAGAAGTTCTTTTCCACACCTGGAATCTTGCCGGCGAGCATCATCGGCTCCCGGTGGATCGAGCGGATGCTGAGGCCCGTCCGATCCACTGGCTCCATGCCGATCGCAAAATCCAGCGTACCGTCATAGACCCATTGGGAGAGCATGCCGCTATACGCTTCCCGCAGAGTGATGTCGACATTCGGGAACCGCTCGACATAGCCGGGAAGGAAATGCCTCAGCACGGTCAGGTTGGCGGACGGCGGAAGGCCGAGATTGAGCTTGCCGGAAACCGCGTCGGAATGGAGCGCCATCTCGCTGCGCGCAACGTTGACCTCGTTCATGATGCGCTGACTGAGATCGAAGAAATGCATCCCCGCCTTGGTCGGCGTGATGCCGCTGGAATGGCGCTCGAATAGCGACACTCCGAGTTCTGCTTCCAGACGTTGCATCTGAAGGCTCAGCGCCGGCTGGGCAATATGTTCGGCCCGGCTGGCGGCGGAGAAACTCCCCGTCGTGAATATGCGCTGAAAATAGCGAATCTGCTTGAGATCCATGTGGTCTCCTGTTTCCTGCGGCCGGCCCGACCTTTGGCGACCCCTGCGGCTTTCAGCAGGCGCTAGAGAAAAAAACTATCGCGAGGCAAGTCATTACGGCTGTGACGGCATATGCCATGCCTTTGACGATCAAAGCAAATGTGTGAATTCGCCCCGCTTTCGACGGCCTCTCGGGAAGCACTTCGCCGCAAGTCTCGATCGCTTTTCGTTATGGATCGGATTGCCAAACGGTATTTCTCAAGCCCGGGCCCTGCTCGTTACCAACTGAGGCTGTACGCAGCCGGATGCGGCGCGAATCGCCATCGGAAGGACCGCAATGAGAGACAACCAGACCGTTGCAGAGATCGACCCTGAAGTCAGGGACCTGCTCGCCGACTTCGTCTCGCGCAACCTGCCGCGCAACGAGACCCTGACGCCCGAGGAGGTACGGCGGGCTTCGGCCTCCGCCCGCGGCCGGGCCGTCCGCCCGAACCTCCCGGTCGGCAGCGTCCACGACATGATCGCGCGACAGGACGGAATCGAAGTGGCGGTGCGGCACTACAGGCCGGAAAGGCATTCCGACGACGAAGCGCTGCCGACGCTGATCTATTTCCATGGCGGCGGCTGGCTGATGGGCAACCTGGATTCACATGACCACATCTGCCGCTCGCTGGTGCGCGAGGCGGATATCGCGGTGATCGCGGTCGATTATCCCTTGTCGCCCGAGACGAAGTTTCCCGGCGCTCTGCTCGCTTCGGCAGCGGCGATCCGCTGGATCTTCGATCACGCTCAGGAACTCGGGGTCGATCCGCAGCGCGTTGGCTTCGGCGGCGACAGCTCCGGCGGCAATCTCGCGGCCGTCCTGGCGCTGATGGCACGAGACGGCGAGTTGCCTCAGCCCCGGCTGCAGTGCCTGATTTATCCAGTGGTCGATCTCACCATGGCACATCCTTCCTATGAGATTTCATTGAAGGGTATGCCGCTCGACCGCGCCGCCATGGACTGGTTCATCGGCCACTACACGAGAACTCCGGAGGACCGCAGGGACTGGCGCGCTTCGCCGCTTCTCGTCGAGAGTGTGGTTGGCGTGGCTCCCGCCTATATCCTGACGGCTGGCGTCGACATCCTGCGAGACGAAGCAGAAGCCTATGCGCTCCGGCTGCTCGATGCAGGCCTCGCTGTCGAAAGGCGGCAGTTCCC
Organism: uncultured Bradyrhizobium sp.; assembly: GCA_964454955.1. Classification (GTDB taxonomy): domain Bacteria; phylum Pseudomonadota; class Alphaproteobacteria; order Rhizobiales; family Xanthobacteraceae; genus Bradyrhizobium. The sequence continues at coordinate 1,310 of CAYVVB010000228.1, read as the reverse complement.
TGGCCAGATCCATCCCTTCCTGTCGCTCGCCCACGCATTGCCGACTGCCTATGTCGCGCTCGCCGAAATCGGCGCCTATCTGCGCAACCATCTTCGCTGATCTAGGGACACCAGCTAGCAAGTTCGGCCCCTTTGTGGATTGCTGGGTCGGCGACAGAGATTCCTATCGAGCGACCGCAGGAGCCTTCTGCGGATTCAGCATGGCGAGAAATTCCTCGATATTGGCGAGCAGTGGCGTTTCACCTTCGGGCGAGACGATTAGCCCAGCATCATCGGTCTGGGTCAACCACTGGTCGAGCATGAACTGGCTACGGATAACATGCGCGGGCATCATCGACTGCAGCACTGGCCGCAGCGCATAGTCGAGGAAAAGGACATGGGAGAGCGTACCGCCGACCGCAAGCGGCATGACGACCTTACCCTTCAGTCCGAACTGGGGCAGGATGTCGATGAAGGCCTTCAGCAGGCCGGAAAAGGATGCCTTGAAGGTCGGCGTGACGAGCACGATGCCGCTCGCCCCGCCGACGAGATCGACAGCTTCCGCAATCATCGGATTTGTCAGGTCGCCCGAAAGCAGCGCCACCGGATCGAGATCGCGTACGGCGATATGCCGTGCTGCCACACCTTGACCGACCAGTCTGCGGACGACCGTATCCGCAAGCTTGCCAGTTCGCGAGTTGGATGACGGGCTTCCGGAAATAACGGCGACTGCTGTTTTCGAGGCCTTTGCGACTTCCGATGCGGGGCAGGTCATCGAAACCATTTTTGCTTCCTGTTTGGTTCAATTTCTGCAGCTAGTTCAGACGATATTTGCGCCAATGGGAAATATTGAATGACGAAGCAAGGGATCGAATATTTATATGGCCTCCTCTCTGCGGCGGTGCTTCGTGTGTCTTCTGCCCGCAGAACCGCCGCGCCGCATGGGCTCGGCGGGTACCGCTGCGAAGACGAGAACCGCATTCCGCTACGAAACCTTCGATCTTGTTCAGAAGTGCGGCATCACATGCTGCGCGAAGAGTTCGGCCGAGCGGCCGGCTTCCTCATAACTCAAGTCACCGAAAGCGAACCAGAAGATCAGGTAGTTGACGCCGGTCGCGTCGACCGTGCGCTTGACATAGTCGCGCACCGATTGGGGTGATCCCGCGAAACCGTTGCCAATTGCCTGCACTTCCGTCCAGGTTTCCGGATAGAGATGGGCGATCGCCGTGCGCTTGGCGTTCGGATTATAGCGTTCCCACAGATAGTGGAAGGCCGAGCGCCAGCGCGGATAGGCTCGGGAGGCGATCCGCTGCGCTTGTTCGTCCGTATCG
>CAYVVB010000227.1:0-3137 GCA_964454955.1 uncultured Bradyrhizobium sp. | reverse complement strand
CGGCATCGGCCGCTTTCCAACTCTGTCTTCGAGGGATCAGCAACCATGACCACTCATAGCCGCATCGTGCTTTCAATTTCAGCAGCCGCCGTCGCGCTTGGCCTTTCGCTCGCTCCGGCCGCTTTCGCCGACGACATGAAGAAGGACACGATGTCCAAGGAAAGCATGACCAAGGACAGCATGAAGAAGGACACGATGTCGAAGGACAGCATGAAGAAGGACGATGCGATGTCCAAGGACCACATGAAAAAAAAAGATGACGGGATGATGAAGAAGAACTGACCAGTGGTCACGAGGCGTCTGACGGGGGACGCGCAAAGCGCTGTCCGACGACATCCACTGCCCTTAGAGCTTGTCCCGTTCCGATGGAATCGGAACGGGGGCTCTAAATTCTTGGTTTGACGCGTTTTCTTAACGCGTTTTTTTAACGCGAACCGGTGTCCACTTCGCTCGAAATCTCGAGACTCCGGGGTTCGCTGCTTTCGCTTGGCCCCGGAACCACGAGATCTGAACGCGACTACCGCCTCTTGCCCTTGGCCTTGCGCGCGGCGTAACGCGCATCGCGCTTGGCCTTTTGTTCCGCCTCAAGCGCTGCTTGCCGTGCGGCGGCCTCTTCCTTCTCTCTTGCGATGCGCGCCGCTTCGGCGGCTGCCGCTTCTTCCTCACGGCGCTTCTGTTCAGCCTTGGCGGCCTCGCGTTCCTCTCTCACGCGGGCGCGGTTGGCAGCGATCGCCTCGCGCTCTGCGCGCCGGCGCGCGACTTCGGGATCGTCGGGTCCCGGCTGCGCGCGGAATTTCTGGAGGATATTTTCCCGCGCCTTCAGCGCTGCTTTCTGCCGGTCTGCGAATCCGGGCTCCTTGAATCCGCTCATCGAATAGGCCTTGTGACTTCCACTCTTCGTTGTTGCAATCCATCTATCCCGCGCGGCGCGATTGTGAGCGCGCACGGTCGGCAGCGGTGTACATCGTCGTGCGTCCGGAAGCCACCATCTTGTTGCAGATACTGACCTTGCGTGCCTCTGGAACTGCGGCCCGATTTAACGTGGCGCCGGAAGGATTTGTGAAGGCTAAAGAAAACTGCCGGATGTGACTTCATTCACAGGTGCCGGGCAGAGCGCGGCTTAGCCTTGCAGACGCGAAACAGGAGTGTCGGGCATGACCAGTCTGTTGCGAAACCGCAAGGCGTTGGCGTTCATCACGGCGACGGTCGGCTGCGCAGCCCTCGCTTTGGCGCTGGCCTATCCGAGGCCGGTTTCCAATACGCTCCTCGGCGGCGGATGGCGATGCAGCAGGATCGCGTTCCTGACGAGCTGTACCCGGATCGATCGCAGCGCGCCTCTGGCTGACAGCCTCGGCGCGGCCCCGATCGTGTTTCGGTCGATGTGAACTGCAAGGACGTCGTGAGCTGCAAGGATGTCGCGGCACAGAAACGGCCAGCATTATTTCCGGTCCACCGCTGGTCATCAAACCTGCTGCGCCTATGTTAGGCGTCAGGAGAGCAGGACGGCGCGGAATCGACGATGGCTGAATCCGAACAGGGCAATAACCGGCGCGGCGCAATTGCCGGGCTGATCATAGCCGTCGTGCTGCTGGCGGTGGGCATCTGGCTGGCGCGCGAACTGACCGCCGCCAGCAAACTGCAGGACTGCGTGATGTCGGGGCGCACCAATTGCAATGTGATCGAGCCGGCGCAATAGACTGCGCAAGTGCGGATTCGCAAGCGGAATCTGCGATCTCAGCGACGCAAAATTGTCGCGATCTTACCTATTTGTAACAAGACAAAGTGAGAGAAGCTGTCAGCAATGTCGGCGAGGCTGTCTCTCGACGCCGAGTGTTTGAGAGCACGGCAGACTAATCGAGGGGGAATGCGAAAATGAACGCGTCGAGCCAGACAAGACTGGTTGTTCCGCTGGTTTCGCTGATGGCTGTATTTGCAGTTTCGGCGCAGGCGGAGGAGCCGGGGCGGGGAGGCGGCGGCCAGCCGCCGGCCCATCATGCCGCGCCAGGCAGGGGAGCGCCACAGGCGCATCCCGGGCATCCGCCGGGGCCGCAAGGCAGGGCGGCCGATGCGCATTTTGCACATGGCGCCATCATGGCGCGGAATTTTGGCGGACATCCGTATCGCGGGCGTCTCGCATGGGAAGGTGGGCGCTGGCATCACGAGATGCACGATGGCCGCATGGGCTGGTGGTGGGACGTCGGTGGCGTCTGGTACTTCTATCCGCAGCCGGTAGAGGGACCGCCGACCTACGTCTCGGACGATTTTGCGGATGATGTGGTCTACGCGGACGCGCCGGAGCCGGGCTATCCGCCTCCGCCGGCCGCTTATGCGCCGCCGCCTCCACCCCCGCCTCCGCCGGATCCGGCCGCAAGCGCCGTTGGCGGCGCGGTCGTCGGTGGCCTGCTCGGCGGGCTGTTGACGGGACGGGCTTCGGGCGCCGCCGCGGGCGCCGTCATTGGTGGCGCAACCGGTGCCATCGCAGGCGCGACCGCGGCGTCGCGGCCGGGCTACTACCTCGCCCAGGGCAATTGCTACTATCGCTATCCTTCAGGGCAATACGTGCAGGCTGATCCGCGCTGGTGCTACTGAGCGGAAGCAGCGCCTCGCACTTTACAAGAAGCCGGAGCGAAGGAGCGCTCCGGCTTGTTCCGCTCAGCGCACGAGCGCTACGACGGCGGCCATGACCAGCGCCATGAGCGCTACGATGAGAGATCGGCGGGCGAGGCGGGCTGCCCGCTCTGCGTCCGTCGCCGCACTCACCGCCGTCAATCGCGCAAGCTCGATCTGCTCCTGTTCCAGGGCCCGCTCGACCATACTCGGTAATTCCCCCTCTGCGCCGCCCGGGCAAGCCAATGCGGCGCATGCCAATCCCTACCTATCATTTACTTTTACCCGCACTCGCCCCATCGGCAAGCTCTTTCACATCCGCCGGCGGCGATCGATCGCTGATTCCAGGTAGGTTATCAGGGCTGCTTGTACCGTAGAGAACCCGCGAGTGGCGATCCCGGCAGGACTCGAACCTGCAACCCGCGGAGTAGAAATCCGCTACTCTATCCAGTTGAGCTACGGGACCGTCTTCAGGCAGTGCCAAATCGCACGTGCTTCCATAGCACTGCCAATATGAAAAATCCGCACCT
>CAYVVB010000226.1:0-2381 GCA_964454955.1 uncultured Bradyrhizobium sp. | reverse complement strand
AACGACAACGGTTCGACGCAGGCGATCGCCTATCCGACGCCGACGGCGAAGCGCAAGCAGACGTTCATGTTGTTCGCCTATCCGACCGGGGTGGAGGGCAACGTGGTCTCGCCCGGGGTGAACGAACTGATCATTCCGAATTACAAGCAGACCTGGGGAGCCATTCGGAAGCTCGCGGACGCGCCGGAAGGCGTGAAACATCTCAGCTTCAAGTCGATCGAATACCGCGTCTAGCGACGACGGAGCCTCCCGCGCGGTTGCCACGGGAGGCTCCGTTTTACGCGTCCGGCACTGCTGCGATCGAAGCCCTGCCTCGACCCGTGCGCCTACATCCAGCCTTAGGGCTTGGAATATACGGTCTTGGGTCCCTTTCGGCATTCGGCGCCGACGGCCGCCTCTTCCAGTCGAAGCGCCACATCGAGCAGGAACCGGTCGTCATTCCATCGGCCGACAAGCTGCAGTCCGATCGGAAGTCCGTCTCGCGACAGGCCGCAGGGCATGGAAATCGCCGGATGGCCCGTGAGGTTGAACGGGTACGTGTATGGATACCAAGCACCTCGAATTGTACCAGCATCCTGTCCCGCGATCTGAACGTGACCAAGTGGATCGAGGCCAACAGGCAACGCCGGAGCCGAAAGCGTCGGCGAGGCCAGGACGTCGAACCGTTCGAACAATTCCTGCACGCGGGTGAAACAGTCGGACCGCGCGGCCTGTGCCGCGGCGAGATCCGCGGCCGTGTGGTTGCGCGCCGCAGCGATGGTGGCCACCAAGGACGGATCGAAGCGGTCGGGATTGGCGAAGACCATCTTGCCCACGCGTGCGGCGAGGTGGGCTCGCAAATTGACGAGGAACGTCTCTTCGAGAGCCACGAAATCGATGTCGACCGGCTCGATCACCATCCCGCTCGCTTCGGCGGCGCGCATGGCAGCCTGAACCGCCGAATCCACCTCGTGATCGAGAATATTGCCGCAGCGCATGAAAAGACCGATGCGCGGCTGCTCGCCGCTTCCGAACCTGCGGACCACTCGCGGAGCGACCTGACCCCAGGGATCGTGCCGATCGGGGCCATGGATGACATCAAAAACAGTCACCACATCCGTGACGGTGCGCGCCAGTGGCCCGACATATGAGCCCGGACCAAACAAATCGGGCACCTGGAGGTTCGGCACCATTCCCAGAGTCGCCTTGAACCCGACCACCCCGCAGCAAGCCGCGGGGATCCGGTTTGAACCTCCGCCATCAGTACCGAGCGCAATCGGCCCCATCCCGGTCAGGACTGCGACCGCGGCCCCTCCGGACGAGCCGCCGCAGGTGTACGCCGGATTCCACGGATTCAGAGTCCGACCGTAAAACGGCGTCTCGGTGAATGGCTTGTGTCCGAACTCGGGCGTCGCCGTCTTGCCGATGAGGATCGCGCCCGCAGCGCGCAGCCGCGCGACCGCCACGGCGTCTTCCTTCGGCACCGTACCCGCAAGCGCCGCACAGCCGTGGGTGGTCGAAACACCCGCGGTGTTGGTCACGTCCTTCGCCGAGAACGGAATGCCGTGCAGCGGCTTTATCGGCGCGCCCGCCTTGATGTCGGCCTCCGCCTGCCGGGCCTCGGCCAGAGCCCGCTCGTCGCAGACCGTGAGAAACGCCTTGAGCTCGCTGCGCTCGCGAATGCGACGGAGCGCCGCTTCGACCGCCTCGACCGGAGAGACGGAGCGATTGCGAATTGCGACTGCGAGGTCGCGCGCGCTGAGATCTGCAATATCGGGCATTGTTGTACTCCTCGGCGGGCGGCGGTGATAAAGCCGAGTTCACCAGAGTTGATACATGCCGCCGGTGACCGACATCGCATCGCCGGTCACGAAGCCCGATTTCGCGGAGGCATAGAACAGGATCGCGTTCGCGACATCTTCCGGCAGCCCCTCGGCCGGCACGGTCTGGGCACGGCGAGATTGCGCATCGAGCACCGGAAAGGCCGGACTGTTCTTGATCCGATCCGTCCGGATGTAGCCGGGCAAGATGGCATTCACGGTGATCGAATGCGGGCCGAGCTCGACCATCAGCGCGCGCGTCAGCCCGAGCAATCCGGCCTTCGCCGCGGCGTAGGCCGCCATGCGGTCCGCGCCGAGCACCGAGAGGGACGACACGTTGACGATGCGCCCGTAGTTCTGCGCGATCATCGACGGCGCGAAGGCGCGGACGCAGTGAAACGCACCCTTCATGTGCACATCCATCATCTCCGACCACTGCTTGTCGGTCGTGTCGACGGCGCGCACGATATGCGCGAAGCCCGCGACGTTGACGAGGATATGGACCGTGCCGAAGCGATCGAGCACCGCCTTGCGCGCGGCCTCCACGTCACCCGCCTCGCTGACCGAGCCGGCAAACGGCAG
>CAYVVB010000225.1:0-10210 GCA_964454955.1 uncultured Bradyrhizobium sp. | reverse complement strand
TCTTAACGAAGTGCGAACGAGGCGATCGCCTTTGACGCGCGAGCCAGAGCCGCCGGCTCTATTGCCGGCTGCTCAAAACCGCTAAAAGCGGACCAACCGAGAATGCCCCCGGACACGTGAGGGCGGTGCTGGCCGACCATCGAACGGCCTCAATGTAACCCAAATAGGTCATTCATGAAGCCTCTTCGACTATTGAGCGCGCTCGCCTTGCTTGTCGCAGCGGCGCGACCCGCCTTTGCCACAGACGCGGTTTTCCCCGCGGGCGTTCGGATCGGACTGACGCCATTGGTTGGCCTGGTCGCGTCGAAAACCTTTCCTGGCTTCGAATCCGAGGACAAGAGCGTCAAGGTGCTGTTGACCGAGCTTCCGGCGGACGCCTACAGCGACGTCAAGAACGCGTTCACCGCCAATCCTGCGGGCGCCGGCGGCATCAAGCCCGAGACCGTCGAAACCACAGTCGGTCTTGCCTACTACACGGCCGAGACGGCCAAGGATGGCGTCGGTACCGTGCGCCGCTATTCGATGATCCTGCCGGGCGGCACCTTCTCGGGCTATGTAGCCGTGCAGGTCCCCGAAAACGCCAGCAAGATCTATTCCGACGACGCCGTTCGCCAGATGTTCGCCTCGGCCGCCATCCGCAAAGAGGTGCCGGTCGCAGAGCAGCTTGGCCTGCTGCCCTTCAAGTTCAATGACCTCGCCAATTTCAAGAATATCCGCACGCTTGCACCCGGCGCGGCCGTCGTCATCGCGGACGGCGACGAAACCACCGGCTTCGAGCCGGCCCCCTTCATGATCGTCGGCGTGATTGGGGCCACGCCGCAGGAGCCGGATGACCGCGCCCGTTTCGCCCAGCAGGCCGCGACCACCATCCCCGGTGTGCGCGATGCGCGAATCACGATGTCCGAGCCGATCCGGATCGGCGGCATGCCGGCCTATGAGACGCGCATTGATGGGACGAGCGGCAAGGATAACACTGCGGTGACCATCGTGCAGTGGCTGCGCTTTGGCAGCGCGAACTCGTTGCGCATCGTCGGCAGCGCACCGCGCGACCAATGGTCGGCGGCCTTTCCGCGCTTCCGTGCCGTGCGCGACGGCATCCAGCCGAAGGGCTAGGAGTTTCACCCCTCGCCAGCGGAGAGAGGTGAACGGAGCGCAAGGTTCGTCATCAGATCAGGCGGCGCTGCTCGGATCGTTAGCGGCCGCCGGGGCGGCCTTCGCGCCTCCCTTCGAGACGCCGACCAGCGCTGGCCGCAACACGCGTTCGCCGATGGTGTAACCGGCCTGGACCACCTGCACCACGGTACCAGAGGGAACCGATGGATCGGGAACCTCGAACATGGCCTGGTGGAAGTTCGGATCGAATTTGGCGCCCGACGGATCGAGCCTTTTCACGCCATATTTCTCCAGCGTGTTGTGCAGCGAGCGTTCGGTGAGTTCCACGCCTTCGATCAGCGCCGTCAGGCCCGGATCGGCATTGGCCCGCGCTTCGGAGGGGACCGCATCGAGCGCGCGCTGCAGATTGTCGGCGATGTCCAGAACGTCGCGCGCGAAGCCCGTGATGCCGTACATCCGGGCATCGGCGACCTCGCGGCTCGTGCGCTTGCGCAGGTTTTCCATCTCCGCCAGCGTGCGCAACATCTTGTCGCGCGCCTCATTGGCTTCTTTCGCCAGGGCCTCGGCTGATGCCGGTTCAGGGTCATCGGGCATGACATAGGGCTTGGAAACCACGGGCTCACCACCCTGCGCGGGCTTCGCCGGATCGTTCTTCAGCTCGGAATCGGACATAGATCGCCTTCTCGAGAAATCGCTCGGTTGAATGGGCTTTGGCTTCGCGCGGGATATCGTGCTTTGGGGACCGAAAATCAAGCGCTCGTGAAGGGTGCCTCAACCGCCCAGGATCTGGCTGACGATGCGCGCGGCATAGTCCACCGTTGGAATCACCCGCGCATAGTTGAGTCTGGTCGGCCCGATCACACCGAGGACGCCGACAATGTGGCCTGCGCCATCGCGGTAGGGCGCGATGATGGTGGACGAGCCCGACAGCGAGAACAGTTTGTTCTCCGACCCGCTGAAGATACGCACACCATCAGCGCGTTCCGCACGACCGAGCAGGTCGATCACGCCGCGTTTGGCCTCGAGATCGTCGAACAACAGGCGCACCCGCTCCAGATCTTCCAGTGCATGCAGGTCTTCGAGCAGATTGGCATGACCGCGCACGATCAGCTGCCGATCCTCGCTTTCGCCGCCTGACCAACTCGCAATCCCCGCGGCAATCACCTTTTGCGTGAGCTGATCGAGCTCGGCACGGCCTTGCGCGAGTGCGGTTTCAAGTTCGAGGCGGGCTTCGGCAAGCGTGCGGCCGGTGATTCGCGCGTTGAGGAAATTGGAGGCCTCCATCAGCGCGGAGGAGGGGACGCCGGGCGGCAGCGTCAGCACCCGGTTCTCGACCTGGCCGTCCTCGCCAACCAGGACGACCAGCGCACGCTCCGGCTCCAGCCGAACGAACTCGATGTGCTTCAACCGCGCATTGGATTTCGGGGTCAGGACCACGGCAGCCGCCCGCGTCAGCCCGGACAGCCGCGTCAGTGCTTCCCCAAGCGCGGCTTCCACGGATTGAGCGCGCCCGACGGAGGCGAGCTGGCTCTGAATGGTCTGCCGCTCGTCCTCGGTGAGATCGCCGATCTGCATCAAGGCATCGATGAAGAACCGCAGGCCGAGTTCCGTCGGCAGCCGCCCGGCCGAGGTGTGCGGCGCGTAGATCAGGCCGAGCTGCTCGAGATCGGCCATGACATTGCGCACGGACGCCGGCGACAATGGTACGGCGATCAGGCGCGAGATATTGCGCGAGCCGACGGGCTCGCCGGTCGCGAGATAGCTTTCGACGATTTGACGAAATATTTCCCGCGAGCGCTCACTGAGCTGCGCGAGCCCGGCAGGCGGCGTCATCAGGTGGATCGGATCGTGGTGGGCCAAACGCTACTCCCTTCACGTCTCCGTAATTTGTCCATCCTTGGCCCTCCTGACAAGCGGGAGAAGCAGGCCATGGGGCTTGCCGCGCTGCCGCGCCCCACCTACAAGCTGCGCAAGCTACTCGTTTTTTGTCCGACCTTTCGGAGGATTCTCATGCGGCCGAGCCGCCGTGCCCCTGACGAATTGCGCGCCGTCTCCCTGGAGCGCGGCGTCGTCAAATATGCCGAGGGCTCTTGCCTGGTGAAATTCGGCGACACCCATGTGCTGGTGACCGCGACGTTGGAAGACCGGCTGCCGCCGTGGTTGAAGGGCCAGGGTCGCGGCTGGGTCACGGCCGAATACGGCATGCTGCCGCGCGCAACCCTGGAGCGGACCCGGCGGGAAGCATCGGCCGGCAAGCAGAACGGTCGCACGGTCGAAATCCAGCGCCTGATCGGCCGCTCCTTGCGTGCCACCGTCGACCTGGAGGCGCTGGGCGAGCGCCAGATCACCGTCGACTGCGACGTGCTGCAGGCCGACGGCGGAACCCGCACCGCTTCGATCACCGGCGCCTGGGTTGCGCTTGCCGACTGCATCGGCTGGATGAAGGCGCGCAACATGGTGAGGTCGAATGTGCTGCGCGACAATGTCGCCGCCATTTCCTGCGGCATCTACAACGGCACCCCCGTGCTCGATCTCGACTACGCCGAGGATTCCGAAGCCGAAACCGATGCCAATTTTGTCATGACCGGCGATGGCCGCATCATCGAGGTGCAGGGAACCGCGGAAAAGACGCCGTTCTCGGAAGCCGAGTTCCTCGCGCTGATGGCGCTTGCGCGCAAGGGCGTGGCAAGGCTGGTCGATTTGCAGAAAATGGCGGTGGCGTAGGCGCCATGCATCGCCGGATCACAGGCAAGCTCGTCATCGCCACCCATAATCCGGGCAAGCTCGCCGAGATGCGCGAGCTGTTGGCCCCGCATGGGGTCGAGGCCATCTCAGCCGGCGAGCTCGGGCTCGGCGAGCCCGAAGAAACCGGCGACACGTTCGAGGCCAATGCCAGGATCAAAGCAAGGGCCGCGGCCAAGGCCGCCCAATTGCCCGCCTTTGCCGATGATTCGGGACTGGTGGTGGATGCTCTCGGCGGCGCGCCCGGAATATTGTCAGCGCGGTGGGCCGGACCCAACAAGGATTTCGACGCGGCGATGACGCGGATCGAGCGCCTCTTGCAGGAGCGCGGCGCGACCACCTCCGACAAGCGGCGCGCGCATTTCGTTTCCGCGCTTTGCGTCGCCTGGCCCGATGGTCACATCGAGGAAGTCGAGGCGCGCGTCGACGGCACCCTGGTCTGGCCGCCACGCGGCACCGCCGGCTTCGGCTACGATCCCATGTTCATGCCCGATGGTTTCGACCGCACCTTCGGCGAGATGACCAGCGTCGAAAAGCACGGGCTACCGCCCCTGGGACTCGGACTGTCGCATCGCGCCCGTGCCTTCGTGAAACTTGCGGAGATCTGCCTTGAGCGGCGCTGACGCATCGCCGGTCCCGGAAACACCGCAGACGGCCTTTGGCGTCTACGTGCATTGGCCGTTCTGTCTCTCCAAATGCCCCTATTGCGACTTCAACAGCCATGTGCGGCACGGCGCAATCGATGAGGAGCGGTTTGCGCAGGCCTTCGTCCGCGAGATCGAGACCACCGCCGCGCGCACCGGTGACCGCGAAGTCGCGTCGATCTTTTTCGGCGGCGGCACACCGTCGTTGATGCAACCGCAGACGGTGGGCGCGATAGTCGACGCGATCGGCAAGCATTGGCGCCTGGCGCGCGAGGTCGAAGTCACGCTGGAAGCCAATCCCACCAGCGTGGAGGCGACACGTTTTGCCGGTTACCGCGCAGCCGGCGTCAACCGGGTTTCGCTCGGGGTGCAGGCGCTCGACGATGCATCGCTGCAGGCGCTGGGCCGCCTGCACAGCGCGCGCGAAGCACTGGAGGCAGTCGCAGTGGCACGCAAGGCGTTCGACCGCTACTCGTTTGATCTGATCTACGCGCGCCCCGGCCAGACCCCGCAGATGTGGGCCGACGAATTGCGGCTTGCGATCGGTGAAGCGGCGGAACACCTGTCGCTCTACCAGCTCACCATCGAAGAGGGTACGCCGTTCTTCGGCCTTCACGCCGCCGGCAAACTGAAGACACCGGACGAGGCCGCTGCACGCGCCCTCTACGACGTGACCCAGGAGATCTGCGCGGCGCATGATCTGCCGGCCTATGAGATTTCCAATCACGCGCGCAAGGGCGCGGAATGCCGGCACAACCTGGTTTACTGGCGCGGACAGGAATATGCCGGCATCGGCCCCGGCGCGCATGGCAGGCTGGATACCGGCGGTATCAGGCACGCGACCGCAACGGAAAAACGCCCCGAAGCCTGGCTGATGCGCGTCGAGGCGAATGGCCATGGCATCGTCACCGACGACTGTCTGACCAGCGAAGAGCGCGCCGACGAATTTCTGCTCATGGGCTTGCGCCTTGCGGAAGGCATCGATCCCACCCGCTACGCGACGCTGGCCAGCCGCCCGCTCGATCCGCGGCGCGTCGCGACTCTGCGTGAAGAAGGAGCGATCGCAATCGGCGCCGATGGCCGGCTGAGAGTGACGCAAGCAGGTTTTCCCGTGCTCGATGCGGTCGTGGCTGATCTGGCGGCGTAACCTGCCTGAATCGCGATGCGATCAAGTTGAAACGCCCTCGCGCGTCTGACGATCTCTATGCGCCAAAGCTCTTGGGCGAGCCCGCAACCGGCACGCTGCCGCCGGAACCAACCCGCATCACCGCAAGGCCGCGTTCGTTGGCGCCATCAGAGCGGAAGCGGAACAAACCGTCGATGCCCGCGAACCCGGACGGGTTGGTGAGCACGTCAGCCGAGAATCGTTGTCCGCCTTGTGTCCTTGCCAGCGCTGCGACCAGCGCCACGGCATCGTAGGCGAGCGTTGCGGTTCGCACTGGCTCGGAGCCGAATCGGGTGCGGTAGCGGCCGGAAAAGGCGCGGAATCCGGAGGGATCGGGGGCGGCAAACAGGCCACCTTGCAGCGAGGGGGCCGCGAAGACGCGCGGATTGTCCCACAAGCCGGTGCCGAGCAATTGGATGTTGCGCAAGTTGGCGCCCGCTGCGGTGAGCGCATCGGCCGTCGCCACGACTGATTCGCCGTCGTCCGCGAGCAGAAGCGCATCGGCCTGTCCGAGCGCCTGTGCCACCGTGCGCGCCGGCGCGGCACGATCGGCGCCGTATTTCTCGAACACCGCAACACGGCCGCCGCGCCGGCCGACTTCCTGCTTGAAGGCAGCCTCCACGACATTGCCATAGGCATTGTCCGGCAAGAGCGCGGCAAACGACCGCTTTCCGGTCGAGGAGGCATAGTCGATGATCCGGTTGACGTCGGACTCCGGCAGGAAGCTGAGGAGATAGACCCCGTGTCCGGCAACGCTGGAATCGGTCGAAAACGCGATCACCGAGACCCCGCGCCCGCGCGTGATCTGCGCGGTTGCGGGAACAGATGCCGCAAACAACGGCCCGAGAATGATTTCGGCACCCTCGTCGAGGGCCTGCTGCGCACCTTGCGCCGCCCCCTGCGGATTGCCGGTGTCATCCTTGATCAAGAGCTGGATGTTGGGATTCTGGAATTCCGCCAGCGCCATCTCGGCCGCGTTCTTCATCGATTGCGCGGCAACGGCGGCATTGCCTGCCGCCGACAGCGGCAGGATCAGCCCGATCTTGACCTGGCCATTGCCGGCCACCATCGGCTGTTGCGGCGGCCCCGCCGGGCCGGGGGCCGGCTGGGAACCGAAGGAGTTGGAAAACTGGCTCAGGCTCTGCTGTGCCCCGGCACAGGCGCCGAGCAGTGGAGCACTGAGAATGAGGCCTATAGCCGTCCGCCGGGTGGTACGCCCGGCGTGGGAGCCCGAAGATAACGGCTTAGGAATGTACGGGAGCACCATCGCATCTCTCAGTTCGACCGACCGGAGGCGGCCAGAACTCCCTCCTCAGGAAGATCAGGGGCGTGGATTGAGGCATATTGTCGGTGAATAGTTAACCAAAACAAAAGGATTATGGCCCCGCCCCGGCCCCGACTTGCAGTCTGCGGCCTGATTCGCAGTCCTGCGGCGCGGGAGTGGCTCTTTACGATTGTGGCGCCTGGCCCCTCTCCCCTTTAAGCTCATGCTTATGCGCGCAAAACCGGTCCGGGTAAATACTGAAGGCGACAGGGAACCTCGCAGCTTTTCGGTCGCGGGCCACGTCCTGCCCGCGCCCAGGCAGGCGTGCGGCCTTTATCTCGTGGCAACGCCCATCGGCAACCTTGCCGACATCACGTTGCGGGCACTGGAGACACTGGCCGGCGTCGATGTCATCGCCTGCGAGGATACCCGCATCACCCGCCGGCTGACGGAGCACTACGGCATTTCGGCCGAGCTGACCCCCTATCACGAGCATAATGCAGCAAGCGCCCGGCCCAGACTCCTGCAGCGGCTTGCGCAAGGCGAGGCGATTGCGCTGGTCTCCGACGCCGGCACGCCCTTGATCTCCGATCCCGGATTCAAGCTGGTGCGCGAGGTCTGCGCGGCCGGCCATGCCGTGACCGCGCTGCCGGGCCCCTCATCGGTGCTGGCCGCGCTTTCCGTGGCGGCCCTGCCCACCGACCGGTTTTTCTTCGCCGGCTTCCTGCCACCGAAGTACGGCGCGCGCCGCGCACGGCTGACAGAGCTTGCAAGGATCGACGCGACGCTCGTGATGTTCGAATCCGGCAATCGCGTGCGGGAGACGATCGCCGATCTCGCCGAAATCATGGGCCTGCGCGAGGCGGCGATCTGCCGCGAGCTCACCAAGCTGCACGAAGAGGTGAGACGCGCGAAGCTGAGCGAGCTTGCAGCGCGCGCGGAAGAACTCGAGACGCGCGGCGAGTTTGTGCTGGTGATCGGTCCGCCGGATGCGGATGCCGGGATCATGACGGACGATTCGTTGGACGAATTGTTGCGTGACGCGCTCACGCATTGCAGTGTGAAGGACGCAGTGGCGCAGGCGGTCGAGGCATCGGGGCGGCCGCGCCGCGAGGTCTATGCCCGGGCACTGGAACTCGCAAAACAGGTAAAGGGCGATCATGGCCAAGCGTGACGGCGCCTCGCCGGCCGATCCTGCCGCCGACAAACCGGCATCGCCCGCGCGCGTGGCGGCATTCCGCACCGGCCTCTCCGCCGAGAGCCGCGCCGCCGCCTACCTCATGGCCAAGGGCTATCGCATTCTCGCCAAACGCTTTCGCACGCCCCATGGCGAAATCGACATTGTCGCGAAGCGGCGGAATCTACTCGCGTTTGTCGAGGTCAAGGCCCGGCCCACGCTCGATGATGCAGCGTTTGCGGTGACACCGCGCCAGAAGTTGCGCATTATCGATGCTGCGCAAGCCTGGCTGATGGCGCACCCGGAGCATGCCGAATTCGAGCTGCGTTTCGATGCCATGCTGATTGCGCCGCGGCACCTGCCGCGCCATGTGCTGGCGGCCTTCGACGCCAGCCCTTAAAGGATATCTCCCTGTCTTCAAGCTCACGGGCCCCGCAATGAAATTGAACGTCGCCGTCCAGATGGACCCCATCGCGCGCATCAACATCCGCGGCGATTCGACCTTCGCGCTGCTTCTGGAAGCGCAAAAGCGCGGCCACGGGCTCTCCTATTACACGCCGGACAAGGTGTCGCTGGTGGGGGACGAGGTGGTGGCCCCGGTCCAGCTTTTGACCGTGCGCGACGAGCCCGGCAACCATTTCACCCTCGGCGAGCCGCGGCGCGAGCCGCTTGCCGCCTTCGACGTGATCTTGCTGCGGCAGGACCCGCCATTCGACCTCGCCTACATCACCTCGACGCATTTCCTCGAACGGCTTCATCCGAGGACGCTGGTCGTCAACGACCCGGCCGCCGTACGCAATGCGCCGGAAAAGCTGTTCGTGATGAATTTTCCGCAGCTCATGCCGCCAACGCTGATCTCGCGCGACCTCGCGGAAATCAACGCCTTCCGCGATACCCATGGGCCGGTCGTGATGAAGCCGCTGCATGGCCATGGCGGCGCCGCGGTATTCCGCGTCATGCCGCAGGACATGAATTTCGGCTCACTCTACGACATGTTTTCCGTGACCTTCAAGGAGCCCTGGGTGACCCAGCGCTTCATTCCCGAGGTGAAGCACGGCGACAAGCGCATCATCCTGGTCGACGGTGAATTCGCCGGAGCCGTGAACCGCGTGCCGGCGGCCGACGATCTGCGCTCCAACATGGTGCGCGGCGGTGCCGCGGCGGCCACCGAGCTCACCGATCGCGAACGGGAAATCTGCACAACGATCGGTCCGGCGTTGCGGGAACGCGGTCTCTTGTTCGTCGGGATCGACGTGATCGACGGCAGTCTCACCGAGATCAACGTGACCTCGCCGACCGGAATCCGCGCCATTGCCGGGCTCGGCGGCCCGGATATCGCCGCTAGAATCTGGGATGTCATCGAGAAGAAGCGCGCCAACGCGAGTGCCTGACGCCGGGCAGTGACCCAGAAGCAGCCTTGCGGACTGTTCCCGTAATGTTCTTGCCAGCCGCGCTGCTTTCCGCTACCTTTGATTGCGGAAGAGGGGCGGCAGGGTGGCATGGTCCAGCGCGTTTCAACGGTTGCCTTTGAGGGGATCGAGGCCCGCGCGGTGGACGTGCAGGTGCAGGTCGCGCCCGGTTAGCCTGCTTTCACCATCGTCGGCCTGCCCGACAAGGACGTGTCGGACGCACGCGAGCGGGTGCGCTCGGCGCTGATCGCCTCCGGGCTCGCGCTCCCTGCGCGCCGAATCACCGTCAACCTGGCGCCCGCCGACCTGCCCAAGGAAGGCAGCCATTACGACCTGCCGATCGCGCTCGGCCTGATGGCGGCGATCGGGGCCATTCCGCCGGATGCCCTGAACGGTTTCACCGTGCTCGGCGAGCTCGGTCTCGACGGCTCGATTGCCCCTGTTGCGGGCGTGCTGCCGGCGGCGATCGGCGCCAATGCGCGCGAGGAGGGCCTGATCTGCCCGGCAGCCTGCGGCGCGGAAGCGGCCTGGGCGAGCCCCGACATCCAAATCGTCGCAGCCAATTCGCTGATCCAGATCGCCAACCATTTCAAGGGCACGCAGGTGCTGTCACGGCCCGAGCCGAAGATGGCGCAGATCTCCGGCGCCGCGCTCGACCTGCGCGACATCAAGGGCCAGGAGAGCGCCAAGCGCGCG
>CAYVVB010000224.1:0-10278 GCA_964454955.1 uncultured Bradyrhizobium sp. | reverse complement strand
GCGACCAAAGGCGCGGCCGGCCAGCGGTCTCACTTACCGTCCACCCAGTTCGGCTACATCGGTACGCTCGGGCGATGCGGAACTCGTGGAGGCTAAGAGGATGCGCCAAGGGCAGGAAGCTGAAGTAGAAGCGCGCCAGAGGACGAGCTGTAGTTTTGGCAACAACGTAGCGGGCGCTGGGAGATTACGCTCTGACGTCGAAAACCCAGTTCCAAATCGATGCTCGACGCTTATCTCCGGTCCGTGCGGCCGAGAAGGGAACATCTCTGCTTTCGCCGTTCTTTGTGAGTGCAAGGTGCCCGGTCCGCTTGTCGAGGTGCACGTGCATTGGCAGTGTGCCGCTTGTGTGCCGATCGCTCGCAGACTGAAGAACGTGGGCGAGGGAAGACCTATCGGATCAAGTGCTTCCGACTAATGAAATTGCGTGGGGTACGTTGGAAGCGTTGCCGTGTTCAGGCAACGCTCTATGTCTGTTCGTTGTGCCACACGCGCCACGCTACGCGATCTCCAAGTTGAATTCGAAAGCGGACATTTGCAGACACGTTTGGTGAGTTCCGCTAAGGGCCGTTTCAGGCTGTGCGCGGCGAGCACGCGCAGGTCTGCCCAACTCCCGAATATGGAACTCTGGTCGTTCGACCGTTTCGTTTGCTTACGTTTGGGAAGGATATTGGCCGGGAGGCGGAAATCCTCCGCCGTGTCACCAACCACCTGCGCATTTAGCGGCAATTAGCAGGTCCTTACTGTAGCGCCTCGGGCCGATGAGCCAATATTCGGGGCGTACACATCGGGAAAGCGGGAGCTTGGGAGCGATACTATGGCCACGGACCTTGTTACGAGCCGTATTCCGGACCACGCCGCGAACCCCACGCCGGCAGCTTGCCCGCTTCACGTTGCAACGTCTGGTCGCGGCCGCGGCGGCACCAGCGCCGCCGCGCATGACCGGCAGGCAGTCAAGATGGCGCTCTCACACGACTCGATAAAAAAATGCCGTGCAGAACGCGAAGACGCGCAAGCGGCGCCTACAACACGCTTGCGGCCGGGAACGCTCAGGATGTCGCCCTCTTCCGCAGATTGTACGCCGTCAGGAGTCCGATGATGAAGCTCACACAGGAATACTCCGGCTGCCGGCGCGCCGAAGCCACCGCGCTTCCGTCGGGGCCAGTCCATTTCAGCCCGCCGCAGTTTCAAAGGTCGGCCGATCCCTCGCCCGCACCGACCGCGGAATTGCGCCACTTCGACGCCGAAATACTGATGAAGCGCGCGGAAAACTGGGCCGCCGGCAAAGCGATCCTCCTCGATCGTCAACCGCGGACCGGGATGACGCGCTTCGCGCACTGCCTGAACCGGCACACGATCGCTTTGCACCTCGAAGGCGCGAATACGTCGACGACCCTTCGCTATGAAGGCGGCACGCGCAACGTCAGCGGCAGCACGATCGGGCAGATCATGCTCATTCCGGCCGGACACCGGCTCGAAGGCGCGGCCGATTACCCGTCGCGAATCCGGCACGTGCTCCTCCTGCTCGACCGCGACATCCTCGACGGCGAAGACGATAATGCATTCCCGCTTAATGCCGGCGAACTGCCCTATCGACACGATCTGAAGGACGGCGCGGTCGCCAGCCAGATGCGCGCGTTGCAGGGCGAACTCGATCGTCCGGGACCGCTCAGCCGGCTCCTGGTGGAAAGCCTGTGCTACGAGATCACGATCCGCACGTTGCGGCTCTGCAGCAGGCAGTCCACGAGCCGCTGCACCGGCGGGCTCGCCCCGTGGCGCCTGCGTCTCGTCAAGGATTACATCCAGGCGCACCTGTCGGACAGCATCACGCTGTCGGACCTCGCCGGCGTGGCGGGCGTGAGCCGCTCGCATTTCTCGCGCGCGTTCCTCGCCTCCACCGGCATCGGCGCGCACCGCTACATCGTGCGCCAACGCGTCGAGCAGGCCAAGAAGTTGCTCGCCGGCGGCAAGATGTCGATCGCCGAGATCGCGCTCGCCGCGGGCTTCGGCAACCAGAGCCATCTGACGACCCGTTTCAGGCGCGAAGTCGGAACGACGCCTGCCCGTTTCCGCAATCTGGTCTGACCGCCCACCGCGCGCACATCGTTTGGCAAGTCCATCTCACAAGCACATTTATTGATGAGGAGCTCGGGTGCGCGATCTCCATCGCTGAGTTCACCAGAGGCGTTCGGCTCGGCTCCAATCATTTTTTGCGGATGCGAAGAGCACACCTTTTGCGGCCGCGTGGAGCGCGCTGATCGATTCGGAACAGAGTCTGTTCCTCAGAGCGTGCATACGGCACTCAGATCAAGGCGGACTCTCGCAGCACCGCTTTGGGTCCCACTGATCTGATTTGCGGACGGCGTGACGCCGTCGCCCATTTTCCTATTAGATACGCCGGAATGCCGCGTTGGCGGCGTCGCCGACCATCGTCGCGACAACATCAGGGCGGGAGAGCATCGCGACGTGGCTCGCCCGCACTGTAACGGTCTGAGCGTGAACCTTTGCCGCCATCATGTGCTGCAACTGCGGGGGGACGGTTCTGTCATTCTCCGTGACGAGGTACCATTTGGGGACGGGGCGGCGCCACGCGCACTCCTCGATCGCTCCGCTCAAGGCGCTGATCGAGGTGGGTGCGTGACCGGCAATCAGCGCCTCCTTCTCCGTGGCCGTCAAATCCTGAGCGAAATCTTCGCGTATCCCTTTGGCAGTGAGTCTGATGTAACCGTTCGAGTCCGACCGCATCTCGCCGGCCAGCGGAGCTTTCGGAACCATGGTGAGTAATGAGGCCGCTGATTCAGAAGCATCGGGTGCAAACCCGGCGACAAAAACCAGCCCTTTGACCTGGTCCGTGTTGCCGGCCGCAGTAATAACCGAACCGCCATAGCCATGGCCGACAAGGAGCACGGGCCCATCTTCTCGCGCCATAGCGCGTCGCACAGTGGCGGCATCTTCCTGCAGGCTCGTGAGCGGCAATTGTACGGCGACGATCGAGTAACTATTGCCCTTGAGGTCAGGCAGGATTTTCACCCAGCTGGAACCGTCGAGCCATGCGCCGTGAACTAACAGAATAGCTGCCACTGACCTGGGCCTTTTCTCGATTGCTGTCCGATTGAGTTCGCATCCCGGGCGGGGCGTGTGTGGCCGCCCGGACGGCGCCAAGACGCCCCCGAGAGCGTGCGCAACGATGGCGAGCAGTGTTCGGTTTGCGCCCGAATGGCGCTAGTCGATTGTAAACACACATACTCTCCCGAAGTGCAGAGACAAGAATTGCGACGCAGCGGACACGTCGCATTGTGGGGCTCGTCGCGAGGTTGCGTAAGTCAGGAGATGCTAAAAGTCGCTAATTCGTGGGGTCGCCGGTAGCGCAGGCGGGCGACAAGCGCGAATATTGGGCTCGCAGGGGGTGCAGACCTGCCCAAGCGGCTGAGCGGCGCTAAAATCATATGCGATCGGATTTGGATCAGAGTGCCTCTGTGCGGGGACATTATTCCCGACACGATACCGAGGCGGCCGCCCGAGCGATCCTTGAAGGCGGGCCCCGCGATGCTTTGACCTCGGCGGCGCTTTCATCCTTCGACCAGCTGCATGCCCGCGGCTTCGACGCGACAGTCGAGATGGCAGAGGCATTATCGATCCGCCGCGACGATTCGATACTCGACCTCGGGTCAGGCCTTGGAGGGCCTGCCCGGTATCTCGCAGACCGATACAATTGCACAGTCGTCGGAGTTGACCTCACTCCTTCATTTGTCCGAGCCGCTGCGACGCTGGCTCATTCTCTCAAGGCGCGGGGCAATGTATCATTTGTCTGCGGATCCGCACTGGAGCTTTCGTTTCCAGACCAGGCGTTCGATATCGTCTGGACCCAGCATGCCGCGATGAACATCACCAACCGATCCCTTTTTTACAGCGAAGCACGCCGTGTTCTGAGGACAGGAGGCAAGCTCGCGTTTTATGACGTTCTTGAGGGCGGCAGCGCACCGCTGCACTTTCCCGTTCCGTGGGCCCGCGGGCCGGAGACGAGTTTTCTCATGTCGCCAGAGGCAACACATGGCCTGCTGTCGAAGCTCGGGTTCCGGAAGATGTCATGGATCGACAAGAGCTCTGCTTGCGCTGCGTGGTACACAGGTTTGGCGAGTGGTGGCGACACGGGCAACGGTTTCAGGCCTTTTTCAGTCGGCGCCGACTTTCGGCGGCTTGCGGCGGGGATGGCACGCAACATTGCCGACGGTCGCGCGATCATCGTTCAGGCTGTCTATCGGCGAGAGTGATGCAACGATGGCCCCCGACCGCAGGACAGACAAAGAAGCGAAAACGGGAGACGCGCAACGCGACGGTGTCCCAACGAATCCATCGACACAGGAATATGTCGGGTCGCCAAATTTCGCTCAGACATTGCCGGAAAAGGGCCAGCCGCCGCACATCATTTATGAGTTCAGCGACTTCCGTCTCGATGCTTCAAGTCGCACATTGGAGCGCAACGGGTCGGCCGTTGTCATCGGAGACCGGGCGCTTGACCTCTTGATCGCGCTTGTAGAGCGGGCGGACCATGTCGTCGGAGTCCGCGAACTGCTGTCAATCGTGTGGGCCGGCCTTACGGTCGAGGAAAACAACGTCCGCGTCCAATTGGCGGCCCTCCGGCGCGCGCTCGGTGACTCCGAGGGCGACCGCTTTATCTCGAACATCCAAGGTCGCGGCTATCGGTTCGTCCACCCTCTCCGGATATCGCAAGACAAAGTCATTCGGTCTGGTGAAAGTGACTACAGCCAGACATTTAAGCTGCCGCCACAGTTGCCCAGGATAATTGGAAGACAGACCGAGGTGGCCGGGATCCGCGCAGCGCTGGGTAATCATAGATGGGTCACGGTTGTTGGGCCCGGAGGCGTAGGAAAAACAACGGTCGCAAAGGCCGTCGCGAAAGAGCTGGGTCCCGCTTTCGGGAATGCGATCTATTTCTTCGACCTTGCCGCGCTCAGCGATGAACGCCTGGTGGCTGGCACGGTGGCGCTGGCATTAGGACTTGATATTCGCGGGCGAGACCCCGCCACTGCGATCCTTGATTATCTGCGAGACGACCGGGTCTTGCTCGTCCTCGACAGCTGCGAACATCTGATTGAATCATTGGCCCAGTTTGCCGAATCCATATTTGCGGGTGCACAGGGCATCCACATTTTGGCGACAAGTCGCGAAGCCCTTCGCGCTGAAGGCGAATATGTCTATCCCCTCGCGGGCTTGCCTTTGCCTCCTTTGGAGGCGAGCTCGACGGCCGCCGCCATATCGCAATTTGCAGCCGTGCAACTGTTCTTGGAGCGTGTCGAGTCGAGCCGCGGACCATTCACCTTGACCGACAGCGAGGCGCCAATAGTCGCGGCGATTTGTCACCGGTTGGACGGCCTCGCCTTGGCGATCGAGCTTGCGGCGGGCCGGGTCGGCTCCTTTGGCCTGGAAGGTATCACTGCCGAGCTGGATAACCGGCTGACGATGTCTTGGCCGGGACGGCGAACCGCACCATTCCGCCATCAAACGCTCGGTGCGATGCTGGATTGGAGCTACAGGCTTCTGCCACCGCCGGAGCAGATCATTCTGCGAAACCTGGCCGTAGCCGCAGGCGAAGTTACGGCCAACGTCGCTGTGGCCCTTTGCACGACCAATGGGCACAGCGCCGAAGCCGTTCACGAAGGGATCGCTAGCCTCGTCGGGAAATCTCTCATTCATCCCGTGGTCTACGGGACGAGCGTGCGGTACCGCCTGCTGGATACGACCCGAGCCTATCTGAGGGAAAAACTTTACAAAGATAACGACTACAATGCCGTAGCGGAGGCACACGCACGTTATTATCACGACGCGCTCCTGAAGGCAGACGCCGCATCCGGCGACAGTCTAAGGACGGTCGTGCTGGCGGGCACCGGCGACTACTTGTCGAATATCCGCCTCGCTCTCGAGTGGAGCTTCTCTCTAAGAGACCAAAGAGACCTCGCCGCGGCGCTTGCGAGGCTGGCGGCGCCTGTCTTTTTGGAACTGTCATTATATACGGAATGCTCATACTGGGCGGGGCGCGGCCTCACGCTGATCGATCGCAAGTCCATGGGAGCCCAGGCCGAGGCGGAGCTGCTGCTCTGTCATGGCTGGTCGCTCATGGCCACCAACGGAAACAGTGACGACGCCCGCGGCGCTCTCGCGCGCGCGACCCAAATCTCAGAATCGCTTGGGTTGCCTTACCAAGCGTTCCGGGCATTAGGCCTGCTTCACATGCAGGTTCAGCGGATGGGTCACGCGGATGAAGCCCTTGTACTGGCAAAGAAGGCGGTGGCCGTCGCAAACGACTTATCTTCGACAGCGCATCGCGTGCTCGCCGAATGGTTGCTCGGCCTTTCGCAGCACTTTGCGGGGCATCAGTCTGACGCCGCCCGCTGCTGCGACTCCGCCCGCTACCCGTCGGTAACCGCGGACGTGATAAGCCGCGTGCACTTTGGATATGATCATCGGATCCGTGCCGCAAGCGTATTATCGCGCGCGCTTTGGTTAGGCGGGTCTCTCGATCAGGGTCGCGACGTCGCTATAGCGCTCAGTGACGATACGGCAGATCGAGGTCACACGGCGAGCATCTGCTTCTATCTTGTTTGGACTCCACCGATATTCATCGAATTCGGCGAATACAGCCTGCCCAAGAGATTGATCAGTCGACTCCAAAACATTGCCGCTCGCCATTCATTGAAGCCGTACCTCGCGGTCGGACTCGCCTGGAAAGGCTGGTTGACGGCTCGGGAGGGGGATTATTCGGCGGGTGCAAGCATGATGGATGAGGCTATCGACCGCCTGCAATATGACCGCTACGACGTGCTCGTTCCACGCATTCTCAGCCTTTCCGCAGAAATTCTCTTTCGGGCCGGACAATTCCAAGCTTCGGCTCGCAGAATCGACCATGCGATCTCCGAAGCCAAGCGGATCGGCGATCGAATTCATATTGCGGACATCCTCAGAATTAAGGGCGATATCGTCGGAAGCGGCCCCGTCCCGGACGCACAGGCGGCGTCGAGCTACTATCGTGACGCTCTGACGCTTGCGCAGGATCAGGCTGCGCTGATCTGGCAGTTGCGAGCACAGGCCGGTCTCGTAAAGCTGGGAGGTCGATGGGCGGCCCCAACCGAAGTTGAAAAGCTGGAGCAGCTCTATGGCACCTTCGAAGAAGGTTTTGACAGTCGGGACCTGATTGCGGCGCGCGGATTGATCCACGCCAGCGGGCGCATGCTGTCGGCGAGCCGACAATGAAGCCAACCTCCGCAGAGCTTTCTTCGTCCGAAAAACCGGTGCTCGGACATGTTGACCACGGGCGAGATGATTGGTCGTTACGGCCGAATGCGCTCTCGAATGCCGACATCGCCCCGACCACAACGATTCAGCGTACCTGGCGATGGTGGAATTTCACCGCCTTGTGGTTGGGCATGGTCATCAACGTGCCGGCGTACATGTTGGGCGGGCAATTGATTGCCATTGGGATGTCGCCGGAACAAGCTGTAATAACGATCCTGCTCGGCAATCTGATTGTTCTCTTTCCGATTCTGCTCATTAGTCACATTGGCGGTCGCTACGGAATCCCGTTTGCGGTTGCGGTCCGGTCATCGTTCGGGATGCGCGGGGCTGCATTTCCCGCGCTGGCGCGAGCGGCCGTGTCCTTTGGATGGTTTGGAATACAGACCTGGATTGGCGCGAAGGTCCTTCTCGCACTTGCTGTCCTTCTGGTCGGACATCCTCTGGAAGGTCCTCCGCTCCGCGGCCTGGGCATCAACGTCTTCCAATTGATCGCATTTGCCCTCTTCTGGCTCCTTCAGATCGCTTTCATAGGCAACAGCTTGAACGCGATCCGCCGTCTGGAGACATGGACGGCCCCGATCAAACTAATCGTTTGCGCAGTTATGGTTGTTTGGGCCTTGAGGTCGACGCCCGATGGGTTTTTCGCACTGTGGTCGTTACCAGGCGCCACTTCGACTGGCATTTCCAACAACGTCCAATTCTGGAGCATCTTTTGGCCGTCGCTCACTGCCATGATAGCGAGTTGGTCGCCTATGGCGCTCAGCATTTCGGATTTCACGCGGTTCGCACGCACTCAGGCGGACCAGGTGGTTGGACAGACTTTAGGACTTCCCGGTCCAATGGGCGGCCTTGCGGCCGTAAGCGTCGTCACGACGGCGGCGACCGTGGTTCTCTTCGGGAGGGCCATATGGGATCCGGTCGAGCTCGCGGGGCATTTCTCCGGACCGTTGATAGGGTTCGGTCTTGCCATGATTCTGCTGGACACGATGTCCGTCAACATTGCGGCAAACTTGGTGGCGCCGGCATTCGACCTCGCGTCAGTGTGGCCAAAACGATTCACGTATCGTCGGGGCGCTTATGTAGCGGCATTGATCGGCGCAGCAATATTTCCCTGGAAACTTCTTGAGGATCCTCACGGCTACATCTTTGTGTGGCTAACGGGCTACTCCGCATTTCTCGGACCGATCTGCGGCGTCATGATTGGCGACTATTGGCTGATCCGCCATACGAAGCTTTCGCTTGAGGCGCTTTACGAGCCCGAGGGACGTTATTCGTATTTCAAGGGTTGGAATATGCAGGCGGTGGCCGCGGTCGCACTCGGAATCGCGCCGAACGTACCTGGCCTCCTCCACGCCGTTGCGCCGGAGTCGTTTCCCGCATTTTCCGGGCTCTGGAGCAGCATTTATTCTTTCGCTTGGATTCTGGGACTGTTACTGGCCTTGACGGTTTACGTTTTGCTTTCGCACGCTCGTGTCAAATCTGCTCGCAACGGCGTCACGCACGTCAAACAATGAAGCGAAGACTGCGCTTGAGCAATCGCGAGAAGGGGGCAGACGGCAAGTGCCTCGCGCGTTCTCCCGAAATGCACCGAGGACTTCTTCGCGTTGCGGCTTTCACGACGAGCGAGGGGCGGTAGTCAGATCGTATCCGAACGGTGCGACTCGATCGCCTAGCCTGACCGATGTCCGTCGCCGGTCACGAGCGGCCCTAAGCGCCCTGTCCGATCAGATCCGCAATGGGGTCCAACTGCAGACTCCGTGGATACAGGCCGCGATCAACTTACACATGCTGATTTGTAGCAGCGCCGCCAAGCCGACATATTAATTGGAAGTCCGCGGCCGACCGTGAAGATGGACAGCCGCGGGCCTCCAGTTCCGGCTAGGACAGGAAGATTCCGCCACTGCCACCCTGACCGCGGCCGTGGAGATCGCGAACCCGGCGAACCCGGTTCACCAGTTTACCGTAGTCCGTACGGGCGTGCGCCTCCCCATCGAGGACTTTCAACGCTTCCATGATGTCGTCGAAGGAGACGGGCCGCCCGTTCCCCTGTCGACGCAACTCTGGCGCCGCCTCGATGGCACAGGCGTCTGAAGCCCACGAAGCGAGAATGGCACGCTTCTCGTTTAGCGACAGGTCCGTGTCATGCAGCACGTCCATTGGCTGCTCATAGGCAGCGGCCGGGTGCAGCAGTGCATTGATATCGAAGTTGGTCTCGGTCTTGCGAGTGTTGTCCATAAGCGTTCTCCACGAGTGGCGCGCCCGGTCAGGGACCGAGTACGCCAACTTGGGTGCGGGAAGCCGCTTCAGGCGGCCTGATGCTCGATGGTGCGGACGTTATCCTGCGCCGGTCCGCTGTTGATGGCGATGCGCCGGGGCTTCATCGCCTCTGGCACCTCGCGCACCAGCTCGATTTGCAACAGCCCATCGGTCAGTTTAGCGCCCTTCACCTCGACGTATTCCGCGAGGTTGAACCGCCGCTCGAAGGGTCGTGCTGCAATTCCGCGGTGCAGGAAATCGCCGCTGGCATCGGCCTTGTCCATGCGGCCGACCACGATCAGGGCGTCCTGATCGACGGTGATGGAGAGCTGCTCGGGCTTGAAGCCCGCTACCGCCAGGGAAATCCGGTAGGCATTCTCGCCCGTCCGATTGATGTTGAAGGGCGGGTAGTTGTCCTCCGGCCCGAACCGGAGACTTTGGTCGACCAGGTCGAAAAGGCGGTCGAATCCGACGCTGCTGCGCCAGAAGGGATCGAGATTGAGGTTTCTCATGGCCATATCCTCCATTGAGCAACATGGAAATGAGCAGCCGCCGGACACCGCCGGCGCCCGCGCCGGGCCCTTCAGGCGCCCGGCGGTCGACGAATTAGGTTGACCTGCCAAGATTTCAAGAGGGGGCACCCGCTATCGGGGACCAGGACCAACCTCTTCTTCACCGATCCCGCTGGGGCTGAGGGCCCGAGCCAGAAATCCC
>CAYVVB010000223.1:0-2291 GCA_964454955.1 uncultured Bradyrhizobium sp. | reverse complement strand
AGGGTGTGGTCGTGGCCAAGACGTTGCGCGAAGCCGAGGACGCCATCGCCACGATGTTCGAGGGCGCATTCGGCAAGGCCGGCGCCGAGGTCGTGATCGAGGAATTCCTGGAAGGCCGCGAAGTCAGCTTCTTCGCGCTGTGTGACGGCGAGACCGCAATTCCGCTGGCTTCGGCCCAGGACCACAAGCGCGTGTTCGACCACGATCAGGGCCCGAACACCGGCGGCATGGGCGCCTATTCGCCGACGCCGTTCGTGACGGGCGAAATCCACGACCAGATCATGAACAGGATCATCCTGCCCACGGTGGCCGGCATGAAGGCGCGCGGCACGCCATTTCACGGCGTGCTCTACGCTGGTGTGATGCTGACGGCCGATGGCCCGAAACTGTTCGAGTTCAATGTCCGCTTCGGCGATCCTGAATGCCAGGTCTTGATGCTGCGCATGATGTCGGACATCGTGCCGGCGCTTCTTGCCGCCTGCGACGGCGAGCTGAAACACTTTGACCTGCGCTGGTATCCGGAAAGCGCGGTGACAGTGGTCATGGCGGCGAAGGGCTATCCCGGCGACTACAAGAAGGGTGGCCGCATCGATGGACTGGATGAGGCTGCCAAGGTCGAGGGGGTCGAGATCTTTCACGCCGGCACGGCCGCGAAGGACGGCGCCATCCTTGCCAATGGCGGGCGCGTGCTGAACGTCTGCGCGCTCGGTGAGACGATCACGGAGGCCCAGGTGCGCGCCTATCAGGCGATCGATCGCATCAATTGGCCGGACGGTTTCTGCCGGCGCGACATCGCCTGGCAGGCGGTGGAACGGGAGAGGGCGGGTTCATAGCATACCGTCATTCCGGACGACGCGCGTGCGCGTCGATCCGGAATCTAGCGCTTATTAAAAATCGTGTTCCTTGCTTCGAGATTCCGGGTTCATCGCTCCGCGATGCCCCGGAATGACGGTCCTGAGCTTACAGCAAATCCCCACCGGCCGCCGCCGCGGTGGTGCCGTGCTCGCGGAACGCCTTGATGACGTTGCGGCCGACCTTCCATTTGTGCACCTCGTCGGGACCATCGACGAGCCGTTGCGAGCGGACCTGGGTGTACCATTTCGCCAGGATAGTATCCTGGCTGAAGCCGAGCGCGCCGTGCAACTGAATCGCGGAGTCGATCACGTGATGCACCATGTGCGCGAGGTACACCTTTGCGATGGAGTTTTCCTGCCGCAGGTCCAGTCCCTTTTCCGCCTTGTAGGCGATGTGCAAGAGCATCAGGCGGCCGATATAGAGCTGGCTTGCGCATTCGGCGAGCATGAACTGTACGGCCTGGCGGTCGGCGAGCAGCACGCCGAAGGTCGAGCGTTTGGTGACGTGCGCCACCGCCATGTCGAGTGCGCGTTGCGCTTTGGCGATGTTGTGCATGCCGTGACGCAGGCGGCCGTAGGCAAGGCGGTGCTGCCCCATGGCAAAGCCGTTGCCCTCGCCGCCGACCAAGTTATCGGCGGGCACTTTCAGATCCCTGATCTCGATCTCGGAGTGGCCGCCCGAGAGCACGTCATGGTGCGGACCTTCGATCGCCATGTTGGCGATGTTGCGCTTGATGCGATATCCCGGATTGGGCAGTTCGACGATGAAGGTGGAGAACTGCTTGTGGCGCGGTGCGTTGGGATCGGTCTTCGCCATCACCAGCGCAAGGTCGGCGACGCTTGCCGAGGAGGAAAACCACTTCTCTCCATTCAGGATATAGTTCTCGTTGCCATCCTTCACCGCCGTGGTCTGCATGCCGGTGGCGTCCGCGCCGGCGGCCTTCTCCGTCATAGAAAAGCAGATGCGCTTTTCGCCATTGAGCAGCGGCTTCAGGAACTTGTCCTTCTGGTACGGCGTGCCGTGCTCGAGGATGGTCAGCATCGAAGCATCGTCCGGCCCCTGCGTGTTCATCGAAAGCGCACCGAGCATGCTTTCGCCCAGTTCCATCTGCACAAGCGCGTTCGCAAGGGGACCAAGCCCCATGCCGCCATATTCCTTCGGCACGAACGGGCACCAGAGGCCTTGTGCGCGCGCTTTGGCTCTCAATTTGCCGAGCACCTCGTCGAGCGGCTTGCTGTCCAGTTCCTTTTCCGCTGGGATGCACTCATCATGCACCCATTTGCGCACTCTTGCGCGAACGGCCTTGGCTTCGGCTGGAATTTCGAAGTCGATGGACATGGCATCCTTCCCCGCTTCTTGATAGTTGTTTGCAACAGATGCTATATCTGGAAGTTGTATGCGGCAATGACAAACAAAGTTTGATGCGATGCCTGATC
>CAYVVB010000222.1:0-3909 GCA_964454955.1 uncultured Bradyrhizobium sp. | reverse complement strand
AGGATCGGCTCCTCGTGCCGCGCCGGCCAGTACAGCGAATTGAGCGTGACGCCGCCGTAGATCCAGCAGGTGGTATCGCGCGTATACAAGGTGTTCGGAAGCGGCGGCAGCAGGTATTCGGTCATGCCTGCGGCTTCGCGGACGAGTCTGAGCATTTCGCCACCGTGGGCGTCGGGAAAGTCGTGGGTCGACACGCCTCCGATGAGCGTCTCCGCAAGCTCGCGCGGCTTGAGGCCTTCGAGATAGCCCCGCAGTTCGTCGACGAGCCCGAGGCCCACCTGATCTGGCACGACCTGATTGTCGAGTATCCAGTTTTTCGCCTCGGGTATGGCCACGGTCTCGGCCAGCAGATTATGCATCTCGACGACTTCGATGCCGCGATCCCGCATCTTCTGCATAAAATCGAAGTGATCGCGCTTGGCATTGTCCACCCACAGCACGTCGTCGAACAGCAAGGTGTCGCAGTTTGAAGGCGTGAGCCGCTGATGGGCACGGCCCGGGGAACAGACCATGACCTTGCGCAGCTGTCCGACTTCCGAATGCACTCCGAACTGACCTGTTACGGGCGTTTGCGTTGGCATTTGCAATGTCCTGCCTGAGTGTGCCTTTGGCTAGATGGTGATGTAGCCGGTGAATAGCCCGAGAACGCCGACGACGCAGCCTATCGCGGCCGCGACAAAGATGACCCACTCGGCAAGTGTGAAGACCCGCGCCTTCTGCTCCGTGCGCGCCCAGAAATAGAGGGCCGTGCCCGGTGCATAGAGAATCGCAGACAGCAGCAGGAACTTCATTCCAGCGGCGTAAATCAGAAATAGCGTATAGACGACGGCGATTCCGGAAAAGACCGTGTCACGACGGCGATCGCGGCCGTTTGTCTCGTAGGTTTCGCCGCGCATGACGAGCAGGAGCCCGAACGCCGCTACGAGTAAGAACGGAATAAGCGACATGACGCTCGTCAAATTGAGCATCAGCGAAAATGCATCCCGAGACCAATAAGTGCTGATGACGAAGAGCTGCACAACGATATTGGTCAGCCACAAGGCGGCAGCCGGCACCTTGTTCGCATTCTCCGTCCCGAACAGCGCGGGCATGTCCTTGGTCCGGCCTGCAGCCGAAAGAACCTCCGCGCAAATCAGAGACCAGGCGAGATACGCGCCCAGGACCGAGACCAGCAGGCCAACACTGACGAAGACGGCGCCCCAATGACCGACCACGGCTTCGAGTACCGTCGCCATCGATGGCTGCCGCATCCCCGCGATGTCGGCACGCGCAAGAACGGCATACGGCAACATGGTCACAAGCACCATCAGGGTCGTGACGAGCACAAACCCGATGACTGTCGCGGCACCGACGTCCGTGCGTCTTTTGGCATAACGCGAATAGACGCTTGCCCCTTCGATGCCGAGAAAGACGAAGACCGTCACCAGCATCGTCGCTCGGATCTGAGCGAACAGGCTCTTGTGCGGCATGCCCTCCCCGCCCCAGAAATTGGCGGCGAACAGATCGGCTTTGAATGCAAAGACGAGAATGACGATAAACACAAGGATCGGCACGATCTTGGCGACGGTAACAACGGTGTTGATGGCCGCGGCCTGCTGAACGCCGCGCAGGATCATGAAATGAAATAGCCAAATTCCGGCCGAAGCGACGATGATCGCCACCACCGTATTGCCGTCGCCGAAGACCGGGAAGAATGCCCCCAAGGTCGATTTGATCAGGACCCAGTACGATACGTTGCCGATGCAGCTGCCTATCCAATAGCCGAACGCCGACAGGAAGCCGGGATAGTCGCCGAATCCTTCCTTCGCGTATGCATAAACACCGGCGTCGAGAGCGGGTTTGCGCTCGGCCAGGAACTGAAACACGCGCGCCAGCGTGTACATGCCGCCGCCGGCGATGCACCAGGCAAAGATGGCCCCGAACGGTCCGGTCGCTATCCCGAAAGTGCGCGGGAGCGAAAATATCCCGGAACCGACCATCGAGCCGACCACCATACCGGTCAGCGCGAACAACGACAGCTTCTGAATTGATGACGTCGTACTCATGCAAAGGCCTCGAACCGCGAGGGTTGGAACAATCGTCGCTGACCCTGCAGAACCATGCGCCTGGCACCGGGTTCGGCCTATCGGGTGAATACCTACTGCGAGGCCCAGGAATTCCCTTGCAAAGCTCCCGGCGTCTGCGCGCGATTTCATCGCTTTGGACTAAGGAACAGCCGTCTCATGATCTCCGGGTTTTCTCGGATGTCTGACGCCGGTTGAGCGCGCTATTCGAAGGCATGGCCGAAAGGGCCGAACCTGACCGAGAGCCGTTTCAGCGGGAGGTCTCAATGTCTGATCTGGTGGCAATCGTGTACCCGACCGAGGCGAAGGCCGAGGAGGTTCGTCAGCGACTGCTCACGTTTCAGAAGGAGTATCTCATAACGATCGGCGACGCTGTCATTGCCGTGAAGACCGACTCCGGCAGCATTAAGCTTAATCAACTCGTCAACACGACGGCCGTCGGTGCGATGACAGGTAGCTTCTGGGGCCTGCTGATCGGAGTGCTCTTCCTCAACCCGATCCTCGGCGTCGCCGTTGGCGCCGCGTCCGGTGCGCTGGGCGGCGCGCTTTCGGATTTTGGCATCAATGACTCCTTCATGAAGGAGCTGTCCGCCACACTGCAGCCCGGCAACGCCGCCCTCTTCGTGCTGGTCAAGAGCATGACCGCGGACAAGGTGCTCAATGGAATCAAGGACGCCGGGGGCGTCGTGCTGAAGACGTCGCTGGACGAAACCAAGGAAAAGCTCCTGCGCGATGCACTTGCAGGGACCGCGGAGCGCCCGGCGGCGTAAGCGACCGGCATCCCTCATGCGTCGCCATCTGGAGGACACTGCCGTCCCCGAGTCGAATGCGGCTGTCGAGCGTGCTTGGTTTCGGCGCCGCCCGGCTGCAGTGAATCCCTGATACGCGGAGGGAACGCCGTCGCTAATCTCGTTATGACGGATCAGCCGCACCTGGTGGCCCCGTCGCTTTGGCCTGAAAGGCACGTGGCCGAATGGCGCCTTCAGTCGACGCCCCAACTCACAAGCTCACGCGCAATGCGCTCATCGCGCTTGTGGTCGGCTCGATGGTCGGCTCCGGAATTTTCGCGCTCCCGGCGTCTTTCGGCCGGGTAACCGGCGCGCTCGGTGCAATGATTGCCTGGGCAATCGCGGGTACCGGCATGCTCATGCTGACCTTCGTGTTCCAGTCGGTGTCGCGGCGCAGGCCCGATCTCGATGCCGGCATCTACGCCTACGCTAAGGCCGGCTTCGGCGAATATATCGGCTTTGCTTCGGCAGCGGGCTACTGGATCGGCTGCTGCCTCGCCGATGTCGCCTGTCTGATTCTGATCAAAGCTACGCTCGGACAGTTCTTTCCCGCCTTCGGCGACGGAACGACGGCGATCGCGATCGCATCTGCATCGCTGCTTCTGTGGGGCGTGCACGTCCTGGTCTTGCACGGCATCCGGGGTGCGGCCGCGCTTAACACGATCGCGACTTACGCCAAGATCATCCCCATACTCCTGTTCATCGCCGTGGCTGCGGTCGCGCTCGACGGCACGCTCTTCTCCGCGAATTTCTGGGGCGCAGAACCGCCGGATGTCGGCCGCGTGCTCGGCCAAGTCCGCAGCACGATGCTGCTCACCGTCTTCGTCTTTGTCGGCGTGGAGGGCGCGAGCGTCTACTCCCGCTACGCCGAGCGCCGAGCAGACATCGGCATCGCGACCATTTTCGGGTTTCTGATCGTGCTTGCGCTACTCGTTCTCGTGACGCTTCTGTCCTACGGAATTCTGCCGCGATCGCAACTCGGAGTCCATCCCACACAGTCAATGGCCGGCGAGATGGAGGCGAAGGTCGGCCGCTGGGGCGGCGCCTTTGTAAGCGTG